>DPVW01000254.1:2781-6818 GCA_003529325.1 Candidatus Latescibacterota bacterium | reverse complement strand
GAGCCTCGGTGGGTGGCAGCCCGGTCGGTCACAGCCTGAGCACCGTCGCCGCCGTGTTCACGGGGGTCGCCGTATTCGGTTGCCAGGCCTTCGGTCAGGTCTGTCTGCGCTGGGTGCATTATGCCGGCCTCGACGAGCAGCGTCTTACCGTGCTGATGACGTGTGCCGCAACGGCGGGCCTGTTGGGCAGTGTCGTCGTGCTGGGTCAGCGACGCCGTCCACGGGCACGGGACCTGCGCATGGGTGTCGGTATCGGCTTGTTCAATCTCGCGGCTCTGGGCACATCTCTCAGCGTGCTCAGCGGTCTCGACGGGACCCTGTTCTTCCCGGTGACCGGCTGCATCGCCGTGTTGCTGGATGCTGCGTCCGCCCACTTCTGGTGGAAGGAGCGACTCGGACGTGGCGCAGCCCTGGGTGCGGCTCTTGGGGCGCTGGCCATGCTGTTGGTGTTGTAGTTTCACTGGGAGGAGTGAGTAGAGTGTTGGGAAATCGACTTGCAGGACGCACCGCCCTGATCACCGGCGCTGCCCGCGGCATCGGTTATGCCATCGGTCAGCGCTTTGCTGCAGAGGGTGCTCGCCTGGCCTTGACGGACATTGACGAAGAAGGCGTTACCACTGCCGCCGCCACCCTTGGCAGCGCCGCTGCTGGTGCCCACCTGGCAGCCCGCATCGATGTCGCCGATGTCGCTGCCAGCCGCAGGGGCATCGAGGACCTCATCGATGAATTGGGACAGCTCGATATCCTCGTCAACAATGCCGGCTTCGTACGCCACACCACGGCCTTCGACTGTACCGAGCAGGAGTGGGACCGCATGATTGATATCAACCTGAAGGGCGTGTTCTTCTGTGCTCAGGCAGTGCTGCCCCATATGCGCGACCGGGGCACCGGCGCCATCGTCAACCTGTCCTCCCTGGCAGCCAAGACGGGGGGTGTCGCCGCTGCCCCTCCCTATGGCGCCGCCAAGGCGGGGGTCTCCGCCCTCACCGTGCACCTGGCGAAGGTGATGGCCCCCTTTGGGGTACGGGTCAACGCGCTGGCGCCTGGCGTCATCGATACCGACATGGTTCGCAGCATGGGCTCTGACGTTCACCTCGAACTCACGAAACAGATCCCACTGGGCGAAAAAGGCCTGGCGGAAGATGTCGCCCACGCCGCCCTGTTTTTAGCCTCCGAAGAGGCCCGCCACATCACCGGGGAGATCGTCGATGTCAACGGCGGTCTCTGGATGGACTGATCGATGTCAGCAGGAACAAAGAGGGAGACAGCAGTATGAAGGGAATCGTGTTGGCCGGTGGTCTCGGCACGCGCCTGGTACCACTTACGCGGGTGGTGTGCAAGCAGCTGCTGCCCGTCTACGACAAGCCGATGATCTGTTACCCCCTGTCCATCCTGATGCTGGGCGGGATTCGCGAGATCTGCATCATCTCGACGCCACGGGACCTGCCCATCATCCGCAATTTTCTCGGCGACGGAACCTCCCTCGGTGTGGAGTTCACCTACATCGAGCAGGCCAAACCCGAAGGCATCGCCCAGGCCTTCTTGTTGGCGGAGGAATTTCTAGCCGGTGACAACGTATCGTTGGTGCTGGGTGACAACGTCTTCTATGGTGACTTCTTCTATGGCGACACCGGCTTCGTGCGGGCGGCGCGAGATTTCTCTGGAGGCGGACTCATCTTCGGTTATTATGTGTCGAACCCGGAGGACTTCGGCGTCATCGAGTTCGACGCTGACGGTCGAGTTCTGGGGATAGAAGAAAAGCCGGCACAGCCGAAATCGAACTACGCCGTCCCCGGACTCTACATCTACGATGGCGATGTGGTGGAGGTGACGAAGAATCTGAAACCCTCAGCTCGCGGCGAGTTGGAGATCACCGACGTCAATCGCACATATCTGGAACGAGGAGATCTGCGGGTGGAACAGCTCGGCCGTGGCATCGCCTGGCTCGACACGGGCACACCGGGTAGTCTGCAGGAAGCGAGCAGCTTTATCGAAGCCATCGAGAAACGCCAGGGTCTGAAGATCGCCTGTCTCGAGGAGATCGCCTATGATCAGGGCTTCGTCGACCGCGCCGGTTTCGAAGCCCTCATCGACAGCTACCCCGCCAAGTGCGACTACTGGCAATACCTGCAGGGGGTGGCAAAGCAGAAGGACTAAAGCGTCTGGACGAAAAAGGCGCCCAGGCGCTTAGCAGTCCGCTGATAAAGTCGCTCTGATGGCGAGAGGCCGAGGCATTTCGGGCACCGGTCGAAAGGGCCGGCCGTAGCCCGCAGGGCTCAGCAACAGGCTGCTAACGCAGCAACAACATCTTCCGCATCTGAGAAAACCCTTGTTCGACCTCGATGTGGTATAGATAAACTCCGGAGGCAACGACTCGCCCCCCCTTCGTCTCTGCCATCCCAGGTAATGGTGTGGGTCCCCGCCGGGCGTTCCCCATCCACCAGAGTCAACAGCCGCTGACCGGCCAGATTGTATACCGACACGTGCACCGCTGCGCGTGCCGCCAGGCTGTAACGGATCACGGTCTCCGCGTTGAAAGGATTGGGGTAGTTCTGCGCCAGTTCGAATGCCGCCGGAAACTGGCCAGCCTCTGGCTCGCGCACCAGCGTTGATGGCGGCGCCGCCTTTACCGCTGTCACGACCCGAACATCATCGAGTCGGAAGGTGCCTGTCAGGTTGCCGATGAAGTGCACGGCGTCGATCTCCAGTACCGGCTCGACCCGGGGCAGGATACCTTGAGTGCCCCCCGTCACCAGCGTGAACTCCTGCAGGGGGATCTCGATGATCTGCCAGTCCGGCTCCGCGAAGTCGATCCGATACGCATCGGCCCCCCGGATCAGATCCACCAGCAGGCCGTTGAGACGCACAAGCAGCCGTGGTACAGACGTCGGTTCTACGGCGTCGGCGCGAAAGGCAAAGGCGAGACTGGCGTACCCCAGGGCGTCCACGGGCTCGGCGGTGACAAAACCAGCGCCCCAGGTGCCACCAAAGGTTTCCAGTGCCACCTGAAATGCCTGCCTCCCCGCGCCATCGGCATCGAGTGCAAAGCGCACCCGTCTCGGTCTCTACATGCCACCCTGGGGCCGGCCTGTCATCATCATAGATCGCCACATCGACAGCAGGAAGCACGACGAGTTGACGGTTGAATTTCAGCTCGTTCGTCTGCCCGTCCGCGACCTGTTCGACTCGAACGATCAGCGGATGTGCGCCGACGGGACCGTCGATCTTCATGGGAAATTCAAGTCGATAACCTCCTCCATCTACTGCCGCGAAAGGCTCTCTCGCAGAACCGCCCAAAGAACTCAGGTCCGCTGTGACCGTCGGCGCTAGGTCTGACGATGAAAAGCGACTCAGCGTGACGGCGGCACGGAATGGCAGGTCACTGCCATTGGCGACGGTATTCGGCAGGTTGTGCTCGAAAGCGCCGACGAGAGGGCCCGGCTCAATGCGGAACACGGCGTTGGTTACCTGATCGCTGCTGATGTAGAGATTTCCGGCGGGATCGGAGGTGATGCCCACCGGTTTTCCCCAGACCGTGCTGCCCTCGGGATCGATGCCGAAACCGGTGACGAAATCAGCCAACCGCTTCTGCATACAGCGCCACCACCTTGAAGCCAGGAACCCGAGCGAGATTGCCACGGGTCTGGCCACCCCGAATTGCGACGAAGGCAGCGTTATGATATTGGGCAGGAAAAAGATCGCCCGTATAGAAGTGAATCCCCATGGGCGCCAGATGGGCAGGCACCAGTGCCACCGGTCGCCGCTGACTCTGGATCAGCAAACTGTCCTGCCGTGACAGTGGCAGAATGACCACGTCCTGATACAGTTGCACGTTGAAGTTGACGGGCACCTGGTACCCGTAGACGAAGGGAAAGCCCATGAACCCGCCGTCAGGAATGATATCGATCTACTCCGGCGGCAGATGGGGGCCCTCACGATCGTGACCGTTGTGCGTGCCCACAGTTCATTGGTCACCGGGTGCAACGTGAGCCCCACCGTATTGCGCATGCCCCGCGCGTAGATACGACGCCCGGAGC
>DPVW01000254.1:451-2464 GCA_003529325.1 Candidatus Latescibacterota bacterium | reverse complement strand
CGACGCCCGGAGCCATCGAGATTAAATTGCAGGACGCTCCCCCATTCAGGAGTCGGTGGCAGGGCGTCCATCGTACTACCGGAGAAGGGATTTTCAGAGCGACAGAGGTCGCAGGGCGCACGCGGAAACCCGGAGGCAGATTGAGGGTGATACTGTGATCTGCCGGGCGCGTATTACTCGTGTAGCCGTAGGGCACGCTCAGGCGCGTCGGCTGCAGGTGCAGGTCGATCTCTGCTGTCAGCTGGAAGGTCCCAGGCGGATACGCCTCTTGCTGGGCATGGATTGCGAGGGCACTTGCTGGGAGCAGGAAAAAGAGCCGAAGCACCTTCATCAACGGGCGGTGGCCAGACTCTCGATGAGGGCACCGTAGGCGCGCTCCCCACCCTCTTCCCAAGCGCTGAGCAGGGCTGAACCGACAATGCCGATTTCGACACGCCCGTGCAGTTTGCGCAGGTCCTCGCCGTCACGCAGGCCGAATCCCAGGGCCAGTGGCAAGTCCGTCGCCCCGCGGCATCGGTCGAGAAACTCGTACAGATCCGCTTCGAATTCTGTCACCTCGCCAGTGACACCTTTGCGGGCGACGGCATACACGAAACCACGGGCCCGCGCCCCCAGTCCCTGCAGACGCTCGGCGGTATTCGTCGGAGTCATCAGCAGGATCGACTCGAGTTGGTGGCGTTCACTGGTGACCCCCAGGTCACCGTATTCCTCCCACGGCAGATCGGGCAGGATGTATCCTGCGGCACCGGCCTTGGCGAGTCGTGTGCAGAATGTCTGGTGACCGAGGCGGAAGGCAGTGTTGTAATACCCCATGAACAGGCGCGGGAAGGAACAGAGCTCACCGGCTTCGGAAAAAAACTCGAAGTAGTCGTCAACCCTCAGCCCCGCTGCCAGCGCCTCCTGGTTGGCCCGCACGAAGATCGGACCGTCGGCAACCGGTTCACTGAAAGGCATCTGCAGTTCGACGAGATCGACGTCGTTGGTGGCCATGATCTTCAGCATGGTGCGATTCGCGTCGAGGGAGGGATACCCGACGACGAGGTGGGTCATCAGAAGGATCTGCCGCTCGCCGCTGGCCAACCGCTGTTGCACATACGCCTGAAGGCCGCTCACAGCGTCGCCGCCTTCTCCTTCAGGAATCGAACCCAACGTTCGTCGCCGAGAGCGTCCCCGATGGTGAAGATGTCCTTGTCGCCGCGGCCGGAGAGATTGATGAGGATGAGACTGCCTTCGGGCGTCGAAGCCGCTTCGCTCAAGGCTCCTGCGACGGCATGGGCACTCTCGAGGGCGCCGATGATCCCCTCAGAGCGCATCAACTGACGCATCGCGGCGATAACCTCTTCGTCTGTAGCCGACTCGAAGCGAACGCGCCCTGTCTCGTACAGATGTGCCAGGATGGGGCTGACACCAACGTAGTCGAGACCTGCCGATACCGAATGTGTATGCCGCATCTGCCCGTCGTCGTCCTGCAAGAAGTAGGTCTTGTAACCTTGGGCGACACCAGGGGACCCATCCCCGCCGACGAGTCGGGCGGCGTGCCTTCCCGTGGGGATTCCATGGCCCCCCGCTTCGACACCGACGAGTTCCACCTCGTCATCGCCGAGAAACTCGAGAAACATGCCCGTCGCATTCGAGCCCCCACCGACGCAGGCGTAGACTCGATCGGGTAGACGTCCCTCCTGCTCCAGCATCTGCGCCCGTGCCTCTTCGCCGATGATGCGCTGCAACCAGGCGACCATTGTCGGAAAAGGATGCGGGCCACAGGCGGTGCCCAGGACGTAGTGCGTATCCTCCATGGAGTTGGCCCAATCACGGAGGGCCTCGTTGATGGCATCTTTCAGGGTCGCTGAGCCGTCTTCGACGGCAACCACCGTGGCGCCGAGTTGCTCCATCCAGAACACATTCGGTCGTTGTCGTGCCACATCGACAGCACCCATATAGATCGTGCAATCGAAGCCGAAACGGGCCGCCATCGTCGCCGTCGCCACGCCATGCTGGCCGGCGCCGGTCTCG
>DPVW01000254.1:0-146 GCA_003529325.1 Candidatus Latescibacterota bacterium | reverse complement strand
GGCCGGCGCCGGTCTCGGCGATGACACGCTTCTTGCCCATACGCTGTACGAGCAGGCCCTGGCCGACGACGTTGTTGAGCTTGTGCGCCCCCGTCTGGTTGAGATCTTCGCGCTTTAGATAGAGACGGCGGCCACCGCCAATCCCA
>DPVW01000130.1 GCA_003529325.1 Candidatus Latescibacterota bacterium | reverse complement strand
GTTCGATGGCCGTCATCTGCTCATCAAACGTCCCGCTTGTGGCCTGGTTCCCATCCTGTGACTGGCCACCCACTTCAGGTGGCAGATCGACGGCTGTGACGATCTCCCCTTGCGCCACACACAGGGCCCGCTCGACGGCAAATTTCAGCTCCCGCACGTTGCCCGGCCAGCCATAGGCTTCCATCATCGTCAGCGCTTCGTTGCCGAAGACCCGTAGCGGAATCGACGGCACTTCACTGGCCAACTCACGGGCAAAGTGATCCACCAATGGCCGGATATCCTCCCGTCGATCGCGCAACGGTGGCAACTGGACTTCGGTGAAGCGCAGACGATCGTAGAGATCGGCGCGGAAGCGGCCAGCACTGATCTCGGCTTCCAGATCGGTGTTCGTCGCCGCCACGACACGCACATCGACCTTGATCGTGCGATTGCCACCGATGCGTTCGAACTCCTGGTATTCGAGGACCCGCAACAGGTTCTGCTGAAACTCCAACGACGTGTTGCCGATCTCGTCGAGAAACAGGGTCCCACCATCAGCGGTCTCGAAGCGCCCACGCCGAGTGTCACTGGCGCCGGTAAAGGCACCTTTTTCATGACCGAACAGTTCCGATTCAAGCAAGGTTTCGGACAAGGCTGCACAGTTCAACTTGACGAAGGGACGTTCGGCACGCACCCCACCATAATGCAGGGCGGCAGCGATCAGTTCCTTACCGGTACCCCGTTCGCCGCGCACGAGCACAGGACGCGGGATCGAGGCGATCTGCTCCACCTGCTGGAGAATGGTCTCGACTTTGGGACTGACGCTGACGATACGATAACGGCTCCCAAGCTCAGAACGGTAGAAGACGTTCTGTGCACCCAGTGCCTCATTCTCCGCCCCGAGGGCATCGTTCTCCGCCTGCAGCCGCGCATTCTCACGCAGGACATGGAGCATGCGCTCCACCTTTTCCATACTCAGCTCGAGTTTGTCCTCGACGAACAGGTCCTTCTCGATGAAGTCGGCGGCGCCCCCCTGTACCGCAGCGACGGCACTGTCCACGCTGCCCTTGCCGGTGAGAATGATGACGGGAAGATTCGGGCGGAGACTGCGCAGTTGTTGCAGAATCTCCAGACCATCCGGTTCGCCGACGCCAAAGTCCAGATCGAGGACGACGAGCTCGACGGCTTCGCCATCGGCCTCGATCTGGCTCAGCAGTTCGCGTCCCGAGGAGAAGACCTCAGTCTGCTTGCCACGCGCCCGCAGTTTGTCGGCGAGCAGGTCACGGACCTCGCGCTGATCATCGGCGATCAGAACCCGTCCACCGGCGCTCACAAGGCACTCCCTGCGAGGTTGTCGGGGGTGTCGGCGTCGAAGTTCACGGGTAGATCGAAACGAAAGACCGTGCCATGCCCAACCCGACTCTTGACCCGCAACTCCCCGTGGTGGGCCTGGGCGATACGCCGTGCAATGGCGAGGCCGTAGCCATTGCCATGGTCCTTGGTCGTGTATCCGGGATCAAAAATGTGCTCGAGAAGTTCCTCGGGAATGCCCACCCCGTCGTCCTCAACTTCGATGTAGACGACCCCTGCGGGGTCATCATAGCCGACACCAAGAGCGACCTGACCCGGCGCCTCAGCCGAAGAGACGGCGTCCAGGGCATTGACGCACAGATTCGTCACGGCCTCACGCACCAGTCGCTCGTCGGCTTCGATGCGTGGCACCCCTTGCTGAACGCGAACCGGAATCACCCTCCCCCCGTCGATGACGAGAGCGTCAGCGACACGCTGAACAATACGCGCGGCGTCGACGAGACTCGTGTAGATCTGGTCTGGCGTCATCGCCGACAGATAGCCGACCCATTCTTCGTACAGGCGCTCATGTTCGGCTTCAAGCTGCTGCAGAGCCTCACCCGCTTCGACCATATCCGCCGCGGACGGCTGCGTCGGCTGCGCCAGCTTGCGCGCGATTTGACGCAGCCGACTGCCAACGACGCCGATCAGATTCTTCAACTGATGGCCCTTGGTGTACAACCCCCGATAGACCTGCTCTCGTCCCAACTCCACCAGTTCCTGCGACAGGCGGGCCAGCACCTGGGGTGCCCGCGCCTCAAACTCCTCGACGATGTGGGCATACTCGGCGGCAAGGTCGGCGGGCTTGACATGCTCGAAAAAGAGCCGCGCCAGATCGGAGTGGGCGGCTCGGAAGTCGGGGGCCAGCTGTAACGCAACTTTGAATTCACCGAGGGCACTCAACGGCTGGTCCGTGCGCATCAGCAACTGACCGAGATGGTTGTGACCTGCGGCGGAAAGGGGATTGAGTGCCAGTCCACGACGGAAGGCGGCGATGGCGCACTCCGTGTCATGCGTGCCATCCCCTTCGGCGTACAGACCGCCGAGCGCAAAAGCGACTCGATCGCCACCGGCGACGAGGGAAGGATCACTGTCATCCGCCTCGATGAGGAGCTCGAGATGATCGATGGCCTGCTGCCGCAGTGCGCCACGGCGACGCCCCTGCCGTGCATACAACAAGGCCAACTGAAATCGCGCCTCCAACCAACCAGCAGTGGCGGCCGCCTCCAGACCCTCGATGCCCTCGGCTTCGGCACCTGCCTGCACCTGAGCCATCCCACGCAGAAACAGCACCTCACCCCGTAGACGCGGTCTGTTGTCCTCTGTCTCCGCCAGCGCCTGTGCGAGGATCTCGATCGCCTCAGCCCAGCGCTGCTCGCGATAGAACTGGCGCCCCGACTGCAGTTGCTCTGGGACGGCGTCTTCTGGCGCCGCATAAACAGTCGACATCTATCTAGTTATCGGTATCAGGCCTTCAACAGCCTCAGGCCACCCCAGATCATGCCACCCACTACAGCGACGGACAACACAGCCCAGATGACACCAAGA
>DPVW01000224.1:3127-16412 GCA_003529325.1 Candidatus Latescibacterota bacterium | reverse complement strand
GGGCCCTCCAGCGTGACACTATCGTCACTGTCGCTACCCCCAGCGACAACCACGAGGGGGACGAGCCAAAGTAGCGAGCGTAGCGGGCGGGACAGGGCGTTGAGCATCTGTGGGGCTACTCCGGTTGTGTGGATCCGGGCGACGCACCGACGTCGGTCCCTTGACGGGCGCGTCGAATCTTGCGCCCTTAGATGGGTCGTCATTCCAAGGTACCCGAGGGATTTCGGAGTGTCAACGAGAACTCTCCCATGGACTGTCCCCGACGGCGGAGCCAGTCATCGACGCAAGCCAGAAAAAATGATCGAAATCGATCAGCTAGAGTATGTGCACGCCAATGGCATCCCGGCCCTCCGTGGCGTTAAAGCCACTCTCGAGTCAGGTCGGTGGACAGCGCTTATCGGTGCCAATGGTTCCGGCAAAACCACGCTGGCACGGTGCCTCAACGGCCTGTTGACGCCTACCTCCGGGGCCGTGCGCGTTGACGGCGTGACAGTGGCTCGGGACTCAGTGGCAGAAATCCGCCAGCGCGTCGCCATGGTCTTCCAGAATCCAGATGATCAGCTCGTGGCACCCACTGTGGAAACGGATATCGCATTTGGACTTGAAAATCACGGCGTCGAACCGACACAGATGCGACGCCGAGTGGAGGAAATACTCCGACGTTTTCATCTCGACCACTACCGCAGCCATCCACCCCATCTGCTGTCCGGCGGTGAGCGGCAGCGTCTTGCCGTGGCCGCCGCCGTCGCCGTGCAACCTGATTTCCTGATCCTTGATGAGCCCACAGCCCTGCTGGACCCGACGGCGCGGGCCGAACTCATGGACCTTGTCGGGCAGCTGTGTCAGCAGGGCCTGGGCGTGCTGCACATCACGCAATCGCCAGAGGAGGCGGCACGGGCAGAGCGCATTCTCGTACTCCATGAGGGCCTGCTCGTCGACGATGGCACACCCCGCCACATCTACCGTCAACCCGCAAGTCTTAGGCGGATAGGTCTCGCCGCCCCCTTTGCCGTCGAGGTTGCCGTCGCCGCCGGAGGAGGTGCTGCACAAGCCATTGACCCGGTAGAGCTGAGCGATTGGCTTGTGCGTGACTTCGAGGCCCCACTCGAGGCGTCCTGCGAGGTCGCATCCCAACCTGCTTCGGGAGCTGCGCGAATGACGGTGGAGGGGTTGACCCATATCTATCGTGTCGGCGTACCGGATCCCATCATGGCCCTTCAGGATGTAGAACTCGCCATTCCCCCCGGATCAATCACCGCCCTTGTGGGACCCAGTGGCTCCGGCAAGACAACTCTCGTGCAGCACCTCAACGGCCTGCTGCGCCCCACATCCGGACGCGTCTGTCTCGATGGCGAGGACATCTGGAATGATGGTGATGGGCGCGGTGCCAGGCGTGAGGTGGGGCTCGTATTCCAGTTCCCGGAAGACCAGCTCTTCGAGGAGACCGTCGCCGCCGACGTCGCCTTCGGCCCACGGAACCACGGCTGCTCAGCAGAAGAGATAGAACACCGTACCACCGACGCCCTGAACAAGGTGGATTTACCCATCACCGCTTTTGGCACTCGCCCGCCACTGGCCCTCAGCGGTGGTGAGCGCCGCCGGGCGGCCATCGCCGGGGTACTCGCCATCGCGCCGACGGTGATCGTACTCGACGAACCGACAGCCGGACTCGATCCTGCAAATGAAGCCGTCGTTGCCGACCTGCTCTCCCGGCTGGCAGCGGATGGCGTCAGCGTTGTGCTCGTGAGCCACGATATGGACCGCGTCGCCGAACTCGCCTCGCAGGTCTGCGTCATGGACCAGGGTCGGGTACGCTGGCAGGGGGCGACCCGCCAGATCCTGGAGTCAGCCTCGCGGCAACGGGAGGATGAACAACCCACCATCGAACCACCGGCGCCATTGCGCCTCAGCTTCGACCTGCGCCTACGTGGATGGCAGGCACCCTCGCTGTTGACGCGAGCCGAGGCGTGCCGCTTCGTGGGCGCGCTCCGGCGGCGGCGAGTGCCGGCATCACAACCAATACAGAAGGAGCAATCAGCAGATGCACGGACGGACCGGGAGTAGTCTGCTGCTGTCCGGAGGGCGAGTCATCGACCCTGCCAATGGCATGGACCAGGTGGCGGACGTTCTACTCGTCGATGGCTGCGTCGAAGCCGTCGGCACCGCGCTGCCGGCGCCAGAGGGAGTAACAGACCTCGATGCGACTGGGTTCGTCGTCACACCCGGTTTCATCGATTCTCACGTACACCTGCGAGACCCCGGATTCGAGCACAAGGAGACGATCGCCAGCGGCACCTCTGCTGCTGCCGCCGGCGGGTTTACCGCCATCGCCGCCATGCCGAATACCGACCCACCGCCGGATGAAGTCCCCCACCTGGAGGACGTGATTCGCCGTGGGAAAAGGGACGGCAAGGTTCGGGTCTACGTCATCGGCTGCATCACCCGTGGACGACGGGGCCAGCAGCTGGCACCATTACAGGAACTGGCCACGGCGGGTGCCGTCGCCTTCTCCGACGACGGTGATCCTGTGGAAGACGAGAGGCTGATGCGTCAGGCCTTGCAGATCTCCCAACAGATCGGCCGACCCATATTTCCACACGAGGAGTTTCGCGCCATCTCCGATGGCGGCTGTATGCATGCGGGTGACATCGCCCAACGACTCGGCGTGAAAGGCATGCCACCGGCGGCGGAAGACGACATGATTGCCCGCGACATCGAACTCGTGCGCCAAACGGGGGGCGCACTGCACATCGCTCATATCAGCACGGCGGGCACCGTTGACCTGGTCCGCGCCGCCAAGGCCGACGGGCTGCCCGTCACCTGCGAGGTACTTCCCCACCATTTCTACCTCACTGATGAAGAGGTTGAGCGCCAGGGAGCCATGGCGAAAATGGCCCCGCCACTGCGCAGTGACGGTGATGTGGAAGCGATGAAGGCCGGTCTCGCCGATGGCACGATCGATACGATCGCCACCGACCATGCCCCGCACACCGCGCAGGAAAAAGCTTTGTCACTGGAGCAAGCTCCCTTCGGCATCGTCGGACTGGAAACCGCCATAGGATTGTCGATGACCATCCTGGTGGAGGGGGGCCGACTCGATCTGCCGACGTTGGTGGAAAAGTGGACATGGGCCCCGGCCAGCATCCTGGGACTGCCGGGTGGTCGGCTGACGCCTGGGGCGGTGGGTGACGTCACCATCCTGGATCCAGAATGCCGCTGGACCGTCGACCCCGCCGCCTTCTGCTCCAAGTCAACGAATACACCCTTCGTTGGCATGGATCTGGTGGGTCGTGCCGTAGCGACCATCGTCGCCGGTCAGATCGTTTATCAGGATGGTTTCTGCAGCTGACTAACTATCGGGTGGGGACGTCGAAGGCATCCTCGATGTGATTGATCCGGGGCACCCCCGGCGACAGATCGACAGCGACAACATCGAAACGAAACTCCGTCGTGCCGGCAACGCCGCGCTCGATATATTGAGCCGCCGCCCGTCCGATTCGCCGTTGCTTGGCGACGTCAACCCGCTCTTCTGGTCGTCCATGTCGACGGTCAGAGGACTTTACCTCGACGAAGACGAGACAGTCACCACGGCTGACCACAAGATCGATCTCGCCGCCGACTGCACGGTATCGACGGGCCAGAATCCCGTAGCCCTTTTCCTGTAGATAATCTGCAGCTGCCCGTTCTCCCAGAACCCCGGTGGTGGGTGGCGCTGTTTCAAAGTCCAGTTGCATCTGGTCACGCTGAGCCAGTGGCCGAAAAGAGCGCCGGTGCAAGATGCAGGGGCCCAAACGCATCAGACCTTGTCGATGTTCGGCGCTGGCATATCCCTTATGGCTAGCGAAGCCGTACCCGGGGAATCGGGCGTCGAAATCGATCATCATGGCGTCTCGGTGCTGCTTGGCAAGCACAGATGCCGCCGCAATCGACACCGACCTCGCGTCGCCGTGGATCAATGTCGTTTCCGGTAGACCACTCTGCGGCGCCCGATTGCCATCGACCAGGACTCGGTCGGGTGCAGGCTGCAGTGCTTTCAGCGCCTCGCGCATGGCCTGCATGGAGGCCTCCAGAATATTGATTCGGTCGATCTCAGCCGCCCCGACGGCGGCAACGGACCAGTCGAGGGCAACATCGACGATGCGCTCTCGCAGGCGGATACGGGTGTCCCTATCGAGAACCTTCGAATCATCGAGTTCGTCCAGGCCCTCCAATTCGTGCGGCAGAATGACGGCAGCCGCCACCACCGGTCCTGCCAGACAACCACGACCGACCTCGTCCACACCGGCCAGTCGCAACGCGCCCTCAGCACGGAATCGGTCCTCCAGATCTCGCATCTTCCGGGCTCGGCGACGCTCTGCCTGACGGCCTCGCCAACGCCCTCGTTCGCGCACCGCCAGCCGGCGAACACCGGGTCGAGCATCCTGTTCGAGCAGTGCCAGCAGGCGTCGTCCGATGGCACCACGACGCCCCAGAGCCGACTCGATTTCGGCAACCGTAGCTGTCCGAATACCTTCTTTGTCCAGTCTCACCAGTCGTATTGACAGAGTTGGGGGGCCTCGTATATTGCCAGCAGATACAGGTACTTACAGTACTCGCCGGTGCCCAGTCGGCGGTGCGAAGAGTCATCGTCGTCTTCATTCTGAAAGAGGCATTTTCCGTGCATCACGCGATCATCCTTCTCATCGCCCTGTCCATCATCAGTCAGCCCGCCCTGCTCAGTGCACAGCAGTCGCGAGGTCCAGATACGCGTGTTTACCTTACAGACGGTACCGTCGTCATGGGTCAATTGTTGGAGCGCAGTTCCGACCTCGTCATCGTGCGCAGCAGGGATGGCGAAGTCTTCACATTCCAGCCTGATCAGATCAACAAACTCGTCACCCTCGAATCGCTGGGCAGCAATGCCCGAGAGGTGACCATTCGAGAGTTCCCTTATATCAGCTTCCTTGGAGGCACCGTCGCTCTCACGCTGATCTCCTGGTTGCAGTTCGACACGAAATCCGACCGCAACACCGAGGCAAAAATCAACCGAGAAAATGGGCTCGAGTCCCGGGCAAGGGAGCTTGAGGATAGAGCGGACCGTGCGGGGCTGTGGGGCTGGAGTTCAGGGATCCTCGCCGCTGGCAGTCTCGGTGTGGCGCTCATCCCGAAGACGCGAACGAAGAAAATTTTCCCCAAACTCTCCCTCGACGCCTCCGGAGATGCCCGACTGCAACTCGTCTACCGCCACAGCTTCTAGGCCATAAGGGTTTTGCCCGAGGGCTCAACCTTTGTGCAACCGGGCGATTTCCTCCGTCATCGCGTCGATCTTCATATTCTGCAAACGCAGGATGTCCGCATAGATACGCGAGCGTTCGTCCTGTCCCTCCAATGTGCGCCGCAAACCCTCGACCTGATCGAGGATTCCATCAACACCCTCGCCGGTGGACTGGGAAGTGGCGAAGGTCCCCGTACTCTCTTTCAACTCACGCCAGCGGGTGTCTATCTGGAGGTCTAGTTCGGCCTCTTCTTCCGTCGTCGCCTTACCCTGTCGCGCCTGCTGCGACTCCTCGTCCCACACCTTTTCAAAACGAGGATCAGCAACGACAGCAGCCCCCTTCTTTGTTCGATGTGTCGATGTACCAAGCACCCACCAGCCGACGGCGGCCAGCGCCAGCAGACCGATCCCAGCCAGACCGACTGGCAACCAGGGGGTGTCGAACATCAGCCCTTCATCTGCAGTGACTTTTGATTTGGGTAGATCATCGAGCACCGTGCCCTCTGGCAGTGGCGATGGCACGACCTCGTCAGTGACCACAGCCGTCTGTGCAATGCTGGCAGAATCGGGCGGAATTTCTACAGGTCCCTCGCCACGGAACAGCGACTGATACTTGGCGGCACTGTCTGTTGCGCCCTGCTGGCGGTGGATCTCCCCGAGGATCAGATAGACATCCTTGCGCCCACCAGTTAGTCGCAGAGCTCGATAGAGCTTTTCAAGGGCATCGTCGTATTCGCCCAACTTACGGTGCGCTTGCGCTGCATGGACGAGGGCATTGATCTGATCCCCATCGGCGACCAGGACCTCCAGGAAGCTGTCCAACGCCAGCGCGTGATCACCGGCGGCTTCGTGTTGCAGTCCTTGGGCGTACGGGTCGCGTTGCAGGGCGGCGGCAGCCGCCTGGCCTGTGCTCTCTTGTTGACGCTGCTGCGCGGCGACTGGTGGCGTCTCGACTTCAACGGCGGTCGTCGATTGGGCCACCTGAGGTCGCTCGGTGCGCAAATCCTGTTCCACTTTGTCGCGCACGTACTGGCTCGACAACCACCCCGTTCGCCCATCCAGAATTTCAACCTGCGTCCAATTGCCACTCTGCGATAACCGCGTCACCTCCTGCCCACGAAACAGCATCGTCACCGATGCTCCCGTAGCCGAGGGTCGGGCCCGCAGTCTTACACCCTCTCCGTCAACGAGTAGCCGTGGGACCAGCAGCTGAGCGTGAATCCAACCGCGCGAACCGTCCGCCATGCGCACCTCCATCCACTGCCCCACTCGCCGCAGTTCCATCACCTCTTCATCCTGGCGCAAGACACTGATGCGGGCACTCTGTGTCGTCGCATCCTCACGAACATTGACCTGCTGGCGATCGACTGCATATACCGACTGTGCGTCGACGTCAGTGGCACAGATCAGCAACGCCAAAAGGAGCAGCAGAGCGCGACAGGCTTTCATGATTCACGCCCTTGGTCGAGAGTGGCGGACCAGGGCGCGTAGCCCCAGCAGATAGCTCTGTACGCCAAAGCCGGCGATCTGGCCAATGCAGACAGGCGCAATAACGGAGGTGTGACGGAAGCTTTCACGGGCGTGCACATTCGACAGATGCACTTCGACTGTCGGCAGGCCCACGGCGGCGACGGCGTCCCGCAGGGCGATACTGTAGTGAGTGAAAGCGCCTGGGTTGAAAAGGATACCCGAGGCGAGATCCGCTGCTTCGTGGATGGCATCGATGAGAATGCCTTCGTGGTTTGACTGTAGCCAACGGATCGCAACACCGAGCGCTGTGGCCTCTGCCTGTACCTCCGTCTCGATCTGCTTCAGGGTCAGCATGCCATAGACCTCGGGCTCGCGTGTTCCGAGCCGGTTCAGATTGGGACCATTGAGGACGAGAATGGTATCTGACACTGATTCATGCCTCCTTCGGGATACGAACAATTCGTCTCGCCACGGTGTCGAGTACGAGAGTTGACAGTACAATCGCCGCCGTCTCTGCCCGCAGTACTCGTTCACCCCAGGTAAAGGCGCGGGCACCCCGTTCCTCGAGCGCAGCGTATTCGGCTGATTCGAAGCCACCTTCCGGGCCGATGAACAGGCCAATCGGCCCGTTCTCTCCCGACAACGCCTCCGCCAACGGCATAGCCCCCGCGGCGCTGGCCACAAGCAGGCGGGGACATTGCCTTGCCAATGCATCGGCGACGATTGGCAGCGCCATAGGCTCAGCGAGTCTGGGCACGCGACTGCGGCCACACTGCTTTGCTGCCTCCCGTGCAAGACGGTGCCAGCGATCGACGCGACGACTGTCGCCAGCTGGGCGCGCTACGCCACGCTCCGTCAATACGGGAAAGATGGACGCAACACCGACCTCCGTTCCTTTTTCGATCACCAGATCGAAACGCGAGCCCTTTGGTACGGCGGCGGCCAGGTGCAAACAGACGGGACTCTCCCCCCACTCCAGGTGCCGCTCCACGATCTGCGCCTCTACCCGTTTGCCTGTCATCCCATCGATTCGAACGCGATATGCACAACCTTCACCATCGATCACATCGATCATGTCCCCCTCTCGGTACCGACGGACCCGGACATGGTGGGCCTCCTCTTCGACCAGCAGGAGGCGATCACCATCGACGGCGTCGGTCTCGACAAAAAAGGCTCCCGCCACTAGGGGTTCCGACGCGATCGGCAACTGAACCAGTTGTTCTTGGACCATGTACCATCAACCCTCAGACCCGCCTGCTGTAGCCAGGCAAGGAAGCGATCTCGCTCGGTCTCGACGAGGCCTGAGAACAGGGCGGTGCCCCCCTCTCTCAGAGCTATGACGATGGCTGGCAGCAACGGCATGACGAGATGGCTCTCGAGATTGGCGACAATCAAGTCGAATGTCGCCCCTTCGATGGTATCGATGCTTCCCGACAGCAGCTGTATGCGCGCGACTTCCGGTCCCAGGTTGTCGCGCAGATTCGTGTTCGCGTTGTCGATGACGACTGGGTCGTTGTCGATGGCGATGACATTGCTGGCGCCAAGTTTCACCAGAGCGATACTCAATATTCCGGTCCCGGTGCCGATATCCAGACAGCGACGACCACCACACTCGGAATGTTCGACAGCCTGTAATGCAAGTTGTGTAGACTCATGCCCGCCGGTGCCGAAAGCCATGGCTGGCTCGATGGCGATCGCCATCTGCTCGGGACCAATCTCTACGGGAAGCCACGGCGGGTGCACGACGATTTGTTCGGTCGCCCAGACTGGGTGGTAGAACTGCTTCCACGCCTCGTTCCAATTCTGCTCGAGTTCGACGTCCCCAATCAGTCGCTGTGAACCAGCAGGCCACCGTCCGGCTTGCTGTAAACCCTGTACGAGTCGATCACCTATGATCTCGAGATCGCTCGCCGGGGCTTCGAAGTAGACGTTGAGACGAGTGCGCTCGCCGGCCTCCTCGAGATGTACACCGCAACTGCCCAACTCGAAGCACTCGGAGGCAATCTCATCCGCCGGTCCACGAGGCACGACGAGCACCGCAAAAGGCCAACTTCGACAGGTGGTCGGATGTTGTTCGGAAACCACTATTGGTTCGTCTTCCGTTGGGGAATCAGGAGACTTTTTGCAAGATAGCCAGACCTCGCCAAAACCGGCAAGCTCAGGCAAAGCTCTCCACGACCTGGGTGAGCGCCTGTACGAGAGCATCAGGGGGCGGCGGACAGCCCGGGACATAGGTGTTTACGGGGATTACGGTATCAGCACCCCCTGGGACCTCTTTACCCACCCAGGCCCCCCCAGTACACGCACAGGCACCAAATGCAATGACTCCACGGGGCTCATACATGCCGTCGTAGAGCCGGCGCAACTCGGGCGCCAGCGCCCGAGTCACCCGTCCCGCGACGACGAGCACGTCCGCCTGAGCTGGTTCGTAGACGAGGCGCGCCCCGAGGCGACCCAGATCATGGTCCGGGCCAAAAACGGCCGCCAGATCAGCGGCGCAGCAGGTCGTGCCGAAGGGTAGGATCCAGAGTGATCGATGTCGGGCCCAACTGCGCATGGCCCAGGTCCCTCCCCAATCAGCCCGATAACGCGGCTACAACTCCGCGCGCGATGCTGGCAAAGGCTTGGCCTCGCGGGGATTCCGGTTCAGCGAGCACCGTCGGTTCGCCACGATCACCACCCTCGCGGATCGCCGCGTCGAGTGGAATCTCACCGAGGAAATCGATATCGAGGCGCTCAGCCGTCTGTCGACCTCCACCGTGACCAAAGATCTCATGGCGCTTGTCGCAGGTGGGACAGAGGTAGTAGCTCATATTCTCGACGAGGCCCAGAATATCGACATCGACCTTGTCAAACATCGCCATGCCGCGTTCCACGTCCTGCAACGCGACACTCTGTGGGGTCGTGACGACGACAGCTCCGCTCATGGCAACGGCCTGACTCAGAGTCAGTGGGATGTCGCCGGTTCCCGGTGGCATATCGAGAATAAGGATGTCGAGTTCACCCCAATCGACCTGTTGCAGGAACTGCTGCACCGCCTGCGCCAACAACGGCCCGCGCCAGATAACGGGGGCATCCTGCCCGGCGAGAAATCCCATCGACATCAGTGCCATGTCATGGGCGTAAAGCGGCTGTATGCGGTCGCCGTCTCTGACTTCTGGTTCGTCGCGGACGCCCGTCAGCACGGGCAGGCTGGGGCCGTAGATGTCGGCGTCAAGCAGTCCCACCCGCGCGCCCTCCTGCACCATGGAAAGAGCCAGGTTGACTGCTACCGTCGACTTGCCGACGCCTCCCTTGGCGGCAGAGACGGCGACGACGTTGGCCACACCGGGTAGCGTCGTAGATCCCTCCGGGAGTGTGCGCGGGAATGACATCCTCTGTCGCTGCTCAGCTCAGCGCTTCCAGCATTCGATCGAGAAAGCCCTTGCCTTCATTTGCTGCCCGCTGTTGCTGGATTTCGTCGAGCCGTTCAAACAGCTGTCGCTCCTCAGAGTTGAGGTCGGTCGGCGTCCAGATGATCACCTCTACGAGTTCATCACCATGACCGCGACCATCGACGTCTGGCACCCCCTTGCCACGCAGGCGAAAGACGCGACCAGCCTGGGTACCCTCGGGGATCTTCATCTTGACCACTCCGTGCAGGGTCTGTACCTCCACGTCGTCTCCCAGAGCCGCCTGGCTGATCGTTACCGGCAGTCGCAACAGGATGTCGTTGCCTTCACGGGTGAATTGGTCGTGCTCCAGTTCCTCGATAAAGACCAGACAATCACCGGCGAGACCGCCTCGTGACCCCACGTCCCCCTGGCCACGCAGGGGGATATAGTTCCCCGTACTGACGCCTGCCGGGATACGCACCGTGATCGACGCCGTCTCGCGAACCCGCCCCTCGCCGGAACATTCCCGACATGGATCGGAGATGATCTTGCCTTCTCCAGAACAAGTCGGACAGGCGGTGACGGTGACGGACTGACCAAAGAATGATCTCGATACCTGTTGCACCTGACCGATGCCATTGCAGGTACCACAGGGCTCGGTCTGCGCACCGGGGGCGGCACCGGCGCCATCGCAGACCTTGCAGCGCTGCTGCCTGGTCAGATTGATCTTCTTTTCGACGCCCTGTGCGACCTCCTCAAGACTCAACTCAAGAGTGATGCGAAGGTCCCGTCCTTTCGGTGGCCCAGATGGACCGCGTGACCGACCACGGCCACCACCACTGAAGAGATTGCCAAAGACGTCGCCGAAAATATCCTCGAAATCGGTTGCATGAGAGAAATCCGACCACTGGAAGCCCCCTTGACCGAAGTTGTTCTCCACCCCAGCATGACCGAATCGGTCATACTTGGCGCGCTTGTCGTCGTCGCTGAGGACCTCGTACGCCTCGGAAGCCTCTTTGAACTTTGCTTCCGCCGCCGCGTCGTCCGGATTTCGGTCAGGGTGATATTTTAGCGCCAGCTTGCGGTAGGAGCTTTTGATCGCTGCCGAGTCCGCCCCTTGCTGTAGACCGAGCACCTCGTAATAGTCACGTTTTTCCATTCTGTCGATCCGTATCTTCTACTTCTTCTCGTCCTTCGAGTCGCCATTGGCGTTCTCACCGGTGTCCTCAACGACCTCGAAGTCGGCATCTACGACACCGTCGTCATCGGCCGCCGAATCCGGTTGTCCACCTGCCTCCGGGGCACCTTGCTCGGCCGCTTGTTGCTCGACATCGGCATAGACTGCTTCAGCGAGTTTGTGGGAGGACTCCTGCAGTTGCGTCACCGCTGCGGCGATGGCATCGACATCCTCTCCCTCCAAAGCTTTCTTCGTCTCTTCGAGGGCGGCCTCCACCGGCTTACGATCCTCCTCTGACAGCTTGTCCCCATGTTCGGCCAGGGACTTTTCTGTGGCGTAAACCAATTGATCGGCCTCGTTCCGCTTGTCCACTGCTTGTCGACGCGTTTTATCCGCTTCGGCGTTGGCCTCGGCATCCTTCTGCATCTGTTCAATCTCTTCCAACGACAGTCCGCTGGAAGCCTCGATGCGGATCGACTGCTCTTTGTTTGTGCCCTTGTCCTTTGCCGACACATTCAGAATGCCGTTGGCGTCGATGTCGAAGGAAACTTCGATCTGCGGCATGCCACGGGGTGCCGACGGAATCCCGTCCAAATGAAATCGGCCGAGGGTGCGGTTGTCGTTGGCAAATTCGCGGTCCCCCTGCAACACGTGTACTTCAACACTCGGCTGGTTGTCGGCGGCGGTGGAAAAGATCTGGCTCTTCTTCGTTGGGATTGTCGTGTTGCGTTCGATAAGCTTCGTCATCACACCCCCCATCGTCTCGATGCCGAAAGACAAGGGTGTCACATCGAGCAGCAGCACATCATCGACATCGCCGGCCAACACCCCCGCCTGGATCGCCGCCCCCAGGGCGACGACTTCATCAGGGTTGACGCCACGGTGCGGTTCGCGACCAAACACAGTCTGCACCGCCTCCTGGACCTTTGGCATGCGGGTCGACCCACCCACGAGAATGACCTCGTTGATCTCGGATGCCGGCAGACCCGCATCCTTCAGCGCTTGCTGACACGGCCCTTTGGTGCGTTCCACCAGGTCCTCGACCAATTGCTCGAACTTTGACCGACTCAGACTCA
This sequence comes from Candidatus Latescibacterota bacterium, assembly GCA_003529325.1. Lineage (GTDB taxonomy): Bacteria > Latescibacterota > UBA2968 > UBA8231 > UBA8231 > UBA8231. Next base: position 4,061 of record DPVW01000224.1, on the reverse strand, counting down.
TCTGCACGTGCTTGGGGCCGGTCTGATCTGCGGTGATGAATGGCAGGTTGATCTCTGTGGTGCCGGAGCCTGATAGCTCACACTTGGCCTTTTCAGCCGCTTCTTTCAGGCGCTGCAGAGCCATGGCATCCTGCCGCAGATCGATGCCTTCCGCAGTCTGAAACTCAGCTGCAATCCAGTCGATCACCCGCTGATCGAAATCATCTCCGCCTAGGTGTGTGTCCCCATTGGTTGATTTCACCTCGAAGACGCCGTCGCCCAACTCAAGTATGCTGATATCGAATGTGCCACCACCCAGATCGTAAACCGCGATTTTTTCCGTCGTGTCCTTCTTGTCCAAGCCGTAGGCCAGCGCCGCCGCCGTCGGTTCGTTGACGATGCGTAAAACCTCAAGACCGGCGATCTGGCCCGCATCTTTTGTTGCCTGACGCTGGGAGTCATTGAAATAGGCCGGCACGGTGATCACCGCCTGGGTCACCTCTTCGCCCAGATAGTCCTCCGCCGTGGCTTTCATCTTCTGCAACACCATCGCCGAAATCTCAGGTGGCGAGTACTCCTTGCCATCGATCTCGGCCACCGCCAGATCCCGTCCGCCTATCTGGACGGTGTATGGGACTTCCTTGAGTTCCTGAGGCACCTCGTCGAAACGGCGCCCCATAAAGCGCTTGATGCTGAACACCGTGTTCGTCGGATTGGTGACGGCCTGGCGCTTCGCCGTCTGACCGACCAGTCGTTCGCCATCCTTGGCGAAACCGACCATCGATGGTGTCGTTCGACCACCCTCCGAGTTGGAGATCACCTCCGGTTCGCCACCCTCCATCACCGCCACGCACGAATTCGTCGTGCCCAAATCGATTCCTATGACCTTGCCCATCTTCCTTCTACCTACGCCTTTCCATCATTAATATCAGCTTGCTGATCATCGGCTTGCTGA
>DPVW01000224.1:0-2808 GCA_003529325.1 Candidatus Latescibacterota bacterium | reverse complement strand
TTGCTGATCATCGGCTTGCTGATCGCCATCGTTGTTGCCCTCGTCCTCCATCGCCGTACTGACAACGACACGTGTTGGACGAACGACACGATCGTTGAGCATGTACCCTTTTTCCATCTCCTGCATCACCGTGCCCGGTGGATGCTCGGCGCTTGGCACCTGAGCCAGGGCCTCGTGCAGATTCGGATCAAAAGGCTGGCCATCGGCCTGAATCTCGATAAGACCATAACCTGAGAGGATGTCGTTGAATTGCTTGAAAATAATCTCGATGCCCTGCCGAAAGGAGGCGACATCCTCGGTCTCCTGACCCAGTGCTCTGCGGAAGTTATCGAGCATGGGGCCGATCTGCAGTAACACATCCCGCAGTGTGTCATCCCGGGTTTCGGCCCGCATCTTTACGGTTCGTTTGCGGAAGTTGTCGAGTTCAGCTACCGCGCGAAGGTATCGGTCACGATTCTCCACGGCCTCCGCCCTGACCTTGTCGATCTCGGGTATTTCTACGGCCTCGGGCGACTCTGTCTCGGCCGATTCGGCTACGGACTCGTCGATCTCACCCTCGACGTCCACCCCCTTCTCCTCATCTTCGATACTCATCTTTTCCACTCTTTTAGCCACAAATGATTGTCGTGTATGTACTGGATCTGCGGACCGATCGGGTTCTGTGCTAGCTGACCAGATCCGGCGCGCGGGCAGCGGCGTAGTTTACCAGGGCCACGACGCGATCGTATGGCATCCGGGTGGGCCCCATGACACCGACGACGCCGATGGCGCCGTGCACCTGATAGCTGGCTGTCACGAGACTGCAGAGGCGCAGTTCGCGACGCTCATTCTCATCCCCTATTGTGACGACGACACCCTCACGGTCTGACAACAGCCCAGCGAGGATCTCGCGATGCTCGACCAGATCGAATAGATCGGCGACGTCGGTGGCATCGCGAAATTCGGGCTGCACGCAGATATTACGGGCGCCGGCAACGTGCAGGGAGTCTTTTGGCGGAGCCGTCAACGTCTCGATCTCATCGACGACGGCTCGTAACAATTCGGGTTCGAAACCTGCGCCCAGTTCGCGAATGCGTTCGCGTACTGTAGCGCGCACCTCCCACACGGTCAGACCCGCCAGCCGTTCATTGAGACGCACCGAGATGCCAGCGATCTCACGGGCATCGGCGGTGGTGCCCACTTCGATGACCAGACTGCGAACCGGCCCGGTCTCCAGGGCGACAACCAGGAGCATTCGCGCCTCGGCGAGACGCACCAGTTCCAGATGGGCGACGCGGACCTGCTCGAAGTTCGGCGCCAGCACGAGGCCGAGTTGCATCGACAGACCGCCGATAATCTCGGCGAGCTGCCCGTGAATCTCGTCGGTGGAGGCCTGCTGCAGTCTCGCCTCAATCTGATCACCCAGCGTGCCAAGGGCCGTGCCCCCTGCAGCCGCCCCACGTCCGAGAGCGAAGGTGGTGTAAAATCGGTACGCCTTGTTGGTGGGTATACGTCCCGCCGATGTGTGCAGCTGGCGGACAAAACCTTTCACCTCAAGACTCACGAGCGTCTTGCGGATGGTCGCCGGACTGACGTCGAGTTGTTCCCGCTTTAGCAGACTCGCAGAACCTATCGCTACGCCGAGTTCAACATGGGCGCGCACCAACGCTGCCAGCACCTGCTCTTCGCGATCGCTCAGGACTTCACGAACCACGCTCTGCACCCTGTAGGGAAATCGTGCCTAACCAGTTTAAAATACGGGGGGTTTGGCCAGACGGCTCGCGCCCTCCGACACAGACAGCCGAAAGTAACCAGGTGGCCTGATCTGTCAAGGCATGATCCAGTTGGAGATGACGGATTCCGGCACGTTGACGGTGCCCTCGCCCATGGCGAGCAAGAGTGCTCCCAGACACCCCGGGAGCCTTGGTGGCCGGAGTGCGAGAGCCACGCCACCGGCACCCCTGGTCAGCGGTCCTCGCAGAATCTCGATTTCGGCGAAGACACCACCGGTACATGCGACCGCCACAGGCGCCGTCAGTCGCAGACGGCGAGCGACAGCGCCGACCTGGGCTCCAAGAGCATACGCGGCAGCGTCGATGATATCAGCAGCAACTCTGTCGCCTCTACGGGCGGCAGCGAAAATGGCGGGACAGGCCTCGGCGAGACGGGCACGGCTGAGTCCTGATCCGTAGACAGCGGCGACGATATCGGTCCAATTGCCAAGCTCCAGCGCCTCGAGCAAATCCCGCTGCAGGCTCGTGGCCTCGCCGCTGCCGTCCTCAGCCTGTAACGCCCGACGCACACCCTCAAGGACCAGCGCATAGGCGCTTCCCTGATCCCCCAATACGGGTCCCCAACCACCGGCGCGGGCCTCTTCGCCGGCCGCATTGCGGCCCAATACCATAGAACCCGTTCCCGCTATGCACACGAGGCCCGCCATCCCACCGTGAGCTCCCTCGAGTGCCGCTCGGGCATCGCTGACCACGAGTATCTGTGCAGCCACCTGCCGGCTCTCCAGCTCCCCACACAAAGCCTGCTGCTCCGGAGCGCGTCCCGCACCGGCGACCCCAGCGCAGAGCACGGTAGGAACCAATTCCGGCTGCAGGCGCTGCAGCAACTCTGTGATAAGAGCACCGACTCCCGCCGCTCCGAGGCGCTGATAATCGCCCGGGCCACCTTCCACGCTAGCGTGAAGACCACCCTGATGATCGGCGAGGACCAACCGGGTTCGTGTCCCCCCCGCATCGACACCGACAAACGACTGCTCGCTCACATTAGCGCCAAGAGAAAACGAGTCTCAAAGAAAAAAGGGACCGACCAAAAGGTCGA
>DPVW01000460.1:2678-3144 GCA_003529325.1 Candidatus Latescibacterota bacterium | reverse complement strand
CAGGATGGTGCAGGCCCCGGACGCATGGCCAGCTACTTAGCGGCTACGCGTCAGCGCGGCGCACCAGTGGTTTGGAGCTTTTCCGGGTAAGTGACGCGCTCCTTGAGTCATCCTGTTTGCGCGAATAAGCAACAGGATGTCCGCAAGGGAGTCGCGTCGTGGTGGATGGTAGGTTTCTGTGTGCTTCGTGGCAATCACTCTTGAAGTCGTATGGACCGGCATTCACGCGTCCTGGGTGGCGACGGTTCTCGCGGTGGGTCACGGGAATGGTCCTGTGTCAGGAAGACCATATGCTCACGCGCACGCTCCTCGCGTCGGATAGCGCCGACCAGTGGAGCGCGCAGGAACGGTTCGCTGGTCGCGGCAAGTGGGATCGTATTGCCGTGGAGAAGGAGACGGTTCGCCTGATAGAGCGGGAACGTCCGGTGTGCTGGCATGGGTATCGACCTGTGGCTTTGGACGACAC
>DPVW01000460.1:0-2381 GCA_003529325.1 Candidatus Latescibacterota bacterium | reverse complement strand
GATTCTTCCACCGCCGTTGACAGACACGAAGTCACATCGCACCAGCAAGAAGGTCTGGGGAGTCTGCACGTTCCGGGAATACGCGTCTCGTTCTCCCAATCGGGCAAGGATAGTTCGGGCGCACAACTGGGTGGTTCTGGGTGACCTGATTCCCGACCAGACGTGGTGGTATCTCCCCCACAGCGGTCGTGTCTACTTCCGGAAGGGTCAACTGCCCGAAGGAGAGAAGTTCCGCACGAAGCTGGAACTGGGTATCGAGATGCTCAGGCAAGCGGATGCAGTGTCCGCAACGCCGCTGTTGGCGATCTTCGACGGCGCTAACGCGACCAAGCCAATCGTGGGTGGTTGTCTGAACCGCAAAGGGGACGCACGCCGCATTGAGGTTCTGACACGACTGCGGAAGGACGCGCGTCTCTATGCGCCGTTGCCGGAGCCGACCCGGGGCCGATGTGGTCGTCCTCGGAAGTGGGGAGATCGCCTTCCGTCCCCGTGCGACTACGCCGAGTGGGATGTCGCCTGGGAGGAAGGCGAGGTAGTCGTGTATGGGCGGACGCGAAGGTTCCGCTCGAAACGACTGGAATGCCGGTGGGCGGTCAGCGGAGCCGACCATCCCGTATCCGCGCTGGCGTTGGAGGTGGAGGGGAGTTCCAAATCGTGGTTTCTGGTCACCAGCGCGTGCGAGTTGACCACCGCGCACCTGGTAGAAGCGTATGCTGCGCGTTACCGGCAGGAGGATGGGTTCCGCGATCACAAGCAACTACTGGGCATGGAGGAGTGTCGCGCGTGGACGAAGGAACCGATCCTGCGGACCTTCCAGGTGCAGATGGTAGCGATGACACTGCTGAGATTGATCCAGTTCCGACTGGACATCCTCGGTGAGTGGTGGGAGTCCACGCCCTGGTATCCGCAGAAGCGGCACGCGTCGATTCTCGACCTACGACGTCTCGTCTGGAAGCGCCGCAGGGAGTTTTCGCATCTTCTGTCCCAGACACACGACATGCAGAAAACCCACCACGACCGTCAAAACCTGAGACATCAGGAGATCAGGGCTGCCTGAAAACGTCCAAACCACTGTCACTAAGAGAACTTCATAAACGGATGAGATATGGTCAAGAGTTGTGTATGGAGATCAGGCGGCTTCCTCAGCTGTGCCGACTTCGTCGTCGTTCCTGACTCCGTCCTTGAAGGTGACTCCTCCCGCGACGTCGGCTAGCAACTCCGACTTGCTCAGCCGCCGCCATCGACCCTGAGCGGACAGCGCGAGCTTGTAGACCATCGCGAGCGCCGTCTTCCGTGAGAGACATCCTCTCGTCTTCGCGGTGCGTAGTCGGATCGTGGCGAAGGTGGACTCGATCGGATTCGTCGTGCGCAGGTGATGCCAGTGTGCCGCGGGAAAGTCGTAGAAGACGAGAAGTTCCTCTCGGTCCTTCGTCAGGCACTCGACCGCCTTGGGATACTTGTCGCCATACGTCGCGATGAAGTGGTCGAAGGCGGCTTCGGCTTCCTCACGCTTGGGAGCCATCCATATCGCGTGGATCTGTTCCTTGGCGTGCGCCTGCAGGCTCTTGGGTAGCTTGTTCAGGATGTTCTTGGTCTTGTGGACCCAGCAGCGCTGGTGGCGTGTCGAGGGGTAGACCTGCATCAGCGCCTTCCAGAAGCCCATCGCTCCGTCGCCTACGGCGATCTTCGGCGCCATCGTCAGACCGCGCCGTTTCAGGTCCAGCAGCAGCTCAAGCCACGACTGTTCGCTCTCCCGAAATCCATCCCAGACGCCGACCAGTTCCTTCCGTCCAGACGCATCCGCACCGATGATGACTAACAGGCACGGGTTGGGATTCTCCATCCGCGCCTGGGGATGCACGCCGTCTACCCAGAAGTAAACGTACTGCTTCCCGCTCAGGTCGCGCTGGTTCCATTCCTCGTATTCCTGCGTCCAGGTCTCTTTCAGCCGACTCACCGTCGACGCGGACAGCCCGACGGCATTCGCCCCCAGCAGCGCGGCAAGCGCCTCGGAGAAGTTGCCTGTCGACACGCCTTTGAGATAGAGCCAGGGAATCAACTCCTCGATGCTCTTCGTGCGGCGTAGATACGGAGGCAGCAGATTCGAGTGAAACACGATCCCTGAGCCACTCCGATCGCGAGCGCGGGGAACGCGCACCGACACAGGACCGATGCCCGTCTGGACTTCCCGCTCGGGCAGGTAGCCGTTCCGTACGACCTGTCGTCGACCCTCGTCGTCGAGCAGTGCCTCATACTCCGCGAGGAACGCGCCGAACTCTATCTCCACTGCGTGGAAGATGAGATCCCTGGACCCCTGTCGCAGTAGCTCGGTCAATGGATCGGTCACCTCTGGTTGTCCGACCGAAACTCGCGTATTCTCG
>DPVW01000115.1 GCA_003529325.1 Candidatus Latescibacterota bacterium | reverse complement strand
CCGGAAAAACGGTGATCGAGGGCTGCCAGCAGATCCGCTTCATCCGCCGTCGCGTCCTCGTCGCTGGCAGCAGGTGCTTCTTCCTCTGCTTCGATACAGAGTTCAGCGACACCCCAGCCCTCCAGACGGCTGAGTACGGCTGGTGACAGGCGCGCCCCTTTCGGTAGCAGGGTGCGTCCATGGTCGTTGACGACGGGTTCGGCGACGACGTCACCTACCTGGGCCTGGACTGCAGAAATCGTGCGCATCAGTCGAGATCGTTGAGGTGGGCGCGACGCCAGTATTTCTGCAGCTTCTCGCGCACCCAAGCAACTGGCGTCAGACACAAGGCATTGTATCCCCCCCACGTCCAGCGTAGCGGCCAGGAACGCGTACGGATCAGCGGACGGATCAACTTCTTGCGCTCCTGCGTGACCAGCTCCAGCTTGCGGCTGAGACCCACCATGGCGCGTTCGTAGGCGTGGGTGACGAGGTTGTTGGCGTGGCGCACGAGCTTTTCGGGTTGTGTGACCGTAACACGTGGACAGACCATACTACTCTCTCGCAGAACGAACTGGCGGACCCACTGCTCGGGCAGCTCTCCACGGTGGCGTTCGGCCGCCTCGGCGATGGTGTCGTGATTCATCACAGCATATGTGCGGCAGATCAGCGGGCGGACGGCATAGATCGTGCAGCCATTGTTGTCCCCGAGAAAGGGACACCTCTGCGGCCGCTCTTCGGTGATCGACAATAGCTGTGTGGCGCGTTCGGCGTCAAAGTTGGATCGCACATGATCAGCGATACGCGCATACTCGGCCTTGTACAGGGGAAACATCGTCGCCCAGCCCTCGTCCATCTCCGCTGGTGTCAGCGAACAGCACTCACCGGAGTTGGCACAACAGGTGGAAGGCACGTCCTCATAGATGGCGTCGAGTTCGACGGCCAGTGTGTCGAGCTCTTGGCGGGACAGATTCGATCTCTGCATCATGACAGGAAGATGCCCCATCCCCCCGCCCGCGGCAACCGGGCTTGACGACCCCAGGGCGGTCTGATTATCTACAACTATCCACCCAGTCGTTGAGGCAAAAGAGGCGCCGTGCCCAAAAGAAGAAGTTCCTCGGGACACTATGAGTGCTGCAATGTCTACTCAAGAGCCAAACAAAGAGGGCACGATGTATGTGGGCAACTGCCCGCGTTGCCGCAAGCGCATCGAGGTGAAAATCGGGTCCGGAGGAACGGACAGCCGCTTTTTTAACGCCCGCTAGTTGCGGATCATGCTGCCGGCAAAGGACTGGATCGTGGAATCAGTCTGCCTCCAGCTGAGCCAGCAGGGCCGTCACCGCCTGGCGGATCATGCTGTCACTCTCCGGGGCGATCATCAGTACACTGGGATAGACCTTGAAGGCCTCATCCACCTCGTAGCCACCCCGTTCATACTCTTCTTGCGTGGGCACATAGCCGATGCAGCCATTGGCGTAGCCGCAGAGGACAACGGGGGCTGCTGCCGCCGCTTCGATGTCCAGTTGATAACGCACGAAGATCTCCCCCTCCATGCCCAGCCACGTTAGTCCGCCCAGTCTTAGCCCCTGAATTTCGAAGGTTTGGGTCTCCGCCGGCTGCGGATTGCGGGCCGTCTCGAGCCACGCCCTGGACCATTCCAGCTGGGCTTTGGGGACACGTTGCGACCACTCACCCGCAGCGGACATCGACTTGAGAGCCACCTTCAACCCCTGCATCACCCGTTCTGTCGCGGCCCATACCGACGGTGGTGGTGGCATCAGGGGCAGATCGAGTCGATGACTACGGGCTACGACCGGCGAGGCCTTGAGCGTCTGCGCGCTCTGTGCAGCGAAGGCGACGGCAACACCGAGTTCCTGTCCCAGATTCGCCACAGCAGCGAAACTCCCGTCGCTGCCACGTGGATTGATATCCCCAGCAGCGCCATTGACGAACATCGAAAAAGCACCACCCATCCGTCGTTCGACTTCGGCACACGCAGCCCCCGGAAAATCAGCTGACAGGACATGATTGGAATTGCCGAGCACGACGGGATGACAGGCGTGTTGAAAAATGACCGCCTGCCCCTCGGTGGTATGCACCGTCAGCACATGTGCGTGTGGGGCGACGGCGCCCTGGGGATTCTCCCCGATGACGACGGCACCGGCACGCGCCTGACGACGATTGATGCCGATCTGGACTGACGCCCTGGCATAGGCGAGTTGGGCATCAGCAAAACTTGCGGCAGCCTCCCTGGCACATTCACACACCCTCTCGCAGATCTGCTGTAGATAGATTCCGTCCACATCCCCCATCCCGCGAAAATTCAGGGTCAGTGGTCCCGCGTGGGTATGGGTGCAGCTGACAAGGATCGTGTCTTCGGCGGTACCGGGCACAACGGCACTCACCTGACGGCGAATCCGCGCCACCCACGCCGGGGCGAGTGCGACCACATCGAGGCTGATCAGCACAGCGGTGACCGTGCCATCGGTCCAGGCCAGAAGCCGGGCGTACAATGGATCATGAATCCCAGTCGCTCCTGAACTGCGGCCCCAATAACCGCCCATGTGAATTCCCACGGGTGGAGTGATATCACGCCGCGCCCAGCCTGCCTGCAGTCTGTCCATCATCAATCCCTGGCCTCATCGGCCAGTGCGTTCCAACCTGTGGGCAGCACCACGAGTTCGATGCTATCTGCCACGGCGTCAAAGAGAGAGCGCAGATCCGCTGATGCCAGGCGCAAGGTGGGTGCTGGCGACGGCTCCCAGGCCGGGTCTGCGTAAAGGAGCAGACCACCATCGAATTGCAGGGCGCAGTCGTCATCCGCCTCCTGCACCAGATACTGTTCCCAGTCGAAAGGGCCGGCGCCGACCGACACAAATGGAATGGCGCCATAACGCCGAAGCCGGCCTTGCAGCTGTTGTTGCACTGCGACCTGGCTGTCCATCTCTGTTGATACGATGGCACAGGCACGTAACAAAGCGGCACCGTGCTGCAAGCGCAGTTCACCCGCTTCGACATCGAGCAGTAGAAAGGGACGATCGCTGTCGATCTGGTGGATCCAGGCCTCGAGAGCATCGTTGATTCGCGCCACATCGGCGTCGCACCGTGGTATGGCGATCCACATGAGACAGAACGTCAAAGTGGTACAGGAAATGCGCATGGGTTGTTAGAAGACGTAGACCGGCCAGCCCGTCTCGACATTTTCATACAGGTAACTCAGGTCCTGCTCGTCGACCCGGATGCATCCATGGGTGATACTCTTGCCGAGATTGATCTCGTAGAGTGTGCCATGGATCATGATGTCTTTGAGAAAGTAGATGGCATAACTTCCTAGAATGCCGCGTTGAAAACGGCGTGGATCCTCTGCAAATACCGGAATGTCTTCCCCTGCCTCGAGGAAATCCCACTCCGGTCGAGTCCAGATGGGGTCAGCGACCTTGCGCAGTACGTGAAAACGGCCCTTCGGCGTACTGAAGTTCCAATTGTGCTTGTAGGCCTTGGGGCCCTCGAAACGCCGGGCCGCACCGGTGGCACAGACGGCATCGCGCAACAATCTGTGTCCGCCATCACGCAACTTTACACGGTTGTCGCGTGTATCGATCACGATGTAGGGCGTGCTCACGTTCTGACGCGTTGCCAGTTGTGCCAGAAGAGTACGGTGACGGCTGTCTTCGTCGGCAGCGGCGGGCGTGGCCAACAGACTCAGAGCCAAAAAAAAACGGCCGGTGATGGGAAATACCTTCACCGGCCGCCTGTAGCTTCGTAGTGGATCCGACCTGAGATGGCCGGTGTGAATCACATCGAATCGCGCATGTACCAGGGCGTATTCGCTTCAACCAACTCGTCATAACGAGCCGTAGCCGTGGCGACGCCAGTGACGACGGCGTCCGCCTTGCCCTTGGCACCATTCGCCGTGGACGTGGCGCCCTCGAAATCCTCGCGAGAGACGGAAGAGCGCGCCGCAGTCAGATCTGCGTCGGCGCTGTCCAGACTGGCACGCAACTGCTCGATGTCTCCCTCGGTGCCCTTGCCAGCGGGCGCCGCGTCGAGACTTGTGCGCGCGCCCTGCACGGCGGCGGAGGCAGCGGCGATAGCCGACTCAGCGCCGCTCTTGGCGCTGGCCTTGGCCTGCGTTGCGGAAGAGGTCGCCCGATCGGCTTTGGACTTGGCCTCGGCAAGCTTGGGTGCCACCGTGGCCCAATCCTTGAACATCTTCTCTGCCTCGGCGTCGAAAGCTGCCTTGGCGTCGTCGTAGGCGCTCTGCGCCGATGACAGTTCACTGCTCGCGTACTTCTCGGCGCCTGCCGCACGAGCACCATCAAGAGACGCTTTGGCAGCGTCCAGGTCAGCCTGAGGCGGATCGCCACCGCAACCAGAGAGAGCGGCGACGGCGAACAAGCCCAGAATGACCGGCGCGAGAAACCGAGTCGCTACCCGCTTCATAAATTTCCTCCAACCTGTGGCTTTGAATACGGAATTTGATGAAAGTCTGAGTGCGTAGATAACGCACGTAACTGACGGTGGGGAAACTACATACTGCTTTGAAGGCTTGTCAAGCAAAAAGCCTCAGGAACTTGCCTCCGGAGGCGGTCGCTGATCAGGCCGCTGGCGCGTCGTTTCCTCCTTCACCTGTTCATGAAGATCGTTGTATTCAGCCTCCAGCGTCTCGACTTCAGCCCGCGCCGGATCCAATTCGGCGCGGGTCGTCTGCAATTCGGCTTCCGCCGCGGTGATGCGCTCTCGCAAATCCCGCTTGGCCTCGTCGGCGCGGTCGAGTCGCGGTTCGATGGCTCGGCGGTAGCGCACATAATCGATGACGACTTGCGCAGCAAAAAAAATGCAGCCCACAGCCAGCAGAGCGATGACCCATTCCATCTATCTACAGTCCTCTCCAACTCTCACTCGTATACCATCTCTTCTTCCCCCTCTTCGTCGCCGTCATCGGGAGCCTCTGGATCGTCGTGGATCCAGCCACAG
>DPVW01000264.1:23621-35425 GCA_003529325.1 Candidatus Latescibacterota bacterium | reverse complement strand
TCCCTTCCTTCACGGTATTCTCTGGTCTCGAAGAAATCGATTTCGTCGGCAGTGGGAGGTGTCAAAGCGACCGAGTCATACGGAAACACTTGTGAATGCGCGGATTGCGCTCGAAATCTCGGGGCAATGTCTTACGACTGATGTCCTCGTGCTGCAATCCGCTGAGCCCCCCTTCGTCGAGTTGAAACTGTCGAAAGTTCGACGAGAACAGCAGCACCCCATCGGCAGTCAACAGCCGCGCCGTCTGTCGGATCAACCACGCATGGTCGCGCTGCACGTCGAAGGAGTCACTCTCCATGCGCTTGGAGTTGGAGAATGTCGGTGGGTCGAGGAAGATCAGATCATAACGCTCGCGGCGGGACTGGGACAACCATTGCAGACAGTCCATCTGTTCCACCAGGTTCGTGCGACCCGACATCTGGTTGCGCTCGAAGTTGCGGATCGCCCAGTCCGTGTAGGTCTTGGACATGTCCACCGTCGTCGTCGATCGAGCTCCTGCCAGGGCGGCACAGACCGTGGCGGTGCCGGTGTAGGCGAACAGATTGAGGAACCGTTTCCCTGCCGACAGCTCACCAATCATGGCCCGCGTCAGGCGATGGTCGAGGAACAGGCCCGTGTCCAGGTAGTCGGTGAAATTCACCAGAAACGTACAGGGCCCCTCGGTTACCTCGTAGAATCTGCCGCCACCAGCCGTCAGTCGACGATACTGCTGGGTGCCACGCTTCTTCTCTCGCACCTTGAAGTACAGATGATCCGCCGGCATCTCCAGGACCTGGGGAATCGTCGTCAGTACCTCCTGCAGACGAGCTGCCGCTCGCGCCGCATCGACACTGGCTGGCGCGCGATATTCCTGCACATGCGCCCACATCTGCTCGGCCCCACGATAGACGTCAACGGCGACGGCGTACTCAGGCATGTCGGCGTCGTAGAGCCGGTAGCAGGTTACCCCTGCCCGTCGCGCCCACTTGCCGATGATGCGCAGATTCTTGCGCAACCGGTTGGCAAACATGTCGGCGCCGGAAGGTGTTGCGGCACCACCTGCAGACTCAATACCCGGATGCCGCAACTCCTTTTCGGCGCTTGCTGCGTCAGCCTTTCGGGTTAGCGGCGTTTCCGCAGTTGCCGCAACTTCCGTGGCCGGCACATCACCCAACAACAGCCGGCACTCCAGCGGTCCATTGGTGAAGGTCTCCGGCAACAACGCCAGCCCCAGACTCTGGGCCCACTCCGGCGTCGTTGTCAGTACCGCCGCACGCCAACCGCCATAGTGTCTGCGCACGTTGGTTGCCAATTCAGCATGCAGTGCACGCACGCCCCCCTCTTCGCCGAGCCGGTGGCCATAGGGTGGGTTCGTCACCAACAGACCGGTCTCCCCCCCGGGATCGCCGCCATCAGCGAGGGATCGCCGTTCTACATGAACCCGGGCCGTCAGTCCAGCACGCTCCAGATTGGCCGTTGTCGCGCGCACGGCACGAATGTCGACGTCGAAACCACGAATTGACGGCAATCGTCGCCCCGCTGCCACCCGCTCTTCGGCCTCAGCCACCAGTGCCGCCCAGGTGACCGGTTCATGCCCCCGCCATGTGTGCAACCCCAGGTCTCTTCTCCCCAGTGCCGGCGCCCGATCCATGGCCATCCAGGCGGCTTCGATCAGCAGCGTACCGGAACCACACATGGGATCGACCAGGGATCCACCCCTTGCGGCGATACCCCGCCAACCGGCGCGCGCCACGATGCCCGCCGCCAGATTCTCGCGCAGAGGGGCCTCTGTGCGGTCGAGGCGATACCCTCGGCGGTGCAGTCCGCCGCCACTCAGGTCGATGCCGATCACGGCTTCCCCTTTGTACAGATGCACATCGATGCGCAGGTCGGGGCGATCGAGATTCACGGAGGGACGGGATCCATGGGTATCGCGGAAGTGATCGACGATGGCATCCTTTACCCGCAGAGCACCGAAATGTGAATTGCGGATCTCCGCCGAGGTGCCATTAAAGCGCACCGCGATGGTCCCTGTAGGTGCCACGTGATCGACCCAGCGCAACTGCCGTAGGCCCTCGTATAGCGCATCCGCCGTCGAGGCGTCGACACGTGCCAGTTGCAGCAGCACGCGACTCGCCATGCGTGACCAGAGACAAACACGGTACCCCACTTCGAGGGAGCCGGTAAAGGACGCACCCGCCCCGGTGCGTTCTACCGAAGGGGCACCCAGATCACGCAACTCCGCTGACAGCAGGGGTGCGATGCCGCGAGAGGCAGCGGCAAAGAAGTTGTGGTCCGATTCACTCAAAGTGGGTGTACCATCTACCTTTGTTGGCGACGAAAAGAGCCGCTCAAATTCTGCTTGATGGAGCCAGCATGACGCCTCAGAAGATACTGTGCCCACCGCATGCGGTCGCACTCGTTGTCTGTACTCTTGTTTTTTCCTGTGAGAGACAGGTGCCGACGCCGATAGATGACATCAGCAGCCGCGCCCTGCGCATCCACGACCGTGTGCTCACCCTCGACACCCATGTTGACATTCCCTTCGAGTTTGCCAGCGATTCGGTCGATCCCGGAATCCGGGGCCCCTATCGTGTCGATCTTCCCAAGATGGATGAAGGGGGGCTCGACGCCCTCTTCTGGATCGTCTATGTGCGCCAGACGGAAGCACGCGACGAGGAGGCCAACACCGCGGCGAAGAAGGCGGCGATGATAAAATTCGATGCCATCCACCGCGCTGTTGAGAGCATGTATCCAGATCGAGTCGAACTCGCCTATACCGTCGATGATGTCGAACGCATCCATGCCGCCGGCAAACATGTCGCCGCCATCGGTATCGAAAATGGCTTCGTCATCGGTCGCGACCTGTCTTTGGTAGATCGTTACCATGAACTTGGCGCTCGTTACATCACCCTCGCCCACGGCGGCCACAACGACATCTGCGACTCGGCGACACCCCGCTCCTGGGACGAGGGCGACGCGGAACATGGTGGCGTCAGCCCATTCGGTGCACAGGTCATCGCCGCCATGAACCGGGTAGGCATCATGGTGGACGTCTCCCACATCTCCAAACAATCCATGCTCGACGCCGTGCGTCTGTCCCGTGCCCCCGTCATCGCCTCGCACTCGGGTGCCCGCGCCCTGGCCGACCACCCACGCAATCTGGACGACGAGCAGTTGCTCGCCCTGAGCGAGCAGGGCGGCGTCCTGCAGACCGTCGCCTTCAGCGGCTATGTGAAGGTGGATCTTGCGGAAAAGAAAGCAGCCATACGGGCGCTGCGAGAAGCCTTCGAAATCAGCGCGGAGCGCAAGCTGGAAGCGCTCTCAGATGAAGAACGCGCTGACTACGATCAGCGACTGGCAACGATTGACACCGCCTGGCCAGCAGCCAATGTGAGCGATCTCGTCGACCACATCGACTATGCGGTGCATCTCATCGGTATCGACCACGTCGGTATCAGCTCCGACTTCGACGGCGGCGGTGGCATCGAGGGTTGGTTCGATGCCAGCGAAACGCCAAATGTCACCACCGAGCTCGTGCGACGCGGTTATGACGAAGAACAGATCCGCAAACTCTGGGGTGGCAATCTGCTCCGTGTCTGGCGTGAGACCGAGCGTGTCGCGGCGCAGTTGCAGAGGCTGGCTGAGTAGCGAATACTGGATCTCAGGCTTTCATGGCCGCTCTCACACCTGCCAACACGCGATCCACATCGTCGAAATCGTTGTAGAGGTGCAGTGAAATGCGTAGGCCATTCAAGCCACCTTCATAGATGCCTCTGGTCCGCAGTTTGTGCGCCCGACCCAAGAAGCCCTGCAACTCCGCATAGGGCATGTTATCGATCTTGAAGGTGATAATGCTGCTGTGCTCTGCTTCCTGTTGCGGTGACAGCACTTCGGCACCGAGTTCGTTGAGACCCTCTTTCAGTGCCACCCCCATGGCGTGATTGTGCTGCCACACATTGTCGATGCCGATGTTGAGCAAAAAGTCCATGGACGCACCGAGCCCCACGAAGAGGGGCACATTGACGGTGCCGTATTCGTAGCGCTGCGCCGTATCACCAAACGTGAATTCACCGGTGCTGATCATATCCCACTCGCCACCACCGGAATAGGCACCGACAAACTTCGGCTCGATCACCTCTTGTGCGGCGAGGCTCACATAGAGCAGCCCTGTGCCCTTCGGCCCCAACAGCCATTTGTGCCCGCTGGTAGCGTAGGCGTGACAACCCCAACTCTTGACGTCGATAGGCATCATCCCCATCGATTGTGCCCCGTCGACGAAGTACCACAGATCATGAGCAGCGGCAAGCTGACCGATGGCTTTCATGGGCAGGATCTGTCCGGTCGCACAGGTCACGTGGGACAGACTCAACACCCTTGTTTGGGGTGTCAGCAAGGCCTCGATGCGATCCACGTTCTCTTTCGCCGAGACCATCGACGGTGTGAAGGTCTTTACCACGATGCCATCACGCTTCTGTCTGGCGATCCAGTCCAGCGTGTTGCCTACATGTTCGTGCGTCGTCGTGATCACCTCGTCGCCACGCTCCAGCGGCAAGCCGTTGCAGACAATATTTGAGCCCTCTGTCGTATTTCTCGTATACGCCAACTCGTCAGCATCACAACCGAGCAGCCGCCCCGCACTGCGCTTGATCTCCTGCCAGAGATCATGCGAGTGTCCTACTTCAGAAATCTCCTCCAGGGCATTCATCTTCTCCTGCACCGCGTCGATTGACACCTGCGGCGACGCGCCGAGTCCCCCGGTATTGAGATACGTCCGGCTGTAGTTCAGTGGAAATTGCTGGCGTACCTGACGCCAGAAGTCTGCGTCGCGCGGATCGACCTGTCCGCTTTCCGGAATCTTCAAAGCCTTGGCACCGGCCTTCGCCGCGACGGCGAGCGTTGCAGCACCGCTGGCAACGGCGACAGCATCACGGAAAAAGTGTCTGCGCAACATGGGCTGCATCCCACTTTCAGGTAAGAGAAGACGCCCCCGGGAAACAGACCCGGGGGCGTCTTGTCGTAGAGCGTCGAAACGGACCTGATTTAGAAGTTCATATTCAGCGACACTCGGTGCACATTGTCGAGGATACCAAACTCCGTGAAGGCATAGTCGACAACGAGATCATAACCGGCCAACGACAGGTCAACACCCATTCCGAGAGTGTACCCCTCCTCGGTGCGATCCGACGTGAAGTCCGTGCTTGTCGGATTGTTCGGCGACAGGGCCTCGCCCGTATTGCCCGTGGTCTCGTCGGTCTTGTCATCCGTGACACCCGAGTAGTTGAACTTGTACCCGCCACGGAGCTTCAACCGATGCATGACCTGCAACTCGCCGGCGGTGAACACCAACTGATCGCTGTCCTGAGGCTTGGTGGCGTCCGCCATCAGCGTCAGCTTCGTGCCCTGGTCGTTCTCTTCGATCAGGTCGATCGCCGAGCCAACGCTGAAGATCAGCGGCAGTGGCGCGCTCTGACGATCAAAGAAATCGATGTCATTGCCCAGATTATTCAACCGAGCGCCGATACGGGCACCGCGGAAACCGACGCGATAGATGGCGCCCACGTCGAGAGCAAGAGCAGTGGCGCTCTCGTCGTCGATCGACTCGCTGATCATCTTCCCAGTGATACCCATGGCCAGCTTGTCGGTCACCTGGCGGGCCCAGGAGACACCGAAGGCGAGATCCGAGTAGTCGTAGGATCCCGACTTCGTGTCGAAGGGCTCGAAGTCCTCGATGAAGGACGGTACGATGTCCCTGTCGGAGTGGATTCCCGACAGACCGAGGCTGACCACACCAATCCCGATGGTGCCGAGATTGCCGAACTTGCGGGTCACACCTACTGCGGTGTGAGACAAGTCGGCAATCCACTGGTTGTGGTTGAGTGTCGCCTGCATGCCGCGCTCGATGGCGATACCCGCCGGGTTCCAGAACATCTGCGTGGCGTCATTGGTGACCGTCGTGTAGGCCGAACCGAGGCCTGCGGCGCGGGCACCGACACCGATCTTGAGGAATGCCGCGCCGGTGAGGCCGGACTTACGTGCTGCGTCTGCGGGGCCGACAGCCAGCGCTGCCAGCGTCAACCCCAGTACGCACTTTCTGTAGAATGTCATTCTCATTCTCCGGTCTCGTTAGCGCAGGATGGCAAAGTGACCGGTCTGCGAACCGCCCGGGTACTCCGCCACATAGATGTAAAGGCCACTGGTGACTTCGATTCCGTCCTTCGAGAACATGTCCCAGAAGATCGTACCGTCCGCCGGGTTGGTACCCTCGAAGCGCAACACGTCGATGGTCTGCCCCGAGACATCCAGGATCGTGATCTTCGCACCAGTCGGCAGATTGCTGAACAGAATCTTGTGCTCCTGACCCGTATCGTGCAGTGCCTCCACCTTGTACGGGTTCGGCGTGACACGGATCTTGGTAACGCCAGCCTGAAGATCGGCCGGAGACACCAGGGACGACTTCAGAATAAAGGGCGCACCGATGTCCTTGATGGCCTCTGTGTCGTTCTGGTCAGGGAAGAAGGCACTCGCCGTAGCGTAGTGGTAGGTGCCTTCCCACAGTCCTGACTTGCCGTTAAAGTTGACGCGGTGCGACTCCAGCGAGCTGAAAGGCTTGCCGGCGATCTCGCCGTCCTCATCATCGTAGGCGGCGACGTAATACCAGTAGGTGAAGCCGAAGGAGACCAGATCGCTGTCATCTTCGAAGACGTACTCGTAGCCATCGGTCGTGCGGTCAGGATTTGTCCTCTGGCTCAACTCGCCCGCCGAGATATTGGCGATGAGATGGTACGGTCCCCAAGCGTTGGGCTCCTGCGGGCGGTAGCTGTCCGAGGAGATATTCGGATTGTTCGGGATACCGAGAGCCGCCAGTTCGGCATTGCTCATGTTCGGTGTCGTCTGCTCGTGGTAGCGGTCGGCCATGCGGATGCCGAGCTCCTGCGAGTCGACCTTCGGGAAAGGCGTCGACCGGTAGACCTTGTAGCCGGCGAAGTCCGCCGCCGTCTCGGCCCCGTCATCCCACTTGATTTCGATGTTGCCTTCCACATTCGGCGCCACCTGGATATCCGGCGTCGGCGGTGGTTCGGGCACGTTCCAATTGTTGTCATAGGCCCACTGCCCTGCTTTGCGCGCCTTGCGCACGCCCTGTAGGCGGAAGCCGCCATACTCGACGAGGACGACGTTCATCGTCTCGCCTACCTCAAGGTCGAAAGGGCCGATGGAGGAGCGGTGCTTGCCGTCGAAGTTGTACTGGATCGAAAAACCCTCGTCCCAGTCGCTGGCCTCATCCGGAGCGTTGGGCCAGTTGGTCTCGTTGTCCTTTTCCCAGTTCTGGTCGAACTGGCCATTGTACTTCATGTCGCCACGGGGCTGGCCACGCTCACCTTCGGGGCGCACCGCGCCGATAAAGGACAGCGGGGCACCAGCGACGATACCTGCGGCATCCGGATCGAACCAGTTCGGATCCGGAACCAGATTGCCTACGGTCTCCAGCGGCCCCGAGCTGTAATCGAGACTGTGACTGCCGATGGCGTCACCATCGAACCACACACCCATGGACATGCGGTGTTCGATCATGGCGTTGTTGCGGGCATCGCTGTCCTTGGTAACCGTCGTATACCAGCCGCGCTCGGCCCCGTCACCGACGGGATCACTGCCGTAGATCGTCAGCTTGTCATCCTGACCGGTGCTGCTGCCGCCAGCGGGCAGGGTGCCCTGCTTGGCGGCGATGAACTGGAACCCGGCGTAGATGTCGTAGTAGTAACGCCGACCACGATTCATGGTATTGCCCAGGAAACGGGAGCCATCGGGGGCCCAGGGCACACCATCAGGACCGGCACCGGCGGTCAGGCCACTGGGAGACGGACCGGAGAAGATCACCG
The DNA here is from genome assembly GCA_003529325.1 of Candidatus Latescibacterota bacterium. Classification (GTDB taxonomy): domain Bacteria; phylum Latescibacterota; class UBA2968; order UBA8231; family UBA8231; genus UBA8231. The sequence continues at coordinate 27,569 of DPVW01000264.1, read as the reverse complement.
GCACGTCCCAGGGGTTGCCGTCGGCATCCGGGGTGGCGTCGTAACCCGACGTCGGACCGGTGAACCAGCCGGCTGCACCACGACGGCCATTAGTGCGGTTCGACATGCTGTTGATCGGCTCATGACGCATACTCAGCGTCAGGGCGTTGATGCGATTGCCGGAGCGGTCCACGGTGCCGTCGGCATCGATGTCGACCTCACCGGTATTCGTCAACTCCATCTCGATGGCGATGAAGTCGTTGAGGTTGGCGTGGTTCACCGAGTACTGACGAATCCGGTACTTCACGTCCACACCCAGTGTCGTCGGCGTCAGGCCTTCATACATCTGTGTGTGACGCTTGGCCGGATCGACCCAGTGAGTAGCCGCGTCGAAGGTGGAACGCTCCGACCCGGCCATGCCGTCGAGGAAGAATCCGTAGGCATAGTGACCGCGCATCGGGTCTTCGCCGCGTGCGTACGGATTGAACGAGGGATCTGGATTGTATTCGACCATCTGGATCTGCTGCTCCCACGGCAGATGGATGTTCTCACCACCGGGGTACATCATCGAGGGGCTCGTCCATTGACGGTCGAGATTGCCTACGCGGATCAGCATGTAATAGTCATCGGGTGAATCGCCACCCGACTCGCGGTAGCTCTTGTCCACGTTCGTGGGCAGGAACGTCTCCCACAGGTCACCCGCGGTGAAGACGCCGCCATGCGCTTGCGCCCAGGCGCTCGTCGACACCAGCATCACAAGGGCAACTGTGAGCGCCGCTCGTGTTATGGTGTGGAACTTAGTCATGATCTGGATCTCCTATTCTTGATCGTAGTCGGCGGATTAAAAGTCGAGGCTGAACCCGAGGTTCAGACGCCGTGCCGGCCCATAGATGGGCAGGCCGTTACCGTTGAAAGCTCGACCAAGCACGCCGGTCGGGTTCTCATCGGTCTCCCAGAGGACCTGATCCTCCGAGGTTCCGCCGCCGTTGAAGGCGATGATGTTCTCGCGATCCAGGAGATTCCGGACCTCGAAGAAGGCGTTGATACCCTGTCCGCCAAAACTGATGCCGCGTGTGAGTCGCAGATCGACCTTCATGGTGAAGGGCGCCCGCTTGGTCTCGATGTCACGCGGGTCCGATGACGTCGCCGTCACCCGGTACAGGAACCCGCTCTCGTAGGTGCTGATCAGCGAGCTGCCGATCTCAAAGGGAAGATCGGCCATCAGGGTCAGGGCCAGACGGTGGGTGCGATCGAAACCGGACGTCAGCGGGTTGCTGCCGCCGGCGACAGTACGCTCGATCGTGTTGAATGTCTCCTTGTCATCGAAGGGGATGTCCGTATCACCCTGCGAAGCGGCGAAAGACCTCTGCTCGGGGAAGGGGCTGGCATCTCCGGCCAGCGCTGCTGCCTTGATGTAGCTGAGCGCGTAGTTCAGGCGCCAGTTCAATTGGCTCGTGGCGCGACGTTCGAGGCCGAGCTCCAGACCCCGACTGTCGGCATAACCACCACTGGTGATCAAGGTGTACGAGCCACCTGTCACGGGATTGATCGAATACCCGTAGCTGCTGTAGTTGTCGATGTCGCGGTAGTAGGCGGAGATGTCGAGCAGATAATTGGGATGGAAGCTGTACTGCAGGCCCATCTCATAAGCGGTGGCCTCCGAAGGATCCCTGGCCACGTCCTGCGTGCTCGGCAGCGACTCCTGGGCGAAGGTGCCGTAGTTCTCATAGATCGTCGAGAACGAAGGCGCCGAGTAGAACTTGCCCCAGGAGTAATACATGGCGGAATTGTCCGACACCGGATGCGAAATGCCGAGACGGGGCTGCAGGAACCATTTGACGTCGACGTCGCGATCGCGGATCTCGGTACGGGCGATCTGCCCCGTCGACAGCGTGTCGATCTTGAAAGGATTGAAGAAGTCACTGAATTGATCGACTCCCACATCGAAGGCATCGACACGCAGACCGGCGTTGATGATCACGCCCTCATACTCGATGCGATCCTGCACGTAGGCACCGAACTCCTTCGGGTTTACTTCGAACTGCGTCTGCTGGAAGGGAAAATCTGCGTCGTAGCCGATGGGCACCGTCGTCAACTGCTCGAGGTTGTTTACCTCGTGCCGACGGAACAGCAGACCACCCTTCAACTGATGGTTATAGTTCACCTGGCTGGTGATGTCGAACTTCGCCTGCGTCACGTTCCGCTCGAGCTTGTTGTAGTAGAACGCCGCCTTCTTGAAGCGGTACTGCTCGCGCGAAAAGTCGAGACTGTAGCTCTGATCCTGGATCAGGGTGCTGAAGAAACTCGGGTCCCCGTCGGGCCGCGTGCCGCCACCACTCTCGACACCCAGGTACAGGGCTGCCTCTGCCGCCGTGTCGATGCGGATGAAGTCGCCATCCTCACCGATCTCGGGACGACCGTCGGCATCATCATCGGAATAACCGAACTGCGACTCCCGATTGAGTTGCGACACCTTGATCTCGTAGAATGTGTTCTTCGACAGCGTGTGGGTCAGCGCCAGGTAACCCATCGTACCCAGCTTCTTGTTTCCCATGTTGCCTTCGGGGAAGAACTTGTAGACACCCGTGAAGTCCCGGTTCGTCCAGCCCCCGAGGATGCCGCCGTCGTCGACCCACCCGCTTGCCGTCAGCTTTACGGCGTCCGACGCCTGGTGCGTCAGCTTCAGGCTGTAGCGGGCCGAGCGATGCTGCTCGTAGGAGAACTGGCCGCTGTCGTCGACGTAGCGCGCGGTGCCGAAGTAATGCGTGCGGTCACTCAGAGGACCACCGAGAGAAAACTCCGCCTCGTAGGGCAGGTCGTCGCCGTAACCAATCTTGTCGATGGTCGAGTTGTCGAAGGTATAGTTGGCCGACTCGTCTCGATCGGCCTGCTCGTCACTGGCCAGCAGGGCATCACGTTCGGCATTGTATTCGCTCAGGTCGCTATAGACGCCGGTGCCGGCGTTCTCGATGCCGGACGGACTGAAGCGGAAAAACAGCCTGGCCTCGGTCTCGTCCCCCCCCTCACGGGTGGTGATGTTGATGATACCTGCCGACGCCGCGTCGTATTCGGCGTTGAAAGTGCCGGCGATGATGTCGAGGCTCTGTACCGACGAGGTGTTGACACCGACGGCGGTGTACTCATTGGCCGTGGAACGATTGTTGACGGCGTATGGGTTCGACACCCCCCGGCCCTCGCCGGCGCGGAAGTACGTGTCCGACACATCGATGCCGTCGACGAGGACCCGCGAGTCCGCCTTGCGGCCGCCGCGGATGAAGCCGTTGAACACGGACGGTGCCGTCTCCACCAGCTCACTCAAGTCGGAGACGGGCATCGTGTTGTTCAGTTCGGCGAGGTTGATGGACGAGCGGCTGGAAGTGCGTGTCTTTTCTACCAACGGCGCCTCGGCGACGATGGTGACGACCTGACCTTCGATCGTCTGCCGCTCCATCTCGAAATCGATGGCGGACGTCAGATCGAGACGGACCGACACTTCGGTTTGGGCGAGCGACTTGTAGCCGATATAACTGGCCGTCACCGTATAGACGCCCGGTGGAATGTTGAGGATGAAATACTTGCCCTCGTCGTCCGTGGTCGTACCCTTCGGGGTCGTGCCAACGGTGGTAACCACATTGGCGCCGACTAACGGCTCACCAGATGCATCCGTCACCTTGCCGGCAAGTTTTCCATTGCCGGCCATGGCCATGCTGCTGAGTGCCAGCAGCGCCGCTGTGGCCAGCCACAGCATGGGCCCGGAACGGGTTGGGACAAAACGCATGGTAACCTCCCTCGCGTTGAGAATGCTCGTAATCGAACGCGCTCGTTGATCGGGCCCACGGCCGAATGTGGCTGGGTCCCGAGAAAGACTGGATATATCTTTAGTTTTACCGAAACACCGATAAGGGGGCGAGTGTACGGAAGGTTGGCAACTCTGTAAAGGGTTTCAAGTCCGTAAGTAAACGATTGCTT
>DPVW01000264.1:0-23233 GCA_003529325.1 Candidatus Latescibacterota bacterium | reverse complement strand
CACCTGCACAGCCTGCGCCTGCTCGGCTTCCGTGCGCATCCTGTCCATGAGCACCGCCAAGTCGGGTGGCAGGGGGGCCTCGAAACCGACAGGTTGCTCCGAGCGCGGGTGCAAAAACGACAGTCGCCAGGAATGCAACGCCTGTCGATGGAGCAAACGCTCCAGTTTCTCTGCCTGTTCGTAGTGCTGGTCCCCCATCAGCGGATGCCCCTCCGCCTGAAACTGCACCCGGATTTGATTCTTCAGACCCGTTTCGAGACGCACCTCCACCAGCGTAATGCCGGGCAGACGCTCACGCACGTGGAAATGCGTGATCGCTTCAGTGCCACCACGCTCGACGACCTTCTGCCGGAACCCTTCCCGCGTCAGCTGCAGCCGATGACGCAATGTGCCTTTGTCCGCTTCGATGACACCACGCACGATGGCCAGATAGAGCCGATCCGGTGTGCGCTCACGGAACTGCGCCACCAACCGTTCACGCGCTTCGCGATGACGGGCGAAAACCACGAGTCCCGAGGTGAACCGGTCGATGCGATGCACCTGCAGTGCTCGACCCTTTCGTTTCACCAGATAACGATCGAGCAGTTCCTTTAGATTGCGCGCTTTCGACTTGGGAATCGGTACCGTGAGCAGTCCTGGTTCTTTGTCGACGACGACGATATCCTCGTCCTCATGCACGATCTGGAACGGCCCCGTATGCTGGCGCCGACTTTTCTTGTGTTTCATACCTATGACAATATAGGTCATGGTCATCAGAAGTATTGGCTTTGTTGGCGGGGGCGTCGCACATTTCCCATCTTGCAGGTCATGCAATTTTCTGACCTCGCCCTGGAGGTGCCCCACATCCTGCTGCCACACGGCGACGTGCCTGTCCATACGTGGGCCGTCATCGCCTGTGACCAGCACACCACCGACCCCGGTTACTGGGAGCGTGTGGACGGTCTCGTCGGATCGGCACGGTCGACACGGAAGCTGGTCTTTCCTGAACTCTACCTCGGCGCCGATGACAGCGCGCAGCGCATCGAGCAGATTCGCGCCGCCATGGCTGAGTACTCGACACAGGGTGTACTGCGGGAGTTGCCAAGAGGTTTTGTCCTCGTCGATCGGCAGACACCACATGTCGAGTCCCGTCGCGGCCTGCTGGTGGCTCTCGACCTCGAGCAGTACAGCTACGAAGACGGCGCCCTCACCTTGATCCGTACCACCGAGGGAACTGTGGTCTCGCGTCTGGCGCCCCGTATTGCCGTGCGCCGTGGCACCCCACTTGAGGTGCCCCACATCCTGGTCCTCATCGATGACCCGCTACGCACCGTCATCGAACCCCTCTTCGATGCCGACCTGCCAGCCCTATACGACACCGAGTTGATGCTCGGCGGCGGGCGTGTCCGGGGCTGGCAGGTGAGCGAGCCAACCCTCATCGATCAGGTTGTCACCGCCCTGCGCGGACTGATTTCAGGGGACGATGACCCCATGCTCTACGCCATGGGGGACGGCAACCACTCCTTCGCCACGGCACAGGCCGTCTGGCAGGAGATCAAACAGACTGCCGGTGGTCTGTCGGCCGTCGCCGATCACCCGGCGCGTCACGCCCTCGTCGAACTCGTCAACCTGCATGACGACGGACTCGTTTTCGAACCCATTCACCGCGTTCTGTTCGGTTGTGACTTCGACGACCTCGTCACCGCCTTCTCCGCCGCCTGTCCCACCCTCGGCTCCGGCGTGACCGTGCAACTCTGCGACACGCCAACGTCCTGGACCGAGGCGCGGTTGATCCCCTCGAACACCGAGACTCATCGGTTGCCTTTTGTCGCCGGGCAGCGACGAGGTATCATCTCCCTCCATGATCCCACCGGCAGTCTGCCCGCCGTTTCCCTGCAGGATTTTCTTAACGATTTCGAGCAGGACCATGCGTCGGTGGAGGTCGACTACCTCCATGGTGAGCAGACCGTTGAGCGCCTCGGGAGCGAGGCGGGCAACATCGGCTTGTACTCCGAGGTGATCGACAAACATGCGCTGTTTCCGACGATTCGTCGGGACGGTCCATTGCCGCGCAAAAGCTTCTCCCTCGGAGAGGCGACCGAGAAGCGTTATTATCTGGAGTGTCGCCGGATCGCCACCGAATGACCCCCCTGCAGGCGATCCTTCTCGGTCTCGTTCAAGGCCTCACCGAATTTCTGCCCATCTCCTCCACCGCTCACCTGCGCATTCTCCCCCACTTTCTGGGGTGGGAGGATCCAGGGGCTGCCTTCTCGGCGGCCATTCAGTTGGGTACCCTGGCGGCGGTTTTCGTCTACTTCGCCGCCGACATCAGTCGTCTTACACGCGCTGCGCTGGAAGGGCTGCGTCACCGCGATCTGCGACGCACGCCGGACACATTGCTGGCATGGTCCATCGTTCCCGCCTCGGTGCCGATCGTCGTACTCGGTCTCGGCTTCAAGGACTTCATCGAGATCGAGGCTCGGGGGTTATCCATCATTGCCATCGCCCTGATCGTGCTCGCCCTGCTGCTGTTGTTGTCGGAACGACTTGGCCCGAGAGATCGCGAACTCAGCCAGCTGACATTCTGGCGTATTCAGATCATCGGCCTGTGCCAGGCGTTGGCCCTCATCCCGGGCTGCTCCAGATCCGGCTCGACGATCATGGGAGGGCTCTTTGTTGGTCTACGCCGTGACGAAGCGGCACGCTTCTCTTTTCTTCTCGGCCTGCCCGCCATCGGTGGTGCCGGGTTGCTCAAATTGTTCGAGCTGCTCGCCACCACTTCGAGTGCCCACAGCATGGTCAATCTGGGCCTCGGAATCGCCGCCGCCGCGATCAGCGGCTACGTCAGTATCGATCTGCTGTTGCGGTTCCTGAAACGACATGGCACCCACGCCTTTGCCTTCTATCGAATCGGCCTGGGTGCTTTTATCCTCTGGACGTTGTACTGACCTGACACATAAGGACGGACCGACATGTATCCGAATCCGATCAAACAGAAGCTCGCTGACGGTGACGTCGTGCTCGGCACGGGTCTCGCCGCCTTTTCCCCCTATATCGCTGGCCCAACCATCGGCACCGGTATCGATTTCTTGTGGATCGACACAGAGCACATGCCCTACGGCATGGAGCAACTCGACGTGATTCCCGTGTTGGCGCGACAACGGGGTGTAGCGCCGATGATCCGTGTCGCCCATAACGACCCTGGTCTGATCAAAAAGGCATACGACGTGGGCGCTGTGCTGGTCATGGTGCCACAGGTCAACACGGTGGACGAGGCACGCCGGGCGGTAGATGCCGCCCACTATGCACCACAAGGCAACCGCGGCCTGTCGCCCATGTGGACCCGTGTCGCCGGTGTCGACTGGCAGATGGTGCTGGAGACGGCCAATGACGAAACGATGCTGATCTGCCAGATGGAGAGCAAGCAGGCCTGGGACAACCTCGACGAAATCGCCGCCGTCCCCGGCATCGACATCATCCTCGTTGGACCGCTGGATCTGTCCGCATCCCTCGGACTGGCAGGACAGACGGGATCGAAAGAGGTCCAGCAGATCATGGAAGAAGTACCGAAGCGACTGGAGGGCACCGGCGTCGTCGTCGGCACCACCCTCGCCGATCCCACGGAGATCAAGCAGAAAATCGACTGGGGCTATCGCTTCCTCAATGTTGGCAACCCCCTTGCTTTTGGCGTCCAGGCCGTAACCGATCACGTGCGTGACCTGCGTGAGTACGCAGCCAAACGCTGATGAACTCTGACTCTCCAGCGGACCTGGACTGGACCGCAACCGATCGCTGGTTGTCTGGCGAGGCTTGGACCGGCGCCAGAATCGGTGAGCACGCCCGCCAACTGTGTGACACCATCGGACCGCGGTGGTCGGGGACGGACGCCGAATGGCGTGCCATAGAATACATCCGTGATCAATTCAGTCTGGCCGGCCTCGACGAAGTTGCCGTCGAGGAGTTCGACATGGACTGTTGGTCGTGGTCAAAGGCAGACGTGCGCAGTAGCGACGGCGCTAGGCTCGACATATTGCCCTTCATCGGCTGTGGCTCGTTTACCATCGAGGCGAATGTCGTCGATGTCGGTTACGGCACGCCACGGGAGATCGCCGCCGTCTCCAAACAACTGCCAGGGGAGATCGCCCTGATGAACATCGCCTACGAACCATTCACGCAACCGATGCCGCACGCCTACCGGTTACGCGATGTCGCCGCCGCCGGTGCGGCGGCAGCAGCCGTGATCGACGGCAAGAGTGGTGAGCGCCGCGAATATCACTCCGCCCACGACTCACGGGACCCTGATTTTCCCTCACCCCCCTTGCCCAGCATCGCCATCACCCGCGAGGCAGGAGCACGACTGCGGCGCACCTCGGCAGCACGCCTGCAAGTGGAGGTGGCCACGACGACGGAAAGCAAGCGCACAGCCAACGTCCATGGCCTGCTGCGTGGCGACCGTTGGCCGGAGGAGGATCTCGTCCTCGGTGGCCACCACGATACCGTTTACGCTTCGCCAGGGGGCAACGACAATGGCTCCGGTACGATTTCGACCCTGGAGACGGCACGTGTATTGGCCGCCCTGCGGCGGGACGTCGGCACGTCACCAGGTCGAACGCTGCACTTCGTCACCTACTCAGCGGAAGAACAGGGATTTCTCGGCTCCTTCGATTTCGTTCGACGTCACTACAGCGACGGGCGACGTCCACGCCTGGCGATCAATCTCGACGAATTGGCTGCAGGTCACATGAAGGGCCTCGTCCTCGGTTTCGACCACCTGCGCGCTCTGGTCCAACGACAGTTCGACCACATGGGTGACGGCCTGCAGTGCCATGTCATGTCACAACTCGACAATTCCTCCGATCATTTCCCTTATCTGGTCGATGGAATCGACGCCGCACACCTATGGCGCTGGCGCTTCCGCGGTCGCCATGCCGACGCCGACTATCACCACGAACCACCCGACACGGCGGACAAGCTCAATGTGCGCGAACTGAAAGAGTATGCCGCACAGTTGTCGCGCCTGCTGCTGCGCCTGGCACAAGTGCCACCCCAGGATTGGCCGCAGCTAGGTGTGCCAGCGGCAGAAGCCCGCCAGCGTGTCACCACCGAGCGAGGAGCTGTGGTTCGGGTATACTGATTACCGGTGACGCGGCGATACGTGCTGGTGGCGGGAAGAGCAGCTCCGTGAGTCCCCAGAGTCACAGGTGCAAGGGCCCGAACAGGAACGCGCAGCCGTTCCGGGTGCCGGGTGGGGTGTTGGTCTCCGTGAGAGATGCGGAGAAAGTACTTGGTGCGGGCGCTCGCCAGGATGGCGAGCGTGGACTGAGCCGCAAGATGCGGCGTTCAGTCCACCTGTGAGGTCTTGCCGAGGCCGAACGGAAGCCGCCGAAGCGCTACCCGCCCGCACAACCTACCTAGTACTCTTCCCCGCCAGAACGAACCATATTGTACGAATCATGATCGAGAAATCCAGCAACAGCGACGCATTCTCGATGTAGTAGAGATCGTACTCCAGACGCTCCGCCGCGATACTGGAAAAATCCGTCGACTGCATGTCGAATTCGTGTTTCGACTGTGCCCACCCCAGCAACCCTGGCTTGACATTAAAACGGCGCAGGTAAAACGGAATCTCCTGCGTGAATTTCTCTACGAAGAACGGGCGTTCCGGGCGTGGCCCCACCAGACTCATGTCGCCGCGCAGAAAGTTTATGCACTGGGGGATCTCGTCGAAGTGCAGGGCCCGCAACACCCGGCCGACGCGGGTGACGCGCGGATCGGCATCCGCCACCCACGTGGGGCCTGTTTTGTCCTCCGCTTCGACCACCATGGAACGGAACTTGTACATGGCGAAAGGTTTGGCACTGCGCCCGACACGCTCCTGGCGGAACAGAATGGGGCCACGCGAATCGAGGCGGATGGCGGCGGCTACCATCAACCACAGGGGCGCCAGGCCCACCAGTACAACCAAGGCGACGGTGATATCGATGAGCCGCTTGGCTGCACTCTCCCACGGCGCCATCAATTGCGGCCGCAGTTCCATCAGGGGCACGCCGTAGATCTGGTTCGTGCGCACGTGCCCGGTAACGATATCGTAGAGATCGGGGGTGATACTGAACGAGACCACCGACCCAGGACCACAGGCTGCCTCAACGATGCGCAGGATTTCCTCGTGGCTATTCGACGTCAATGCGATCAGCACCGACTCGACACCACGCTGACCGATGATCCGGCCCAGGTCATCCACACCACCCAGCACCGGCAGCCCCTCGACGGCATCGACCTCCACATCTCCGGGTGCTCGGGCAAAACCGATTACCTCATACCGATGGGCTGTCGAGGTCCGCAGATCCTGTAACAGTCGTGCACCCCGTTCGTCGGTACCGACGATGATGGCGTTGCTACGTCCGATGCCGGAGGCAAGCAAGCGCAATTGCAGTGTGCGTAGAGTTGCTCTGCCACCGATGACGAGAACGACGAGGGCCAGCCAGTACGAACAGACGAGGGCGCGGGTAAAGGTCATGCCCTGCTGCAGATCGAAGGTGGCGATAAAAAACAGCACCACGCCCAGGGTGATCACCCGCAAGACGGCGATCCCCTCATCGAGTCGGGACGTCGTGGGCCGAGGTCGATAGAGTCCGCCGAAGACGAGCAACACCAGCCAGCACATGTAGATCAGGGGCAGGGCGTCCCACAGGTAGTACTCGAGGACAAAGGCGAATGGCGGCCCCGAAAGATCGGGTCGCACGTCATGCCAGGCACGGGTCACGCTCGTCAGTGTGCCGCCCACATGTTTCATCCACAACAACGCCACCGTCGCCAGATTGATGGTAACGAAGTCGCTCAGGGCCAGCAGAATCGTGATCCACACCTGCGACATGGTCAGTCCGTGTCCGCGCGTGCCAAGGGCTTCCACACGGTGTGCCGTTGACCACGAAGTGCCGCAAGCAATCCGAGCAGGGCGCCCAGATTGATGGCACAGAAATAGGCTGGTACGTAGAACAGACTCAGGCGACTGACACCGACCGGCAGCAGACCACCAAGCAGGGCCAGGGCATAGAGCAACAGTTGACCGCCGAACAACCAGTCGTAGGGAGACAGTCGCGCCAAACCGGGCTCGACACTGGTTATGAGCATGACGAGAAGAAGGACCGGCACCAACCAGCGTATGACCTTGTGGGACACGACTTGAAAGACGAACAGCGGATGGGCGAAGGGATTGAATGCCCCCGGTTCCGTCCACAGCCCATACAACGAGCGAGCAACGATGCGGCGACGGCGTTTGAGTTCGTCCACGAAACCGACAGCCACCTCTTCTACGGCGATGGCGGATGGTTCGTAGACCACACGATGACCGGCCAGCCGCAGGCGAATGGGCATGATGAAGTCGGAAATAATCGCTGCACCAAGCTCCTGGAAAAGTTCACGTCGCAACGCATAGATCGAGCCATTGGCGCCCACCAGCGACCCCAGAAGACTTTCATGCCGCTTCAGATACTGTTCGTAACGCCAGTACGAACCCTCCCCCATGCCAGCAGCAGCCCGCTTTGGATTTGTGTAGTGCAATTCGCCACACACGCAACCGACGCGCCCGTCGACGAAGGGGCCCACCAATTTCTGCAACGCGTCCGTGGCATAGATGCTGTTGGCATCGGAGAATACGAGGATCTGTCCCGTCGCCGCGCGCACCCCCGCATTCTGCGCCATCGTCTTGCCCTCGTTCTGCTGCTGCCGCAAGAACAGGAACCCCCGTCGTGTTTCGAAGGCGCTGGCAACATCGTCACTGCCATCCGTCGAGCCGTCGGAGACTACGATGATCTGCAGCAGATGGTCCGGATAATCGAGGGCGAAGCTGTTTTCCAGCTTGTCCCGCAGGACATCCTCTTCGTTGAAGGCCGTGACGATGAGACTGACCGTCGGCAACTGTGCCGCCGGTTCATAGGTCGGCTGCCGGCGACCGGCGGTGAGCAGCGACAGCAGAATGGGGTATCCGAGATACGTGTATAGAATCAAGCCCGTGGCGACCCAGAAGATGTCGACACCTGTCACGTCGTCGTCGCGCGCTTGGTCACCAGCAGCGGCCCGAGGATGAGCCGTTGCAGACCCGAATCGAGGAGCACTCCCATCGCGTCGGCAGCGGAGCAGACGACGGGAGAGCCGTGCAGATTGAAGGACGTATTGAGCAACACGTGCCGTCCAGTGCGTTCGCCAAAGCATTGCAGGATCGCCTCGTATCCCGGATTCTGCCCATCCTCCACCAGTTGCGGTCGTGCCGTCAGATCGGCGTTGTGCACTGCCGCCATGAATCCGTCGCGGCGATCTGTTGAGTCGAAGGTGTTCATCATGTACGGCGAGGGCAGGTCCTTGGGGTTGCTGAAATATGCCGCAGACTGGCGCCGCAGCACCACTGGTGCGAAGGGCATCCAGAAATCGCGCTTCTTGATCATCCGATTGATGACTCGCACCACGTCCTGGTTCCGCGGATCGGCAAGAATGGAACGATTTCCCAGGGCCCGCGCGCCAAACTCCATGGGACCGGCGGCACGGGCGACGATCTCGCCATCGGCCAGGATCTGAGCGACGCGGTCGGCCATATCCACCGGTTCCTCGACGGTCACCTGATCGCCCGCATCGGCGACCGCCTGTTGGCATTCCTGCATGGACAGGTCGTTGCCCAGGTAACAGTGTTCGATCGGCGCCGGGTTCACGCCGAGAGCTTTCGCCTCGAGATAACAGGCACCGATGGACAGAGACTCATCCCCACAGGAGGGGAAGGCCTCGAAATATTCGATCTGGCCCAGTTCGGACACGGCTTTGTTGGCCTTCACATTCATGAATACACCACCGGCGGCCAGCACACGACCGATGCCGGTTTGTTGTACGCAGCGTTGCACCCATTCGCACAGGATACGCTCCGTGAACAGTTGCAGGCCTGCACAGATCGAGTCGAAGCGAAGGCGTGCCAGATCCCTCTCGAGTCGCGGCCCGACGTCGGAGATCGGCTCCCTGACGCGCCGCTGAAAGCGCATGGGTCGCGCCGGATCAAAACCAAGATACCCCTCATACACCCGCGCCGCCGGTTCGGCATACTTGGGATCGGCGTACGCCGCCATGCCCATCAGCTTGTATTCGTGCTCGAGAGGGGTAAAGCCAAGCAAGTGTGTCGTTACGGCGTACAGTTCGCCGAGGCTGTCCTCCCGGCTCACCCTCTCGAGACATTCCAGCTCCCCATCGCGACCGATCCAGACCGACGCACAAAGGCCATCGCCGCCGCCATCGAGGGTGAGGATGAGATATGGCTCGTCATCGCGCCGCAGTCCGTGATATGCCGTCGCCGCATGATCTTCGTGGTGATCGAAATACGTCACTTTCTCTGGCGCGAATCCCCATGCCGCAATCACCGCCGTGCGCTCTTCCATGCGCTTGCGAGCACGCCGTCTGCGGTAGGCGGAAATGCCGGTGACGTGCCGTCGTGCTGTCTGCGACACCCCCCCACGATAGCGGGCATCAAAGCTCTGTGTCGCCCACCGTGGTCCCCTGGGTTTGGACACGAAGTGAGCACCACAGCAGACCCGGTCCACCTCAGCCTGTGAGACGGCAGCCAGGCGCAGGGCCTCAGCGACTGCCAGCTGCGGTGGTCCATAATGGTTTTTGACACGCACGAGCCGCTCTTCCTGAACCAGAGACACAAGACGGTCTCCTATATAGACGCCCGCTGATGCATTGTGGCCGTCATAAATGCCCAGAAGGACCGGCGTGTCGGTGCTCATGTGGGGGTCAGAAATCGCGGGAAGTGGTTGTATTTGACAGGATTATGGCAATTCTCACAATAACGCGGCCGGTCCCGACATCGTCAAGAAATTGTCAGGGATCCACCGGTGCAGACCGCTTCATATACCTGGTGAATCCGTCCGGCAACGGCGCGGTAGTCGAATTGCTGTTCCGCATAGCGACGAATATGGTTGCGGTCATAACTGCCGTAGTCGTCCAGGGTCGCCGCCAAGGCTGCCTGCAGACCTGGGACATCGCGAGGCTCGACGAGGCGGCCCACTGATGGGTCGACCACTTCCTCCGGTCCGCCACACCGGGTCGTCACCACCGGCAAGCCGCAGGCAAAAGCCTCCAGCAAAGACAGGGGCAAACCCTCTGAATAGGAGGGTAGAACGAAAATATCAGCCGCCCTGAAAAGGGCGGGCATCTGTTTCCAGTCGACTTCATCGATAAAACGCACTCGATCGCTGACCCCGAGTTGCGCAGCCCTTGCTGGAAAATGATTGCTCAAGTCTGTTGCACCCCCGCCGACGAGATCGAGATAAACGTCACGGCCCTCGGCACGCAGACCAGCCATAGCCTGCAACAATTCATCCAACCCTTTCGCCGGATCGTAGCGGCCACTGTAGACCAGACGCCAACCCCCCTCTCCCGGTGTGCGCGCCGCAGGCTGGAATAGATCGCAGTCGACTCCGTTGGGGATCTGCGCCAGCCGCTCGTCGGTGACGCCGAGTTCTCGGGCCCGACCCGCAAGTTCACCACTGACGGCGATGACGGCGTCGGCGCCAGTCAGCGCCTGCTGCACCCACGTTCGCCACGATGCCCGATTCACCGCCAGATCCTTCAGGTCATGTCCGTGAACGGTGACCACCACAGGCCGACCCACACGTCGGCCATATTCGATGCAGGCCCTGCCGTCGGGGTAGGCGACGTGCGCGTGGATGACGTCAGGCACACTGTCGATGCGAGACTCCAGGGCTCGCAGATAGGATGGCCAGGCGCGGCCCAGCAACAGACGTCGTGGCAAGGTCAGGTAGGGAGGCCGACGCACGTCGATGCCATCCATTGTCTCTTGCACCGGCAGGCCACGGAAACGGCTCCAGCGGCCAAATCCTGGCAATGGAAACCAGGGAATCGGTGCGACCACGCGGGGCTCGCACAATTCGGCGAGAAAGCGGGTCTGGTTATGGACGAAGTTCCCCGAGATCCTGGACAGGGCACTGGGGTACAGATGCGAGGCGACGAGGACGTCCATCACGCAACCATTGCCTCAGGCAGAGGCGGCGGCCGTCTCGCGCTCACTGAGGTGGATGACGGCGAAGATCATCCCCGTAAAGAACCAGAGGAAATTGTTACTGAAGTCCGCCGTCGCCGACAGACTCACCTGGAAGGCCAGGAAGACGCACAACAATGCCACGAGCACGGCACGCAGATACGAGTCGGTGGTCTGCCGCACCGCTCCCATGCCGCGTGCAAACACACGCCAGACGATCCACGCCGACGCCGTGAAGCCTACCAGACCGAGTTCTGCCAGCATGTTGGCCGCCAGCGTATGCGACTCTTTCGTCGGCACCCACATGGGGAAACCGACCGGTTTATACGCATCGAACAGCAGTGGAAAGGCACGCCAGCCGACCCCGAGGATCGGATGGTCGAGCCACATCTCGAGGCCCGCAATGATGAAATAGAGCCGCGCCGATCCCGACTCGCGACCGACAGCACCGAAGTCGGTGAGCAGCGTGAAAATGGAGACGAAACGCTGAAAGATGTGGTCGGCGAAAGGGACGAACTCTTTTACGGCGACGATGATCGCCACACCGCTGAGGCCGACCCACAGCAGATACCGCAGTTTGCGTGCATAGATCAGCGCGGCCACGATGCCGACGGCGGCGGCGACCCAGTTGGCGCGACTGAAGGTCGTCACCAGACCCGCACCGGCAGCCACGAGGGATGCCAGCAGATAGATGGCAGGCCACCTGCGGAATCGGTGGTTGACGAGCAAGGCGAAGAGAAATACGACACCGCACATCAGGAAGGTGCCGAAGGTGTTGGGATTGTGGAACGTGCCCGTCGCCCGTGGTGCATTGGCGCCGACGGCGATGACGAAACTGGCAGGCAGATAGAACTTTTCCGTCATGATCTGCGCCACCGCCAGAATGGCAGCACCGATCATCGACGTCCCCATGGAGATGACGACGATGTTCACCGCCTGCCGCGAGTCGATCATGATCTGCGTGCCGTAGAGGAAGGCGATCAATGCCAGCGTCCGCATGACTCCGACGGTGCCCTCCGCCAGGGCCGGCGTGTAGGTGAGGGAAAAGGCCATGACCCCCCACAGCAGAACCAGCGGCCCCCTGAGTTCAAAGGCGGGAAAAGTGAATCGGCGTCGCAGACAAGTGTTGGTGAAGATGCCGATCGACATCAGCATCAGGGACAGGTGAAATCCGGTGACCGGGATGCCGATGCCCGTCTCCTTGATCAGCTGTCCCGTGATGTCGAGCGCGGTGGTGACGACCACGGCGGGAACGATGACCCATGGCCAGATGAGTACGGCCACCAGATATACGCCGGCACCCAGACCGAGGGCGGCGGCGCTGAGCAACTTCGACGGCAGAAACAGGGCGGCGAAGACGACGCCGACCTGCAGGACCACGAACAGGAGGAACAACCCGCGGTCGAGAGTCGGTGGTAGCTGACGTTGGGGGATGGATGGCAGACTTGTCATGAAGAACGTAGAAACCGGCGCCACGCCAGACCGGTGATGCGGTGATAGGCGATGGTGACGAGGACCGCCCACAGGCCATAGGCGATGGACGTCGACAACGCCGCGCCGACGAGGCCGAACTGCGGTATCAGCACTAGATTAAGTGCCACATTCGCCGCCAATGCCATACCGGGGGCCCACATCGTCACCGGTGGGTAGCCCTGGCCGGCGAGTTTGGTATTGAGCACGGAGCCGAAACCGGAAGCGACCAACCCGGGCAACATCCACATGAGAGGCAGATGGGCCGCGGCGAAGGTGGCTCCGAAAATCCAGCCGATCAGCGGACCGCCGATGACGATGACGCCGAAGGCGCACAGCAGACTGAAGAGCAGGACCCAGCGGCTGACGACGAGACTCATGACGTGGTTGTCGTCGATACCACGCAGCACCTTGGGCAAGAGCACGGCACCAGCGATGTTTGGTCCTCTCTGCATCATTTCAGCTACAAAAATGGCGATGGTATAAACCCCCAGTGTCTCCGCACCCAGGTAGTGCTCGACGAGAAAAACATCACTGCGAAACAGCAGGTAGATCAGGGTCGCCGACAGGGCCCCACGACCGCCCACAATGGCCGTCGAACGCAGCAGCTTGCCATCGACGGAGCCTACGGCGCGGCTCAGTCCGGCTGCTAGCAAAGCCGCAAGGGACGCACCACACAGCCACGCGACAAGAACCCCCGTCAGCCCCGATTGCAGCCAACCGAGGCCGATGCCATTGCCCACCAGATACGTGCTGACGAACAGCAATGGGATCAAAGCGAAAGCGGTCAGCCGATCACATCCCTGCAGAATTCCAGAGAAGCCTTTTTGCGCGACCACGGCAGTCGCCATCGCCGCCAACAACAATGTTTGCCCTTTTGACAGAAAATCACCGGCGACGACGGACATGCCCCACGCCGCTGCCATCAAGACGCAGAGTACGGCCAGACTGTAACCAACCGTGTTGTGCCATACAGATCCTACCGCCCCCGGATCCCGACCGCTGAAGAAGCCATTGCCCCGCGCCAGCCATTCACCCAGCACCATGCCAATGATGGTCACAGTCGTTGCCGCCATCGTCAACCGCCCGAGGCCATGCGCTCCCAGAAAGCGGGCGATGAATGCCTGATTGGCGAAGGCCAGCAGGAAGGTCAAGCCGCCGGCGACGGCATTCACCGAGAAGCCGCGCAGAAAACTCAAGTCCGGATCACGGCGAGCACCTCGTCCCGCTGGTGTTCCATTCGTTGCCGGGTTCTGCCTTCGAGATTGAGTCGCAACAGCGGCTCGGTGTTGGAGGCTCGCACGTTGAAGTGCCAATCGGCGAAGCTCACCGAGATCCCGTCAACACGCTCGATCTGCCCATCGCCATAGCGGGCGGCGATCGCCTCGATCTTGGCACTCGGGTCATCGACGCGAGAGTTGATCTCCCCTGAGAGAAAGTAACGGGACTCCAGCGGTGACAGCAGTTGCGACATGGTCTGACCCCGCTCCGACATCATCTGCAGCAGGATCAGCGACGGCACGAGGCCGGAGTCTGCACCAAAGAAATCGCGGAAGTAATAATGACCGGACAACTCGCCGGCGAACACACCCTCTTCAGACAACAGCCTTGGCTTGAGGAAGGAGTGACCCACCCGTTCCTGCAGCGCCACACCTCCTGCCGCCTCGACGAGGTCACGCACCGCCCACGAACAGCGTACGTCGTAGATGATCGTCGCTCCAGGCTCGCGTTCGATGAGGTATTGCGCCATCAAGGCCGTGAGAAAATCACCCGGTACGAATTGTCCACGGTCGTCGATGGCAAAGAAACGGTCGCCATCGCCGTCGAAGGCAAAACCCACGTCTGCCTCTTCAGAGACAACCCGTGCCTCGAGTTCGGCGCGGTTCTCCGGTTTCATCGGATCGAGACCGTGATTGGGCAACGATCCGTCAGGATCCAGATACATGCCCACCAGATCCACGGGCAAACGATCATAGACGCGTGTCAGGCTGGGACCGACCATGCCATTGCCGGTATCCGCCACAACCTTGAGACGACGCAAGCGCGTTGCATCGACCATGTCCAACACCTTGTCGACGAAACCATCGCTGACATCGCGCGGCTCGATTGTGCCGGTGCCACGGGCGGAACGAAAGTCCTCGGCTTCGATCAAGCGACGCAGATCCTGGATACCTTCGTCCCCGGACAGCAGATAGGGCATGTCGCGCACCATCTTGAAGCCGCAATACTGGGCCGGGTTGTGCGAGGCCGTCACCATGACCCCCGGCAACCCGAGGGTGGCACAGGCGTAGTAGTATTGATCCGTGCTGACCATGCCCAGATCGAGAACATCCGCCCGTTGTTGCCGCAGGCCCTCGATGAGGGCGGCGCTGACCGATGGACTGGATAGCCGCATGTCCCGGCCGACGACGACCCGCTCCGGTAGCAGAAAGCTCGCGAAGGCGCGACCCACGGCTCGCCCCGTCTCTTCGTCGAGTTGCTCGGGGTAGATACCACGAATGTCGTAGGCTTTGAAGATCGTCGGATCGACGTGCATGTTGCGTGAGCTCTCAGGGAAATGGCAACGGCCCGGTACTCGGCGCGTAGCCGGTCGCCGGGCCATTCTTACGAAAGGGTACCCTACTGGAAGGAGCGTAACGTTACATCGATTGTGCGGACACCTTTTTTGGGCTTGTGATGTTGTACCAGGATCGGTGTCTGATATGTGCCCGAGACGATTCGATTGGGTCCCGATTCGGCACTGGAGGAAACGAGCATGCTCACCGAACGTTTGAGACGCAAAATCCGATACGCCGGTGTCGACAGGACGGACATGATACGGTCGACGACGGAACGGCCAAAGGGCAGGTGTTCGAGAAATTCATTGTAGAGGTGGATCAGGTCATACGTTGCATAGTCTCGCGTCTTGCCTGGAATGGTCTCCGGATGTCGTGCCAGATTGCGACCCCGCGCCACCATGTAGGCCAACGGATCGCGTAGCGCTTCGGGCAGATCATCGCGGATCAGCAACGTCTCGTATTCGTTCACCGTCAGCCCTGCGTCGCGCTCTTCGGGCGCCAGGCGCAATTCGATACGCCCCTTGTCGATGCCAAAGCGATCGAGCCAACCTTCGAACTGCTCGAACAACCCAAAGCGGGGGTCCTTGAGATTATGTGAATCGATGGTGTGATCGGAGGGAACAGGTACCTGCAGACGCTGGCGATGAACGATCTCTTCCGCCTGATACGCCAATACGGTGGTGCGCCGCTGACGCTGGATATCCTTGAATACACCATCGAGTTCGATGAAATAGACCGGCTCGTCGGGGTGGTTGAGATAGGTAACGCAATTTCTCAACCCCCCGCCCATGAATGTCAGGTGTGAGTCGGCATTGACAGGCTCGACCTCTTTCTGCTGCTCGCTCAACTCCTCCCGCAGGTGCATGAGGTCGTGCTGATACCCCGCATTCTGTGGGAACAGACGCTGCAAAAAGCGAAAAAAGGGGTCTAGTTGGTTGCGACTGTGCCCCAGTTTGGCGCACATGCCCTGTTCGAGGTACCCCGCAGTGGTGTGATGTGAACAATACAGGACACGGCGATAGTCGGACAGCGCGTCCCCTACCTGGGCACGAACCCGAGGTGCCACGTCGATAATCTGGAAGCGCGACGTGGGTACGATGTCGAGATTGACCTCGAGTGGTTCGGCCATGTATCTGTTGAGAGCCCTGGTGTGCGAAGAGGTTAAATTGTTGGTCTAAGTATAACCCTGGCCCTGAAGAGGGCGCAACCAACCCATCTTAGTTTAGAAGGAGTGCCCTGCATGCAGCGCCTGCTCATCATGCGTCATGCCAAGTCGGACTGGGCGGATGAATCCATGGAGGATTTCGACCGCCCACTCAACGCTCGAGGTCAAAAAGACGTCCCGACCGTGGCTCGGTTCCTCGCCGGCTCCGCACCCCCTGATCTGGTGCTGGCCTCCGCTGCCCGGCGCGCACAGGAAACTGCGACTCGTCTTGTGGACGCTCTCGACAACACGCCCGAGCTGTTACTCGACGGCCGTCTGTATCTGTCCACACCCGACACGTTGGCCACGGTCCTGGCCGGCGCCGCCGGTGACGCAGCAACGGTTGTCGTTATCGCCCACAATCCAGGCGTAGAGGAATGGGCTTCACATCTGAGCGGTGCCAGGATCCACATGCCACCCGGGGCCGTCGCCTGCCTTGACAGTGACGCTGAAAGCTGGACAGAAGCCGGCCGCGCCAACTCGCCACTACGTTGGCTGATCACACCGAAACTTCTGAAAAGGGGGTTGGCGGAGGGTTGATTCGAAGGAAGAGCGATTATTTCTTGAAGTCTTCGATGATAAGTCCCAGGGCCTCATCGAGGTCCACCTTGGGGTCATATCCCACCGCATCGCGAATCTTTTGCAGGTCGGGGGCTCGGTACACGAGGTCTTCGTAGAGCCCATTGCGCCCCTGCGTCTGGCTGAAGGGGATGAAAGTGATCTCCGAGTCAGAGCCGGTCATGGTCTTGATCTTGTGCGCCAGATCCTTGATGCTGCTCTCAAAATTCGAGCCCAGGTTGAAGACTTCCCCCGCAGCCTTCCCACTGGCGGCGAGCGCCACCAGACCGTCGATGGCGTCCTCGATGTAGGTGAAGCAACGACGCTGTTCGCCATCGTCATATACCGTGATCGGATCACCGAGCATGGCCTGTTTGATGAAGCGGGGCACGACCATACCATACCGACCCGTCTGTCGCGGTCCGATGACGTTAAAAGGGCGCACGATCACCGTAGGCAAGCGCTTCTCCCGCCAATACGCCAGCGCCAACAGCTCATCGACAGCTTTCGTCGTGGAATAACTCCAGCGCACCACCGTCGTCGGTCCCAGGATGCGATCGCTATCCTCGCGGAATGGCACATGACCATTTTTTTTGCCGTAGATCTCTGATGTCGAGGCCAGCACGACACGCTTCTTCTGCTCGTTGGCCAGTTCGAGAACGATCTCGGTTCCCTTGATATTCGTCGTCAGCGTCTGCAATGGATTTTCGAGCACATACTCGACGCCGACGGCAGCGGCCAGATGGTAGATCAGATCGCAGTCCGAGATCAGCTCACGCATGATGTCGGCATTGAGGATGTCGTCGACATGGCAGATGCAATTCGGGTGTTCGGCGAGGTGCTGGATGTTGTCGATGGTGCTCGTCGACAGATTGTCGATGATCGCCACATGGTCACCCATACCCAGGTGGCGCGTCGTCAGGTGGGAGCCGATGAATCCCGCTCCCCCCGTGATCAATACCTTCATTCGCGTTCCAGCGTTCGAGACTCGTTGTTGGCCAGTGGGGTACCCGACCCGGCATTCACCAGGTAGTCCCTGCTCAACTGCGTAATCTGCACATCCTCCCAACCCGCCTCGGCCAGCAGTCCTTCGACCTGGGGCTGATCATAAAAAAACACGGGACAGCGCCGTAACCGCAAGCGCAGCCAACGCGTGGGAGTGCGCAGGCGCCAGCGGATCGGAAAGCTGAAGATACCACGTCCATCTGTCACGGCCCGCATCCGGGCCAGCATGTGCGCCGGATCGGCGATGTAATCAAAGAAACCGATCCCAAGGCTGATGTCGAAGTGATGGGGCGCACACCATCCGAACAGATCAGCCACTTCAAATCTACAACGGTCCTCAATCTCCGCCTCGCGGGCAGCCTGGCGAGACATCTCCACCATGGAACCGGCCAGGTCAATCCCGGTCACGTCGGCTCCGCGACGGGCGAGTTCGACACAATAACGCCCAGAGCCGCAGCCGGCGTCCAGCACCCGTTTTCCCGTCACATCCCCACACCAGTCGAGGGCCATGCCAAAACGCTGGTGGATTACCCCGCGGAACAGGGCATCGATGCAGCGCTGCAGGCCTGGCTTGTCCTGCCGATATATGGCGTCAAAGCGAGCTGCCTCTCCGTCGAAGTGTCGACCTACAGCTTCGGTGATGGCGTGTGATGTCACTCAGACTGCCTTCCCAGACGTGGCACGGTTTGTCGCGAGAACTGCGTTTGCGGGACCAAAGTCAAACTCCGCCAACAGTTTACGCAGACGCCCCTGCGTCGCCGCCAGATTGTGATAATGCGTCAAGGCGACTCGACGCGGCAATGGCAGGCGGGGGTGGTCGGGGTCCAGCTCCCAGGGATGCACGTAGAACACGGCTGGCTGTTGCTCGACATGGGCCCGCCTTAGGCCTAAGCGGGTAAGAGTATAGGGAAAGAGGCGGAAATAGGCACCCCCGGCGACCGGGACATTGCGTCCGGCGACCCGCCAGGTCGAGGGCGGCAACTCGAGCAATCCGGGGCGAATCTCATGCACGAACCGCGGCGCATCGGGGATTCCATAGCGATAATTATGCACCGGGAAGACGCTGGAATCGTATCTGATCCCACACTCCAGCAATACGTCATAGGCCCACGGTGATTCTCTGGTGATGGAGAAATAGGGTGCCCGGTGACCAACCACGGGCACGGAAACAAGCGCCGCCAGAACCTCGAGAGATCGTTGCAGGTCGGCGCGGAAGCCTTCGGCTCCCAATTGATAGACGAACTCATGAGCATATCCGTGGGTCGCGATTTCGTGTCCTCGCCGGGCGATCTCGCGCACGAGATCAGGCGAACTCTCTGCAGCCACGCCGAGGATAAAGAACGTCGCGCGCGTGTCGGCCTCGTGCAACAGGTCCAGCAACCTGCAGGTGCCGACTTCGATGCGAGACTCGAACCGACTCCAATCGGCTGGCGCCAATTCGATCCCGTGATACCAGTCCTCAAAATCTACGGTAAAAATATCGACCCCTGACACGGTATCTGTCACCGAGCACCCGCCATTTGCCGCAACAGATCCAGCAGTTGCGACTGCTGCGCGTTCTGCGAATACCGTGCCACCACCCGCTCCTGTCCGGCGGCGCCAAATCGACGCCGCATCTCGCCATCCTCGATGAGCCGAACCAGACTCGGTTCCCAGTCATGGTCGCCGGCCGCCAGGATGCCACTCTCGCCGTTAGCGACAATCTCAGCGTTGATGCCCACCGGATCGGTGACCACCGGCAAGGCAGCCGCCATGTACTGCAACAACTTGTATCCCCCTTTGCCTCGAGTCCAGGAATCGTCCGGCACGGGCATGATGCCAATATCACAGGCCGCCAGGTCTGCTGCTTCGCGCGCCAGGGACCAACCACGGCACTCGATGTCGATACCGGGTGCCGACCATTGCGCGCCGATGACGAGCAACCGCAGACCGGTGAAACGGGTGGAAAGCCGTCGCAGCGGTTCGCGGATCCTGTCGAGATACGCCACGGTCGAACCGCTGCCGATCCAAGCCAGCACGACCCCTTCTGGCGCGACACGTGGGATCGCCGCCGCCGCGATAAATCGCTCGGTATCGATGGGACCGGTGATGGTCAACACAGGACAGAAGCGTCTGGCCACATCCGCGGTGTAATCGTTCTCGACGACGGCGTGCTGCGCCAGACGCAGCATGGCGGGCAGACCGCGGGCATTGCGCGCTTCCTTCCAGCGTGCCAGCCAGTGACCGGAGCGAATCTCGGTGGTAAAGATGGCGTCGTCGAAGTCGTAGACCATGGGCGTTGGCAGTCGTCGCAACCACCAGCGCACCGGCGCCGGGAAGATCACCTTCTGTACGAACAAAACGTCGACACCAGTCGCTCGCCAGGCGGTGCGCAGACCGCAAGCCACGGTGCGCCACGCAGCACGCACATAGTAGAGGATCTTGCGCAGAGGCTGATGCGTGGCCACGACGTGCGAGCCGTCGATCAGATCATCGGGCAGGACGGTGAGGACATGACACTCGACACCCTGTTCCCGCAGGAAAGTCAGATAGTTGAAAACCCGCGTACGACTGCTGGCGGCACGTGGACCGTACTGAGTGACGAAGAGGACCTGCAACGGCGCCGACGTTACCCGGCGACGGCTGACTGGTGGTCGGTATCTGCGTGGGCGAACACGCGAACCGCGTCGATGACACGATCCTGCTCGCCATCCGTCAAATCCGGATAGAGTGGGATCGACAGGATGCGCTGCCACTCGCGCTCCGCCACGGGCAGGTGGGTGGTATACGGACGGAAGATGCGGAACAGGTGGTTGGGATAGAAGTGCACGTTCGAGTCGATGCCGCAGGTATCGAGATGGGTAAACAGACCCTCGCGATTGTCCAGATGCACGACGGCATTGTAGCAGGAACTGACGGCATAGTCGCGGGAGGCGAGCATGTCGATGCCATCGATGTCGGCAAAAGCCCTGCGATAGCGATCCATCAGTTCGCGACGCCGCTGGTTGCAGTCCTCCAATCGATCCATCTGCGCCAGCCCCAGAGCGGCTGCCAGGTCATTCATCTCGTACTTCCAACCCACCTCTTCGACGTCGTACATCCAGCCCCGTTGGACCTGGTCGACTTTGAATCGCTCCCACGTGGGAGAGGTGATGCCACACCAGCGCAACTTGCGGACACGCTGGGCGATGCTCTCATCGTCGGTGACCAACATGCCACCTTCGCCGGTGGTCATGTTTTTTGTCGCCTGAAAACTAAAACAGCCGATGGTGCCCATGGACCCCAGCGCCCGGCCCTGGTAGCTACCCCCACATCCGTGGGCGGCGTCTTCGATGACCGATAACCCGTGCTCGGCGGCCAGTTCGAGGATGGAATTCATATCGCAGGACTGCCCGCCGTAGTGGGTGATGATGACGGCACGAGTCGTGGGTGTGATCTTTCTCGCCATGTCATCGACACTGATGTTGAGTGTGTCCGGTTCGACATCACAGAACACGGGTCGTCCACCGGCCAGCAGGATGGCCTCGGTGGAAGAGACGAAAGTCATCGTACTGGTCAGCACTTCCTGGCCCTCGACCTCGGCGCATAGTAGACCGAGATGCAGGGCGGCGGTAGCCGAGTTCAGCGATACGGCATAGCTGCTGCCAATGTATTTGGAAAAGCGCTCTTCGAACTTGATCGTTTGGGGGCCCCGGCCCACCCAGCGACTGTCGATCGTGTCACAGAGAGCCTTCTTCTCGGCGTCGCCAAAAGTGGGACGGAACAGTCGGATACGGTCTTCCACATCAAACCTCAGATTCGTCTTAGAGAATGTCAGGGTACCACAGCGCCGTCTCGGGGCGCCCAATAGCTGCGATCGGCAATCGTGCGCCGAATAATCACGCGGTATGCGGCGAGGCGATTGCCCGCTTCTGCGCGAGTGCCTGGCCGAACGATCCACAGGGCCCCCCACAGTACGCTGCGCAGCACCATTTCCACCGCCGTCAGCAACCGCAACGCGTGCAGGTGCGCGCGGCTGAAGTGCTTTTGAAACAGGTAGTAGAGGCTCTGCTGGCTGACGACCAGCATGGCCCCCATGCGTTGGCTGATGCTCTGCTTTCCCAAATGTACGACCTGACTGCCAGGCACATACTCGATGTGCCATCCGCATGCACGCAGACGCATGCACCATTCGAGGTCCTCGAAACACATGAAAATACCGTCGTCGAGTACTCCGGCGGCATCGATCGCCTGACGCCGTACCATAAGACAGGCTCCGGTCACCCAGCCCACGTCTCGTGTCTCCTCATGGTGCCAGCCGCCAAATCTAAAAAAGGGGAACACTCTGTGCAATAACAACTTATGAAAGATTTCAGGAACCAATCCCGGCGCCCGACCGCAGGAGAGCTCCAACTGTCCTGAGCCATTGACCAGCCGGGGGCCGACAGCGCCGACCGCGGGATTGGCCTCGAGATGGTCGACGAGGTGACCGAGTGCTCCCGGCAGCACTCTTGTGTCGGAATTGAGCAACAACAGATATCTCCCGCGGGCACGATTGAGAGCCAGATTGTTGCCACCTGCGAAACCCAGATTGCGGGGGCTGCAGATCAACTCGGCGGCCCCAAATTCCGCCGCGACCATGGCGGCACTACCATCGGCGGAGTCGTTGTCGACGACGATCACCTGCCAACTAGCGGACCGCGGATCGGCGAACAGGGAGGCCAGACAGTCGCGGGTCAGGGCCTCCGTGTTCCAGCTCAGAATGCAGATGGACAGCTCCGGCACCCCGTCCGCCATCACTTCAACCCCCATGCACGCAGCACGCCGACCACGACAGCACGGAGCGACTCATCGACGAATCGCAGCAGGCCATTGCCGGCAATCCAGAGACCACTGGCGGCGACGAAGCGGCCACCCCAGCGACGCCAACCATCGACTGCCGCAACACCGGCGAACACAAGAAAGAACGGCTCTAGTGGCAAACGAAACCGTGTCGAACCGTACAGGATCACAGAAAAAACCGACGTGGAGAGTGCAACAACGGCAACTAGCTGGCGGAAATCGGGATCCGGCCCGTGACGCCACATACCGACCAACAGAAATGGCAACAGGATGACGAAGGCGGCGTTGTAATCGGGTCGAAAGACGTAGAAGAAACGCAGGAATCGCTCCCCAACCAGCTGCAGCCAGGCACCGGGATTGGCGGCGATCCAGCCGACGCCTTGCGCCATCCACCGACGGTCACGCTCCAACTCGCCGGGATATCGGTCAAAAATCTGCTGATCGATCCGCCACCCATGCTCCTGGCGCCAGGCGGGGTGATCGGCATTGCTGCGCGCGACGATGAAACCACCGTGTGTGGTAGCGGGCACAAAAGCACCCAGGACCGCGGCATTGCGCATCGTCCAAGGCAACATGGCGGCGACCACACCGGCACTCAGCAAGGCGGCAGGGGGCAACCAC
>DPVW01000113.1:12577-20331 GCA_003529325.1 Candidatus Latescibacterota bacterium | reverse complement strand
GACTTGCGCGAACTGCGGCGGCAGCTGGCTCATCGACCAGATTTTTGAGTTGATCCGGATCCTTGGTGTTGTCGTAGAGCAACCACGGGCCGTCTGTGTCACGGACGTACGTATGCGTAGTCCGTGATCGGAGGTGAAGACCACGATCGTGTCCTGGTCCAAACCACGTTCGACGAGACCATCCAGCAGACGACCCAAGCACTCGTCGAGGGCACTGATGTGCGCGTAGTACCCGGCCAGATCACGTCGATTTTCTGGCATATCTGAGGTATTTGGCGGCAACTTCAATCTCTCCGGGTCGTAGACCCTATACCAGCGCTCCGGCAACTGGTGGTAGGGATTATGCGGCGTCGACCAGGAGAGCATCAAGGCCCATGGTTTGGTGAATCCATCGATGCAACTCAGCGCTGTATCGGTCTCCCAATCGGTGGCACAAACCCCGGGCCGGATCGGCTGCGTATCCTCCCCTTGCTAGTAGACATGGCGTGCCACGCAGCAAACCCCTGACGTCGTGGCCCCGGTGGCGTGAACGCCCAGCGGCGACGCCATCGAGGTGCCACTTGCCGACGTAGGCCGTCTCGTAGCCTTCCTCGGCCAGGACATGGGCAATCGTGCGTTCCCGGGTCGACATACGCAGGTCGTTGAGGAACATTCCCGTCGTCAGCGGAAACCGACCCGTCAGCAGGCACGCCCGGGCAGGGGTGCACACCGGAATGCAACTGGTCGCATTGGTGAAATGCAGTCCACTTGCGGCAAGTCGATCCAGATTTGGGGTGACAACGTCAGCATTTCCAGCACAAGCCATGTCGCGAGCGCGCATCTGGTCAGCGAAAATGTAGAGCAGATTCGGGCCGGCCGGGCATGTGTGTCGTCATCGGTGTAAGCGCCGGATCCGGGCCAACTCGCGCAGGTTGCGCAGGCTGCCGAAAATGGGATTGAAGCGACTGTCTGGATCGTCACGCCATTGCACCGGAACCCGGACAACGGACTTGCCACTCTGGGTCGCCAGGACCAGCAGTTCGACGTCAAACATGTAACCATCGATACGCATGCGCGCGAAGAGTTCGCGCATCACCTCAGCGCGGAAAAACTTGAATCCACACTGGGTATCGGGGAAGTCACCCAATTTCATCCACCACGCAAGCAAGCGACGAAACTGATCAGAGCCCCATTGGCGATGAGGGCGGCGCGCAACGGCGATCTCCGAACCCGCAAGGGTACGGTCTCCGATGACGATGTCCGCACCCGACTGCAGCTGTCGAAAAACCTCGTCGAGGGCGTTGATCTCGGTCTTGTCGTCGGCATCGATAAAGCCCACAACCTGTCCTTTGGCCGACGCCAACCCGTGATGGATTGCAGCGCCCTTGCCGCGATTCCGCCGTTGTCGAATACAGCGTAAACCGGGGCGCGCCGACATCCCTTGCTCGACGATATCAGCCGTCCCGTCACTGCTCCCATCGTCGACGACGAGGATCTCGTGAGTCCAACTGCGCGTCGCCAGGAAGCTGCCGACGCTGTCCACCGTCTGCAGGATACGAGCGTGCTCGTTGTAAGCTGGAATCAGAAGACTCAAGTCCATGGTGGGGCCGCCAAACTATCGGAGCGAAAGGATGGAGTCAGTACAATAGACAGGGCAGCACACACACACGATCGTTACTGTGCAGGCCCTGTTGCTACAACTCATACTCGAAGGGCAAACAAGGATGGCCGAGGATACGGTTTTCGACAAGATCTTGAGCGGCGACATCCCCGCCGACATCCTCTATGAGGATGACTACTGCATCGCATTCCGAGACATCCAACCGCAGGCGCCAATCCACGTGCTCGTCGTGCCACGTCAACGCCTCGCCAGTCTCCAGGATGCTGAAGCCGAACACGCGCAGAGTCTGGGTCACCTGCTGCTGGCTGCGAGGAAGGTCGCGATTCTGGAAGGCATCGAAGCATCCGGCTTCCGCTGTGTCGTGAACGCGGGTGAGGATGGGGGTCAACAAGTCCCATAT
Organism: Candidatus Latescibacterota bacterium; assembly: GCA_003529325.1. GTDB lineage: Bacteria > Latescibacterota > UBA2968 > UBA8231 > UBA8231 > UBA8231. Next base: position 18,331 of record DPVW01000113.1, on the reverse strand, counting down.
CTGCACGTGCATGTGCTGGGCGGTCGCCGATTGGGCTGGCCCCCAGGATAAAAGAAAAACAGAAAAATAGAAAAACTGAAAAAAACGGGGATGATGACCTTTTGGTCATCATCCCCGCCGATATCGGTTGTTTAGCTTACGTAAGACCCGTATCGCTCGAACAGATCAGTGCTTCTTGATTGTCAGCAAACCCTCGGTGGCACCGGGTACCGCGCCCTTGAGAAACAGCAGGTTGCGTTCACCGTCGATACGCACGATCTCGATGCCACGGGTCGTCACGTTCTTGTTGCCCATCTGGCCCGGCATCTTCTTGCCCTTCCACACTTTTCCTGGCGTGGTGCCCTGACCGATGGAACCCGGAGCGCGCACTCTATCGGGCGTGCCGTGGGTCGCATTCTTGCCATGGAACAGATACCGCTTGACGACGCCGGCGAAACCCTTGCCTTTGGAGCGCCCCGTAACCTTGACGATATCACCTGGCTCGAACTGGGCGACATCAAGAATCTGACCCACCTCGTATGCGACGTCATCCCCATCGATGCGAAATTCCTTCAGCATGCGATGCGGAGCTACGCCCGCCTTGGCGAACTGTCCGGTTCCTGGTTTGTTTACCTTGCGCGCTGGCACCTCGTCGAAGGCCAGTTGCAGGGACTGATACCCGTCGTTTTCCTGACTCTTGATCTGCACCACGGGGCAGGGCCCGGCGGCGACGACGGTTACCGGAATCAATTCTTCCTTGTCGTTGTAGACCTGGGTCATGCCCAGCTTTTTCCCGATCAGACCGACCATGGCAGACAGTTCTCTAGTTAATGCGGGTGCGAAACGAATTCTAAACCGTTGGAAGCCAGTGAAAATACAGGGATCTGGTGTCCTTGGCAAGAGACGTGACGAGTGTGACTGACGGCGGCTGCGTCGGCCTCGTCCGGGGTGGTGCCCTCGGGGACTTTGTCCTCCCCCTGCCACTGATCGACGCCCTGCGGAATGTGGTGCCTTCCGCACGCCTCGTCCTGGTTGGAGAGCCATCGACGACCCGACTCGCCGGCGCAGCGGACCGTGTCGCCGCAGAGGGTGGTGACTGGGCCCGTATGTTCACCCCCGACGGCCCATCTCAGGCCCTCACCCGACGCTTCGCCGACTGCCACCTGCTGGTCGCCTGCTTGCCCGGAGGGCCAGAGTCGGCGCCATCCCATTATCTGAGGAATCTTCGCAGTCTCTGCAACCAGGTACTCATCGGTGACCCCCGCCCGGAATCCGGCCAGACCTATCACATGACTCATCGCCTGCTCGAGCCACTGCGGGGCGCTGACGATTTAACCGTCGAGCCGAGGCCAGTGATCCCTCTGCCCTCACACCCACGCTCGGAGGCGAGTGGCCTCGTCATCCTGCATCCTGGCAGTGGCGGCCGCAGCAAGTGCTGGCCAGCGGAGCGGTTCCTCAATGTGCTTCAGTGGTTGCAGCAGCAAGCTGTGCCGACGGGCATCCTGTGGGGGCCTGCAGAACAAGCACGTCGGGAGGAATTTCCACCTGAACTGGTCTCCTCGGCCAGACTGCTGTCACCCGACTCTGCCTGGCAGTTGGCACAGCAGTTGGCGGGGGCGCGGTTATACATCGGCAACGACAGTGGGCCTGGGCACGTAGCCGCCGCCGTCAACTGCCCGACCCTGTCTCTCTTCGGCCCCACAGAGGCAAGACTCTGGCGCCCGGTGGGGGCACGGGTGCTGCAGGCACCGGATGGTGACATGGAAAATCTCGCCTCGAGCACCGTCATCGATGCGGTAGCGGATATGCTGAGCGCTTAATCCACACTCTCGACGATTTCGATCATCACCTTTGCGGTCCCCTGCTGCACCATCTCGATTTCGAGGGCTGCCGCAAAAGACAGATCCAATATGCGACCCTCGATGAATGGCCCACGGTCATTCACCTTGACCACAACCCACCGGCCATTGGCAAGATTCGTCACCTTCGCAACCGTGCCCAGTGGCAACACGCGATGCGCGGCGGTGAGTTTGTACATGTTGAATATCTCGCCATTCGCCGTCTTGCGACCATGGAACTGCTTGCCATAGTACGATGAGATACCCACCTGGTAGGCGTTGGCCGTCGAGATATTTTGTGGATCGACTGGATGCGCGTTCTTCGGTGCCGCCACGACGGGAGGCGCCTCGCGTGTCGCAGTTCCCGACCCCGAAGAGGCCTGCCCCGCTGCCGGCTTGACGCCAGGAACGGCGCCATTGCGATAGACCGGCGCCGGTACACACGCCGAACAGACCACGACGATGACGGCGCTCAACATCCAGCGTCTCATGGGCGCCGGCACACGCTCACACGCGGAGCGTGCCCACCAGATCTCCCACTCTCGTGATATCAGCGGCGGCGCACTCGCGCTCGATGCCGGCGACGATATCCGCTGCGCCACCCGGATCGACGAAGGTCGATGTTCCTACCTGCACCGCCGCAGCACCGGCGACGAGAAACTCCAACGCATCCGCTGCCGTCGCGATGCCACCCAGCCCCATGATCGGAATGTTCACCGCTTGTCGGACCTTCCATAGCAGAGCCAACGCCACCGGCTTGATCGCAGGTCCCGACAACCCGCCAGTGACGTTGCCGAGGATCGGTTTTCTTGTACGCCAATCTACGGCCATACCTAGCAATGTGTTAATCATGGAGATGCCATCTGCGCCGCCATCTTCCACGGCGTTGGCGATGGCGGCGATATCGGTCACATTGGGGGTCAGCTTGGCGATCACGGGACGCCGAGTCTCGGAGCGCACGGCGGCGATCACCTCACGCGAGGCACTCGGGCTACAGCCGAAGAGCATGCCGCCATCCTTCATATTCGGTGACGAGATGTTCACCTCGATGCCCGCGATCCCCTGCACTTCTTCCAGACGCGCCACCATGGCGCCATGCAGCTGCGCCGTGGGCGCCGCGATGTTGACGATGATCTGGGTATCCAGAGTGGCAAGATAGGGCCACTTGTCCTGCACGAAGGCGTCGATGCCTGGATTCTGCAGTCCAATTGAGTTGAGCATCCCCGCCGCCGTCTCGACGATGCGTGGCGGCGCATTCCCGGCGCGCGGCTCCGGTGTGATCGTTTTGGTGACAATTCCCCCAAGGCGGGCCAGATCGAGGAATGGCGCCAGTTCTTCGCCATACCCACAGGTCCCCGAAGCGAGTAGCACCGGGTTGCGCAACTCGATGCCGGCGAAATTTGTCGTCAGGTCGGTCACGGATGCAGCTACCAGGCAATCTGCCGAGAGTCGAATATGGGACCGTCCACACAGACTCTTGCGTAATGATCATAGGGAGAGGACTGCGACGTCCCGTTCGCCCGTTCAACGACGCAGCCCACACACACACCGATGCCACAAGCCATGTATTCCTCGAGAGAGGCGAAACAGGGCACCTTGTGGTCGGCACAGAGTCGTGCAACGGCGGCCATCATGGCATGGGGACCGCAGGTGTATACCACGGGCGCCTGATGGCCCTCACCGAAGGCATCCTGCAACAGGTCGGTGACGAGTCCCGCATGGCCGAGACTCCCATCATCCGTCGCCCTTCTTACGTCGTGTGACGCCGAGTCGAGCAATCCATCTGGTAGGTGCTTTGACTTCGAGCGGGCGCCAACGACAAGGATTGGCGGGGTCGTCCCGGCAGCGCGCAGCACGGTGCCGAAATAGATCAGAGGCGGCACACCGATTCCACCACCGACCAGAATCGGGGTAGCACCCGTCGACGGTGTGGGGAAGCCGTTGCCAAATGGACCCAAAAATCCGACATCCTCCCCGACTGCAATGCGCCGAAGCGCGCCGGTCTTGGGACCCACGACCTCATACAACACATCGACGATACCACCAGCCTCGTCTACGGCGGACACACTCAGGGGGATGCGTAAGTACGGATACACCCCCTCAGGCGGACGTGGCTGTAGTTGCACAAATTGTCCAGGTTCGACGGTAAGGACCGGAGCTTGCTCACGAGTCGGAACTCGCAGACGAGTCTGATAAAAGGCCTCGGCAACCTCGGTGGTGGCCACCACTTTGCTGGTTACATCGACGCTGGCGGAGCGGGTCAGTGTCATTCGACGCGAGTCCCAGCGGCGGAATCGACATTCAGCGTATCGACTGGCGCCACCGCCGCCTCGATCCCATCCGCCGCCGGCGTTGGCAGGACGAATGGCATCGCAATCTCAACCCAGACCTCCATCCGCCTCTCTGACCGATCCTCAGCTGCGTAGAACCGATACCCTTCGACGGCGCTCACCGCGGCGGACAGGAAGGGCTCCTCCCCCAGAAAAGCACGGACACTATCGGGGCGCCCTTCGCGGGTGATGAGAACATCGACGATAACGGTCGCCGAATCACTGGCAGAGGGTGGGTATTGTGCCGCGACTGCTGCGCGTACCAGCGGTTGCTCAACGATACCGTAGAATGCTGCTGGTTGGCGCAGATTGTCATCTGAAGGTTCCAGTTGAATGGTCTCCAGAAGGTCGATCTCGACATCCTCAGGTTCAGCCGAGGCAACAGTAGGAAAGCGATCGATCACAGCAAGTGCATCCGGATTATCGCGATCTCTGCGCGTGACAAGACGAAGATAGCGATTTGCGGAGTCCTGTTGCGCCTGCTGCACATGGTACTGGAACAACCGATACTGCGGCAGCAGAGAGGTAGCTTTCTCCTTCAATGCGGTGCGCAGATGCTCGATGGCATCCTCGTAGTATCCCTGTTGCCAGGCGACATCGCCAAGTCCTGCATGAGCATTGCCATTGCGGCCCTGTTGTTCATCGAGACTCGCACGATAGAGATCCTCCGCCCGTTCAAACTGCTCTCTCCGGTGAGCGCGCATGGCGAAGCCGAGGTATTTGCGCGACATCGATGTCGAGTCGAGAGAGTCCGGCTCGACGGCGATGAGGAGCAGACGCTCCTCCTGCCGCACGGCTTGTCCCAGAGTCTTGAGGGTCCGAGCCATCTTGGTGAGGGTTCCGTCCCGCCTCGAACGACGGCGACGCTCCACCAGATCGGCATACTCAGAGCGTTGAAAGCGTGCAGCCACCGAGTCGTATCGTGCCTCGGCAGCGACAGAATCACCGACGATGTTCTCTATCGCCCACGCGGCTAGGTACGCCGCCCGCGCCGCCGTGACCGTTGTTGGATACTCCCTCGTGAGTGCATCGAGCCGAGAAATCCACACATCGGGGGCATCCGGTTGCTGCATCTTCAACGCTTCAATTTCGCCATAGACCTCTTCTGCCTGCGCCTCGGCGGTTCGCACAACAGGCAACTCCAGTAGACGACGGGCGGCATTGGCGTGGACCGTGGCTCCGTACTCCGCAACAAGCTGGTCTAGATAGGGTCTCGCGGTCACCGGATCCGCCAGTTGTTCAAAGTGACTCCACGCAAGGCTGTAGAGTGCCCTCGCCCGCTGATCGGAGTCCGGGAATCGATCGACCAGAAACTCATAGATGACGGCCGCCGAATCAGGCAACGACAGACGATCTCTATAGAGTTCGGCGATCATGAACAGGTGTTCTTCCAGCGTGAAAGTACCCGTCGATCGTCTGGGCGGTCGGCGACTCCGCCTCTGGGTTCCCTCAGTTTTTTCACTGCCCAAGGACTCGGGCCGTGGCACCAGAGGTCGCCAGGATCCGACGCTGTCCACACCGACGATGTACCCCTGCAGCATAGGCGGCAATGTGGCCTCCCCCAGTTGGGTGACGGTCGGGGCTGCTGCGGGCGCCGTCGTATCGGT
>DPVW01000113.1:4809-12262 GCA_003529325.1 Candidatus Latescibacterota bacterium | reverse complement strand
TATCGGTGGCCGTCGTATCGACTGTTGCTGCCGAATCGGCCAACGCCAGCGAGTCAGACAGCGGGAAACTGGCAGGAATCAGGATCGCCGCGGCGGTGGAATCGGCAAGCCAGACTTGTTCGATGAGGCCATCGAGTTCGGCGCAGGTCGTCATCACGACATTGGCCAGAGAGTCGGCCTGCGAACCAGGCTTCTCTACGGAGACCTCGGCAAAATACTCCTGAGCCCGCTCTCGCTGACCATGCTCCTGGAGATAGAGCAGACCGGTCTCATAGAGAGCCATCGCCGAAACGGCTGACTGCGGAAAGTCGTCACGAACCCGCTCGAACTGGTCGAGCGCTTCGACGAGCAAGAGACGCTCGCGGTAGTGACGTCCGATAAGGATTCTCGTCTCCCCTTCCCAGGCACGGAAGCTGCCCTGCGTCAGCAGGGCCTGATATGTCTTGAGGGCCGCCTCGGGCTGTCCCTGCAGGTGCTGAACACGGCCGCGGTTGAGACTGGCCCGGTAACGAACCGAGTCGAGGGAAGCGACACGCAGAGATCGATCGAACGCAGCCATGGCGCTATCCAGGAGCGTGGAACCACCGATTCCGACGTAGGCATCGCCAATCCGCAACCACAATTGGGCCGCCAGTCGGCTATCCGGGAACGAATCCAGGACGTTGCGGTATTCCAGGATCGCACCACGAACATCCCCTTCATCAGCAACGAGTTCGCCCTGTAGCATCCCGGCTCTATCGCCGACGGCGCTGCCCTCGCTTACGAGTTTCGAGAACAATGCCCGCGCGTCCGCCGTCTGTCCCAGTGCCATCATCGTACGCCCACGCCAGAGCCGCGCATCGTTGTAGTATTCGCTCTCCGGAAAGTTGTGCTCCAGATCACTGAAGGAGCGTATGGCGTATTGGTAGTCTCGCTGCCAATAGAGCGCCCGCCCGGCGATAAACATGGCGTCATCCACAAGCTCGCTGTCCGGATACTTCTCGAGCACGACCGACGCCTTGCGCACGGCCTTGTCATAGAGTGTCACATACTGCGTGCGAATACGGGGATTTCTGGCCACATCCCCTTGGGCCTCGGCTTCAGCGCGCGCCTTTTCGGCCTGACGAAAATACTTTTCGGCGTTGTAATATGTGTTGAAGAAGACGCAGGAGGTCGCCAAGAAGGTGGTAAGAGCGGCGACTGGCAGGAGTAGGGCGCAGCGCCAACGCCGCCGATGTCCGAGGATTGGCTTTGTTGTCTCAGTCACGACGATCGTGGTAATCCTGCAAGGCCTGGACCGACAATGGGGTCCGCAGACTCGCCTCGATTCCCGCCGTCGCCGCGGCAGCGCCAGCGAGAGTCGTGGTGTACGGAACGCCATTCATGATCGCCGCACGGCGCACATGCAGGTCGTCATGCTGGGATTGTTCATCGAGGGGTGAGTTGACGACGAGCACAACCTCGCGACTGCGGATCGCGTCTTCCACATGGGGACGACCTTCATGAATCTTCAGGATTCTTTCCGCGGGAATGCCGTTCTGCTGCAAGTGTTTTTGCGTGCCGTGTGTCGCTACCAAGGTAAAGCCGGCGGCATGCAAACGGCGGGCGACATCGACAACACCGATCTTGTCGCGGTCATTGACGCTGATAAAGACCTTCCCCGTGGTGGGCAACATAGAGCCGGCACCCATCTGCGCCTTCAGAAAGGCCTCGCCGAAGGTGGGGCCAACGCCCATGACCTCCCCTGTAGACTTCATTTCAGGGCCAAGGATCCCATCTGCACCAGGAAATTTGTTAAATGGCAGCACCGCTTCCTTCACAGAGATATATGGTGGTGTCACTATGTCGACGTAACCCTGAGCCCGCAGTGACTGCCCAACCATCACACGAGCGGCGATTTTTGCCAGTGGCTGACCCGTCGCCTTGCTGACGAAGGGCACCGTTCTCGACGCACGCGGGTTCACCTCCAGGACGTAGACACGATCCTCGAGAATGGCATACTGCACGTTCATCAACCCTCTAACTTCGAGAGCCATCGCCATGGACCGGGTATGCTGGTGCAGCAAGGACAGGTTCTCGTCGGAGATATTGTGCGCCGGCAGGACACAGGCGGAATCACCGGAGTGCACGCCGGCATGCTCGATATGTTGCATGACACCGCCGATGAGCACGTCCTCGCCATCGCAGACGGCATCGACATCGAATTCCTGCGCCCCATCGAGAAAGCGATCGATGAGAATGGGATGCTCCGGTGACGCGGAGATCGCGCTCTCCATGTAGGCATCGAGTCGAGCCTCGTCGTACACTGTCACCATCGCCCGGCCACCCAGCACATACGAAGGTCGTACGAGAACGGGATAACCGATACGCGAGGCGATAACGCGAGCCTCGGCGGCGGAACGAGCCATGCCATTTTCTGGCTGCAGGATGCCGAGTTCCCTTAGCAGATTGCCGAAATGTTCGCGGTCTTCCGCCCGATCGATACTGGCGGGGGTTGTGCCGATGATGGGCACACCATTGGCCTCCAGCTCGATGGCCAGGTTCAATGGCGTCTGTCCCCCAAACTGGACGATGACTCCCTCCGGCTCCTCCTGTTCGACGACGTGCAGCACATCCTCAACCGTTAGTGGCTCGAAGTACAGTTTGTCCGCCGTGTCATAATCGGTAGACACCGTCTCCGGGTTGGAGTTGACCATGACCGTTTCGAACCCGTCTTCCCGCAGGGCGAAACAGGCGTGCACGCAACAGTAGTCGAACTCGATGCCCTGTCCGATTCGATTCGGGCCGCCGCCGAGGATCATGATCTTGCGGCGGTTGCTCGTCTTCACCGCCTCGTTTTCGCTCTCATACGTCGAGTAGTGATATGGCGTGTACGCCTCAAACTCGGCAGCGCAGGTGTCGACGGTCTTATACACGGGACGGACGCCCAGTTTCAGTCGTGTCGCCCGCACCTCGGCCTCGGTGCCCCCCGTGAGGTGGGCGAGTTGACGATCGCTGAAGCCACTCTCCTTTGCCCGGCGTAACACACTTTCCTCGGCGAGGGGATCGTTGCCTTCTGTGAGGCCGCACTCCATATGGAAGATCTCCACGAGGCGATCGAGGAACCACGGATCGATGTGCGTCAGACGCTGGATCTCGTCGACATCGAAACCCTTCTGCAGCGCCGTGCGGATGTAGAAAACACGCTGAGAGTTCGGCCGTACGAGATGCTCTCGCACCTGGGCATCCGACACCCGAAGGGGATCGAGGTCCTTGCCATCAGCTCCCCATCCAGCGCGACCGATCTCGAGAGAGCGCAGACCCTTCTGAAAGGACTCGGCGAAGGTCCGGCCAATGGCCATCGTCTCGCCGACGGAGCGCATCTGCGTATCCAGGGTATCGGGCGTGGAAGGAAATTTCTCGAAGGCCCATCGTGGAATCTTGGTGACTACGTAATCGATGGTGGGCTCGAAGGAGGCAGGTGTCTCACGGGTGATGTCATTGCGTATTTCGTCGAGACTGTAACCAACGGCGAGTTTGGCGGCGATCTTGGCGATCGGAAAACCCGTTGCCTTGGACGCCAGCGCGGAGCTGCGTGATACCCGTGGGTTCATCTCGATAATCGTCATGCGGCCCGAGCTCGGATCGATGGCAAATTGAATATTCGATCCTCCGGTATCGACGCCGATACGGCGGATGATCCGGACCGCCGCGTCGCGCATCTCCTGGTATTGCTTGTCAGACAGGGTCTGGGCCGGGGCCACCGTGATGGAATCCCCCGTATGCACTCCCATGGCATCGAAGTTCTCGATGGAACAGATGATGACGACATTGTCATTCATGTCGCGCATCACCTCAAGCTCGTACTCCTTCCAGCCAAGCACGGACTCCTCGATCAGCAATTCGGTGATCGGACTCAGGTCGAGTCCACGCCCGACGATCGTTTCAAACTCCTCGGCGTTGTAGGCGATTCCGCCCCCCGACCCTCCCATGGTGAAGGAGGGACGGATGATGATCGGATAACCAAGGTCAGCCAGGTGTGACTGGGCCTCTTCCATCGTGTGGACGAAATATCCCTTCGGCATTTCCAGGCCGATATCATCCATCGCTTGCTTGAACAACTCGCGGTCTTCGGCGGTCTTGATCGCTGTGAGGCTGGCTCCGATCAGCTGGACACCATACCGATCGAGAACCCCGGACTCGGCCAGTTCTACAGCGGCATTGAGCGCGGTCTGTCCACCAACGGTTGGCAACAAGGCATCCGGCCGCTCTGCTTCGATGATCTTGGTACAGACCTCGGCGGTAATCGGCTCCACATAGGTCCGGTCCGCCATCTCGGGATCCGTCATGATCGTCGCCGGGTTGCTGTTGACGAGGACGATCTCATACCCCTCTTCGCGCAATGCCTTGCACGCCTGGGTACCGGAATAATCGAACTCGCAGGCTTGCCCGATAACGATGGGCCCGGAGCCAATGAGCATAATCTTGTGAATGTCGTCGCGGCGCGGCATACTCCTCGCACATCTAGCGGCCGCCAATTGGCGCCACTGCAGGAAAAGGTGATCAGAATCGGGGAGGATCAGTGCAAGAACCGACCCGGCGGCGAACCCTGGGACCGTGGGTGGAACCATGGGTCCTGTAGTGTCTATACAACGCGAGCAGGAGCGTTGGAAAGGCGCCCCTGCTCGATGTTCTCTGTTTTGAAGCCGCCCCCTCCCGCCAAGTAGCCGGCTGCGGGATGAGCCATTCAGAGCATGTCTGGAGTCAGAACGAGTTCTGTGTAAATCCTAACCAGATGAGCGTCACGATCAGCGCAATCGTTGTGGCGTACCCCACTTTCAGCAGTTGCAGACGAACTTGAGACCAGTCCACTCGCTGGAGGCGCAAACGCCAAGATCCGCGGGAGGGCCGGAGAAATGCCGGGCGCGTCGGTTCATCTTCGTCGCCCTGAAAACGATGGGCGTCAATCAGACGCACCAGCTGTGGGTCGTATTGAGCGATCGTGCGCAGAATCTGGCGCTTACGCCGTGCAACTTTTTCGGAGAACTCCTGGGTGGCGGCTCGATTCCGCTCGCCGTCGGCCTTCTCCTCGTCGGCAGCGGTTTTCTCTATATCTTCCAGGGAGACATCGGCACCTGGAGGGGCATCTGCGCGGTCGGCGATGAGTAGCACGGTCTGCTCGCGGGCAAGATTCTCGGCGAGGCCGCTGACGACGGAGCGATCCTTGACATTTTCCTGAATGACAGCGTAACAGGCGTCGATGAAGCGCTTGAAATCTCTGCAAATTTCTCGTTCTGAGAGACCGAGAAGGTACGACTCCTCGATCATCTCTTCGATCGCTTCTTTGACTTTGCCCGACATATCCTCTACCTGAACCCCCCTGGTCGACCGGGCGGCCGACCGGAGACGAGGGCTGCTGTCATGGGGACGCGTGTGGACCCATATCCAGTATAAACTTGCGCCGATTTACGTTACTCGATCACCTGTTAGGTGTCAAGGAGTGATGACGTCGACGAAGGCAGCGGGGAGCTGTTGCAGAAGATCTGAGGCAAGCATCCCCCACTCGCCCAATTCCTCACGAGCCCGATCCCCAGCCACACCGTGCAGATAGACAGCGCACAACGACGCACAGAGCGCGTCACAGCCCTGGGCGAGCAGTCCGGCGAGGATGCCGGTGAGCACATCCCCCGATCCCGCTGTCGCCATGCCCGGATTGCCCGTTGGGTTGACGAAGGCCCGGCCGTCGGGTGAAGCCACGACGCTGGGTCCCCCTTTCAACACGACGATCACCCCATGTCGTTGCGCAAAGGTGACGGCGAACCGTACCGGGTTAGCCGCCAGTTCCTCACGGCTGTTCCCTGTAAGCCGGCTGAATTCTCCCATATGCGGCGTGATGATCTGTCCCTGTCGTAGAAATCCGGTCCCATCGCCGATCGCATACAGCGCATCGGCGTCAATAACAGTGGGTGGCAGATCCGACCGGGCCAGTAGACGACGCACAAGGTCGGTGGTCTCCCGATACCGACCCAACCCCGGGCCGATGGCCAAGGCGTCGGCGGCGGGCATCAAGGCCAGGATATCTCCGAGGGCCCGCAGCGACAAGCAGCGTCGATGGCGGACCTCTGGCAGGGGGCGAGTCATCGCCTCGGTGAGCTTCATCTCGAGAATGTCATGCAGACTCGCTGGTGCCCCAAGATTGACCCGACCCGCACCGGCACGCAGTGCCGCCAACGAGGCCAGTGTCGCCGCCCCCGTCATACCGGCGGCACCAGCGATGACGAGTACGGATCCACAGGTCCCCTTATGGGCATCCATCCGTCGAAGCGGCAGGCTTCGAGCGATGCCTGCCGCCGTCAGCAGGTACGTCATTCCACCACAGGCGTCGATAGCGCTCTGTGGAAAGCCTATATCAACCCGTTCGAGTACTCCACAGTAGGCTCGTCCCGGAGGAAACAGATGTCCTATTTTGGCGAGACCGAATGTGACGCTCACGGCGGCCTGGACGGCGACACCCTCCACCTGCCCATTGTTGGCATTCACTCCGGAGGGGATGTCGACAGAGAGGACTGGACGGGTGCAATCGTTGATGGCCTGAATGATGCGAGCCTGGGGTGCCCGCGGCGCGCCCTGCAGACCGGTACCGAGGAGGGCATCGACAATGATATCGCAGCGCCGCAGAGCCTCGATTGCAGCGCCTGCTTCTGCCGGCAGAGGAAGCGGTTGCACCCCCTCGCCCTCGAGCCGTTGCAGCAACTCAGCAGCCTCCCCCTCGATGGCCGTGGGCTCGACACCAACGTAGGTATCGACGGCAACCCCGTGCTCGGCCAGGAGTCGAGCGATGACGAATCCGTCGCCACCGTTGTTACCCTTGCCGCATACAACAGCGATCCGCAGGCCTTCGAGTCCCCCCCATCGTGCTTGCAGCGTTTCTACCACCCGGGCGCCGGCTCGCTCCATCAGCACGGTGGCGCCGAGGCGGCCATCCTCGATGGCTTGACGGTCTATCGCCGCCATCTCCGACCCGGTGACGAGGTGGGGAAACGCTATCACGCCTGCCACGGCCGCAGCAGATCCCGGAGACCACGCGAATCGCGCACCACAGCCCTGCCACCGTAACGCTGCAGCATCGCCGTCAAGCCCAGGGTGACGACCAGCGCCGTCGCGGGTAGGGCGCCAAGGGCCAGACCCACCCCACTGACGGCACCAGCGAGGAGACAGAGAGTGGTCGCCAAGGCGATGAGGACACATCGGCGCAGATTATCCAGCACGAGCAGGACGCAGTATCGGATCGCGCCAAACAGGGTCAGATCCGGATTGTCCACCAGCACGGGGAACAGCAACATGCCTGTAAGCATGACGCCGAGAGTGATCCAGATCATCACCCCACTCAGAGCCAGACCAAGCCACCCGGTCCATGTCTGATAGAACAGCGCGTTTCCGAGCAGGAGTGTGACCACCAGCGTCGTCAGCACACCGCCCGCCTGAGCCCGCCACA
>DPVW01000113.1:0-4502 GCA_003529325.1 Candidatus Latescibacterota bacterium | reverse complement strand
CCCGCCTGAGCCCGCCACGCCAGCCGCCGCGTCATGACCCACGCGCCACGTATGCCGCCCTGCCCCTCATGCACCCAATGGTGGGCCGTCACGAAGAGAAACAGTGTCGGCGGCGACAACAGAATCAGCCCTGCGGCGGCGACGAATCCGACGCCAGCGAGAAAGGAATGCCCGAGCACATCACCCGCCGCCGCTGCGGTCCATGACACGACAGACCCAAGTGCGATCCAGGGAAACGCCGAAATCACCCAGATCAGATTCAGCAGGACCGCCTGGCCCAGGTGGTCATACAGCGTCAGAAAATAATGGCGAACCATCAGGACGAAAGGGGTTCTTCCACACCACGCACCAGGAAGTGGGCATAGGTCCTGGCTGTCTGCACAAGATCGCGTACGCTAACCCGCTCGTCGGCGCCGTGGGCCCGTTCGCCACCGACGCCATAGCCGATGCCCGGCAAGCCCAGATCCTCAACGAAATAGTGCAGGTCGGTGAAACCTGTCGTGACACGAAAATCGGCGGTATGACGCCGGACACTGCGCACACTACGAGCAAAGGCGACGGGTAGTTCGGCTTGGGCATTCACGACGCAGGGCTCGATGCGCAACAGCGCCTGTACATGGTGACGGGCGTCCGCCCGCCTAGCCGCCTCAGCGAGAGTCTGCACCAGTTCCGCTTCCGCTGCCGCCAGATTCTCCCCGGGAACCAGACGACGATCGATGGTGAAATGGGCGGCTGAGGGTACTGTGTTCACTTTCTGCCCTTCTCCTCCTCCGAAGACACCTCCCACATTGATCGTCGGTTGGCGAGGGTGGCCGTCGGGGCCACGCCAACGGCGGGAGGTCGAGGACAGGCGTTTCTTGAGCGTCTGCAGATGATGAACCATGAGGGACATCTTCTCGAAGGCATTCACGCCGCGATCGGGACTGGATGCATGAGCTGCTTTGCCTTCGACTTGGACTTCGAGCCAGAGAACGCCATTGTGGCCGACGCCGACACGACTGCCGGACGCCCCTTCACATTCGATTGCGTAGTCGGCCTGGACCAGTCCGCGTTGCACAATCCACCCGGCCCCCAAAGCGCCACCGGTTTCTTCGTCTGCAGTGAAGGAGACTTCGACATTCACCGCGGGTGTCCGACCCGTCGCTTGCAGAGCTTCAAGTGCCCCCAGCAGGGCGACGATGGAACCTTTCATGTCCCCCGCGCCCCGGCCATAGAGCCAACCCCCTTGGATTTTTCCGCTGAAGGGTGCCATCTTCCAGTCGGCTGGCGCCACAGGCACGACGTCGTAGTGCGCGTTGAAATGAACCGTGCGCCGGGCACCGACATCCCAGCGGGCGATCACATTGTATCGGGGACAGGCGGGATCCACGCCGGCGGCAGTGACATCCGCATCTGGTACACGATGCACCGTAGTCGCCATATCCAGCGTGTGAAGTCGATCGCGCAGATGTTCGACCATGGCCCGATAGTCGAGCCCGGGTGGGTTGACGGTGGCGATCTTCACCATCCGCGCCAGCATCTGGGCCAGATGTTTCTCCCGTCCATCGAAATAGTCGCCTGGCATGTCGGCTTACAGTCCTGTCACAGAGGATTGCTCAACTATGTTTTCGCGCAACGCGGTGGAACTTACATCCATACGAAACTCAGATTCTGGTATCGACTCGAAAAGATCGTCGTACCCGGCGGGAATCGCTACGTCTTCCAGACCCCGGCATGAACCCTCCCATTGGCGACTGGCGACAAAAAAACGGCTGCCAAGATCACGCAGACCCGCCAGCGCCACTTCCATGCCCATGTTGGTGCCATCATAATAATCGGGAGCCACGAGACGCACGGCGGTATCGTAGCCGATAGCGAACCAGCAACCGGGCAGAAGATTCGCTTTGCCGAGAAATGTCGGCTCCCGCGTCAGTACCAACGTGCGGCCGTCGCGCGGCTGGGCGGCCCTCCGCAGAATTTCGCGGTATGGCAACGCCGGCTTGTCGACGTTATGGACGGAGAGTTCGAATCCGGCGATCCGTCCACTGCGTCTCTCTGCGGCGATGGCCAAGCCGGCGTGACCCGGGTGCAAGGGGTTGAATGAACCGGAAACGAGCAGGCGATCGTCGGGGTCTGAGACAGCGCGAGAAATGGTCGCGCCATCGGCGAACTCCGCTGCGGGGAGTGCACCGTCGAGTAACTCTTCCACGCCTCGATCGACGGCAACCACCAACCGCTCTGTCTGCGCCCACGACGGCGTCTCGGCGGTCACGGTGAGTCCACAGGTACTGGCGAGCGTGACCAACAGGACCGTGCTGAGCATCTCCTCCTGAGCCAACCTATCCACACTCTTGTCGAATCGCATCGTCGTAAATTCGTACGACTCGGCATTGCAGGTGACGATGAAGGCCCGATCCTCGCCCCGTCTTTCCCGATCCGTCGCCAGAGCCGCCGAGGCACCGACACCGACAGCCCCGTCATCGCCGCTGAGCCGGATCGCACGACGACGTGCCACCAGTGCGAGTCGGCGTGCCGTCTCAGCGACGGCCCGATGGGGCCCAGGTTGGTCCAGGTAGGCGTCGATGGCCTGTTCAGAGTACGGAATCTGCGCTTCGACAAGGACCCGGGACGCACCCGGATGGTTGAACAACCAGCTGATGGCACGACTACCGCCGCCGGTCAAGGAGAGGGCCACCGAGTGACCGGCTGCGAAAATTTCCTCCACCGTCTCCCACGGCCAAGAGCCGGGCCCGTCGGCGGTGCCAGCAGCGCTCAAGAGAGGCCAGCGATAAAGTCGGCGACGCCGCGAATCCCCCAACCGGTGAGAAACAGGCCGCTGCCGATGTTCATCAGCCGCAGGAGCCATCCCATCCGTAACGACGGGGGCAGGAACCGATGGTCAGTCCATACCATCAACAAGCACCAAATGCCACAAGTCAGCACGCCACCGAAGAGGGCGGCGGGTGTGACGATGTCGATGGGGTTGCCGCCAGACCACATGATCGCGATCCCCGCGACGCCACAGTAGCCGACCACCCAGGGTCGCAACTGCGCCAGCGGCATGGCGCGGATCTTCTGTGACACCGGACGCAGACATTCATGCGTGGTGCGAACATAGAGTTCGTAGGCGCCCATGATCGTACCAAAAAACGCGGTGAATACGCCGAATTGGTAGAGGTAAAGCAATTGAGGATGGAGCAACGTCAGAAATTCAGCCTGTACCGACAGCAACTGGAGTCCCGCCGGCACAACTTCCCTCGGGTGCAGCAGGGACGCACCGAGAATCATGAAGGCCAAGGTGAACAGCACGACGAGGAGGAAACTGCCACCGGTGTCAGCCAGGGGGGCTCGCAGCCAGCGCCGGCCACGGGCGACATTGGCGTCGTCCGTGGCGATGGCGACACCCTCTCGTCCGGCATCGCCGGTGCGGCCGAGTAGTCCCCACGCTTTCTCCCGCAACATGCCGATATATCCGAAGTAATCCTGGGTACCACCGCCGATGGCGCCCAGATATGTGCCCAATTCAATCCATGGAGAACGCGCAGCGATCGCTGGAAAGCGTTCCGCCACCCAGGGGGCGTATGCCGGTAGGGTGGGTACGATCGTGCCATACAATGCGGCCAGCCAGTCAGGCTGACTGGCGAAGGTGGCCAATAGAATCATCGACAGTAGAACGCCGACGATGATCGTCTGCATGCGTTCGAGCGTACCGTAACTCTGCACCATCGTCAGGGCGATTGCGGCGCCGGCGAACAAGGTGCCCCACAAGCGCTCGTCACCCCACACCGGAACGCCCTGCAGTCCACCGATCCAGACGGTCAGACCCCCGAGCATCATAGGCAGTCCTGAGAGCCACAATGGAAAGCAGAGGATGGTGAGCCCCGACAACAACCAGACCACCCAACCCTCCGGGCCTGGCAGATAGCGCCAGCGCTCGATGGGATGTTCTCCTGTGAGGGTGATAAAACGGGCTGCAGTGTAGACCTGGACAAACTTCATGACACCACCGCCGACGAAGCACCATAGCAGAGCGTAGCCAAACAGGGCGCCGCCGCGGGAAGCAAACACGGTCTCGCCACTGCCGATTGTCACCGAAGCGATGATCGCGCCAGGACCGAAGTACTTCAGGACCGCGACGAGTCCGCCCCGATTCAGCTCGGCGGATGGTTCAGGGTATTGTTCCATAGTCCTGCAAGAAAACCTGACGGACTCGGGGTTGTCAATCGTGGCGTCTTGGGCACATATTCGCTTCATGCCTATCGATCGCGCCGTAATTCCCGTCGCCGGACTCGGGACTCGCCTGTTGCCCACCACCAAGGCGATCCCCAAAGAAATGCTGCCCGCAGGACGCTTGCCGATCATCCATCACGTCGTGGAGGAACTGATCCAGGGCGGCATCCGCCGTATCCTGTTCATCAGTGGCCGTAGCAAAAGTGCCATCGAGAATCACTTCGACGACTACTCCGCCTTGCTCATGCACCTGGAACTGGACGGACGCGATGTGCGCGAGATGGGGCGCTTTG
>DPVW01000316.1:4330-5666 GCA_003529325.1 Candidatus Latescibacterota bacterium | reverse complement strand
GGGGGACACTTTAGATGCTCAGACGCAGAGGTGGGATTCGCAACTCTTTTGTTGCTGACGGGCTGCTCCTGGTTCGTGCACAGCCAGGGATTTCGTTATGACAATGTCGATCGCGTCGCCAGACCAAAGGACCACCCCATTCCGATCGTCGCCGACCCGACTCGTATCGACAGACCCTACGTCGTGATCGGCATGGTGCAGTCGGACAGCGGCGATATGGGGGGTATTGCTGAGCGTGAACTGAAGGAAGGTTTACGCAAGGAGGCGCGGAAGATGGGAGGGGATGCCCTGATCAATCTGCAGCGCAAGGCAGATCTGCGCGGTCGTCCCGAAACCCGTGCAGATCTTGATCGAAGCTCTGACCGCGAGACGATCAAATACAGCGGGGTCGCCGAAGCGAGAAAAAAAGCCGACGAATTAAAAAAGAAGTGGGAGGCCATGCGAGATCAGGCGACGGAGGTCAAGAAGCAGGCGGATCAGCTCAGCAAGTAGATGCCGCCATCCTGAACCGCCGCCGTCGGCTCTTCATCGAATCGATGGGGCACGGCAAGATAGTTGATCACGGCGATGGCAAAGGCGATGATGATCAGCCATTTCAAGCGGCTGCCATGACGTTTACGCACCCCGCGTAGATAGAGATACCCGGCGAAGCCCCACCAGGTGGGCAGGGCGAGTACGATCTTCGGGTCGGCTTTGCCGAGATATTCACCCGGGGCGCCAAACATCCACAATACGCCCATTCCCAATCCAAGCGTAAAGAAGAAGAAACCACCGCCAGCGGCATAGAATGTCGACGTTGCCGCCGTGTCGAGGGCAGGCAGGAAGCGGTTGAGACGCCCCCGCTTCAGCGACCGGCTTTGCAGCAAGTAGGCGCTGGCACCACAGAAGGCCAGGGCAAAACCGACGTGCCCGAGGAGGGTGATGAAGACATGGACCCCAAGCCAGGGGTACTTCACCAGCATCGAGCCTGCATCCTCGAAGCGCACCGGCATGAGCAGCGGATAGAGCAGGCCGAGAAATGCCACGGGGGCGACGAACAGGTTGAAGTGGCGTGCGGAGGTGAGATGTTCGAGGAGCAACCCGGCGACAAGGAAGGTGATCACCACGAGGGAGATGACGGAGACCATGTTGCCCAGAGGTGACTGACCCGAGAACAGGACGTGGAGCAGGATGCCCAAGCCATTGATGACGATCCCGGCGATGAGCGTGCTGCGCCCCCAACGTTCCCAGGTGGCGTGACCCCACCAGAGATGCCCCTGAAACAGCAATGATGCCGTCGCATACAGGCTGAGAGAAATACCGAGGAAGACGAGGCAGGACGTCGTTAGGTTGGTCA
>DPVW01000316.1:0-3979 GCA_003529325.1 Candidatus Latescibacterota bacterium | reverse complement strand
AGGTTGGTCAAGGAGTAGTTTTCCCGTCGTCGTCAGATTCCATGTCGAGGTCGAAGAGGCTGCGAACCGTGTCGAGGCGGAGGTAGCCGTCGTCGAGGTTGGCCAACTCGCGGATCTGCACGAGGGGCTGATGCAGTAGCTTGTTGGCGTATCCCCGCAGCACTTGCTCCACGAGCCGCCGATCCTCGTCGGTGAGGTGGCCGAGTTTGCCCGTCCAGCGCGCCAGCTCCGCGGCCTGCAGGTCAGCGGCCTGCTCGCGCAGAGCGCGGATCAGTGGCCCGGCGCTGAGCGCGTTGAACCAGTGCAGGAAGTTGCCCAACTCGTCATCGACGATCTCCTGGACACGGCGAATCTCGCCCTCGCGATTCTGCCGGTTCGCCGCCACGACACTCTCCAGGTCGTCGATATCGAAGAGGAAGACGTTGTCTAGGTCGCGTACGGCGGGATCGACATCACGAGGAACGGCGATGTCGATGAGGAACAAAGGGCGGCCGCGACGCTGGCCCATGGCCTGGCGCAATGTCGCTGCGTCGATGACAAAACCGGGTGCCGCCGTGGAGGCGATGACGATATCGACGTCGCGCAGTGCTTCGCCAATCCTGTCGAGGGGGATGGCGTCGCCGTCGAATCGGCCCGCCAGCTGTTCGGCCCGTTCGACGGTGCGGTTGGCGACGATGAAACGGGTGAGGCCCGTGTCGACCAGATACTGCGCCGTGAGCTCGATCATCTCGCCGGCACCCAGCAGCAGCGCACTGCGACGTTCAAGGTTGTCGAAGATCTGACTGGCCAACTCGACGGCGGCAGTGCTCACCGAAAGGTGGCCGCGTCCGATGTCGGTCTCGGAGCGGGCTCGTTTGCCGACGCGCAGGGCGCGTTGGAAGACTTCGTTGATGACGAGGCGGGCGGAGCCGACGGCCTGCGATGTCTCCAGGGACTCGCGGACCTGCTTCAGAATCTGTGACTCACCGATGACGAGGCTGTCGATGCCGGAGGAGACGCGGAACAGATGAGTCGCTGCTTCGGCATCGATGTATTCATAGAAGCAGGGGGACAGATCTTCCAGATCGAGGCTCCGCTGCTCAGCCAGATACCGACGCACCGGCTCGAGATGTGGGCCGTCACTGGCGGCGTAGATTTCAGAGCGATTGCAGGTGGATAGGATGGCCACCTCTGACAGTCCGTAGCCCTCGCGCAACTGGCGTAACGAGTCGGGCTGATCATCCTCGGCAAAAGCGAGCCGCTCACGCACTTCAACGGGTGCGGTCGTATGATTGAGGCCGAGAGTAAGAAGGTGCATATATCACCGACGAAGGGGCGAAGCCAGACTACTATGCAGTCGATAGGACTCACCGCAATGGATAACTAACCATGTACTCACCAAACCGGCAACGAAACATCCTGCTTGTGATTCTGACGTTGCTGGCACCAGTGATGGCTCAGGCTGGGGCGTGGACGACGCCCAGCGGCACGTTGTGGACCAAAGTCAGCTGGTTTCACCAGTCGACGGATGAGTGGTACACCGACATCGCGCAGCCCATCCTGCTGGCGGACAACACCCTCGGGGAGCGCCCTGCGGGGTCGCGCCGACCGTATTTCTTTGATGGCCAGTACGAGTCCACGGCGGCCTTTATCGAGGGTTATTACGTGCTTACCGATGCCATCGACATCGGCCTGCAGGTGCCCTGGTCCGATCAATCCTTCGGCGATGATACCCGTCTCGATACGCCCGCCGAATCGGGCTTCAGCGATGTCCGCGTGTTCACTCGCTGGCGCCTTTTCAGCAAACCCTTCCTGTTCACGCTGAAGGGGGAGCCAAAATCCCCTCGGGTGACTTTCGCAATGAGGATGGTCTGATTCCCGTTGGCGAAGGCCAGTGGGACTTTCACTTGGTATTGCAGGCGGGACGAAATTTCCCCGCCGGTAACCAAGTCATCGTCGGCCTGTCGACCCGTATCGATCCTTTGTTCGACAGCCCCTAACGGCCCGTTGAACGAGCCAGCCGGGCGCCGATCCTCTGCGCCGTCTCGTGGGCGCGACTGACGCAGTCACCCACCGAAATTCCACCACGGAAGTTGCCACCTATGTGCAGCCCCGGTTGCGCCTCTTCGAGGGCGTCGATGGTGCTCATGGCAGTGCGGTGGCCCATGACATACTGTGGAATCGCCCGCGGCCAACGGCGCAGGATGATCTCATCAGGCGTGGACTCGATACCCATGAGCTGCTGCAGTTCGTCGCGTACGGCCTCGATGAGGCGGTCATCCTCCCATTCGGTGATCTCTGGCTGACGGCGGCCACCGATGTAGGTGGTGAAGGCGGCGCCACCCTCCGGCGCCCGACCCGGGTAGGCGGAGGAATTCCACAGGGTACCGAGGATCCGCCGTTGCTCGACTCGGGGCACGAGAAACCCGAAGCCCGCCGTTGGGTCAGCGATGGGATGTTTGTTGTAGCCGAAGAACACGGCAATCACTGGTGGGTAGGGGATATCGCCTAGTGCCTGGGTAGGGATATCGAAGTCGAAATCCACCTCTGCGTAGGCGTGCGCGGGCAGTGTCAGCAGCAGATTGGTGGCCGTCACGATCTTCCTGCCAGTCTCGCCGTCAAAGTGCAGTTCGAAGGCTTCGCCGGTACGGCGGACCGACCGCAATGACAGACCTGTCGCCAGTCTGTCGCCCAGCGGTTCGGCGAGGGTGGCGACCAGCCTTTGAAGACCGTCGGCAAAGGTCAACATCTTGCCGCTTGGGCCGGCCTGCACTGCTGGCGCCCCATCGTCGTCGCCACTGGCGATGGCCGCCTTCTTCCGTTCCCGCGCCTTGTGGATTGCGCCACGGATGAGGCTGCCGTGGGTCTGCTCGAGCTCCCACAAGCGGCGAAATGCGGAACGCACGCACAACTCGTCGGGCACGCCGGCAAAGGTTCCCGAGACGAAAGGGTCGACTGCATAGTCGAGGAACTCGCGGCCCAAGCGTCGCAGGACGAACTGCGCCAGGGTTTCCTCGGCATCAGCGGCGGCGCGGCGAACGAAGGGTTCGCGGGCAAGACGCAACTTGGCGCCGAGGGAAAACAGGTCGGATGTGAGCAGACCGGGAGGACTCATCGGCAAGGGGCGCAAGCGACCACCGCGCACAATAAAGCGGTTCTTGGCCGCTTCCGGTCGGGCTGCCACAACCTGTGCCGCAAGACCGGTATCTTCGAGCAGACGGCGCAACTCTGGTGAGTTGTCGAGCAGACTGTTGGGACCCGGCTCAAAGAGAAAGTCGCCCTGACGAATCGTGCTGATGGCGCCACCAGCACGGAGGCCTGCCTCGAACAGGCGCACCTGAGCGTGAGGTGCGAGTCGTTGCAAGAAATGGTCTGCCGCCAGGCCCCAAATACCGGCGCCAACGATGGCGACATCTGTGGTCGTGGGACTCACCCGAGCTCTTTCGAAAGAGGCTTAAGTATAGTGTACACTAAGAGATATGCCAATTTTTGCAAATGCTGGAAGCAGACCAAAATCGTTCTTGACTTCGCTTCACAGGGCGGACTACATTAGCACTGCGCTAAAGCAGTAACGGCGCATAGGGCCGACGAGGGCCGCCGGCCCCGAGCATGCTGCCGACTGGCCGCATTTCCCGTCTTCGGACGAAGCGCTGCCGGCCAGCTGATGAGCGCGAGGCGCCCGCCAATATTGCGGCGGCACGATACAGAAACATTCCGTGCCGGTGTACAGGGTGCCCGTAGCCGATACGAAAGGAGGTGGTCAGTGAGTAGTTGTATACCCGTAGGAGGTGCGACCACCTGACCTGATTTCGGTCATGTGTCCAGGTGGTCGCCCACCTGGTATAAGAGGTATCCCGGGCGCGTCAGCAGCGGCGCGCCCGGTTTTTTTTGCCCGTCATCGAATCGGCGCGGTGACGGTGCCGGCCTTGCTCGAATTCAGCGAGACTTCGTAAGGGGGTGGACCATCGACGATCCAGCGCACGTGGATTGCACCCATGCC
>DPVW01000144.1:36238-36477 GCA_003529325.1 Candidatus Latescibacterota bacterium | reverse complement strand
AACTTCGCCAGGAATTAGGTAAACACAATATGTCCGAAATCATCTTCGAAACGAGAGAAGAGATTATGGAAATTGTCACAAAAGCCAGTGATAAGTCCACGGACCAATACGGAATTGAAGTAGTCGATGTACGAATCAAACGAGTTGACCTTCCCCGGGAGAATGAAGAATCTATTTATGCTCGAATGGATGCAGAACGACAACGACAAGCAAACAAATTCCGATCTGAAGGAGAAGAA
>DPVW01000144.1:21057-35932 GCA_003529325.1 Candidatus Latescibacterota bacterium | reverse complement strand
ATTCCGATCTGAAGGAGAAGAAGAGGCACAAAAGATTCGTGCATTAACAGAAAAAGATAAAACCATTATTTTGGCTACTGCATATAAAGAGTCTCAAGAAATCCGTGGCGAAGGAGAAGCGAAGGCACTGGAAATTTATGCTAATGCATTTAACAAAGATCCTGACTTCTATGAATTCACCCGTACTCTGGAAGCCTACGAAACCTCTCTGGACGAGAAGACAATCTTGGTCCAGCCTGCCGATACTGATTTTTTCCGCTTCCTGAAGGGGCGCTGACGGCGACGCCGGCAATCGCGCGAGTTAAGGTACAGTGCTCGTCGCCGTCACGGGTAACATCGGCAGCGGCAAGTCAACCTTTGCCCGCATACTCGAGGAGCATGGCGCCCGTAGAGTCGACGCCGACGCGTTGGC
The DNA here is from genome assembly GCA_003529325.1 of Candidatus Latescibacterota bacterium. Lineage (GTDB taxonomy): Bacteria > Latescibacterota > UBA2968 > UBA8231 > UBA8231 > UBA8231. Next base: position 35,520 of record DPVW01000144.1, on the reverse strand, counting down.
GCGCAGAGTCGTTGACGAAAGTGTGGAGTTGCAGCAGCAGTTGGCCAGCGCCTTCGGCAGCGACCTGATAGGCGCTGCCGGTGAACTCAATCGCCGCCAACTCGCCCGTCGGGCCCTGGTCGACGAGGCGGGTCGACGACGATTGGAAGCACTCGTCCGGCCACATCTGCAACCCCTGATCAAGGCAGAATTGTCGGCTGCAGAGTCGAATTCCGCAGTGACCGTATTCGATGCCCCACTGGTTTTTGAGTGGGGCATCGAATCCTGGTTTGCACACGTCTTTGTCGTCACCACCGATGCCCAGGAGGCAGCCAGGCGCGTCGCCGCAAGCCGTGATCTGGATGTTGACGAGGTCCATGAACGGCAGAAGGCACAGTTTTCGTCTTCACAGCGTGTCGGCCGCTTCGAAACTGTGGACAACAATGGCAGCCTCGACGACCTTCGCTCCATGGCAGATCAGATCTGGAATCACCTCACTACAGGCAATCGAGCGGGTTGAACACGGCCCCTCGTCCCACGCCTCTGCGGGCCCAGCATCAGCGGTCTGGCGCTCGTCTCGTCGATTTCGCCGGCTGGGAATTGCCCGTACAATTCACCGGCATTCAGGCCGAACACCGACTCGTCCGCGAACAGGTCGGTCTATTCGATGTCAGCCACATGGGTCGCCTGTCCTTACGGGGCGCCGGGACTGAGGCTTTTCTCGACAGTCTCTTGCCATATGATGTGCAGCGTCTGTCACCGGGACGTATGGCTTACACGGTGATGTGCAACGACAGTGGTGGCGCCATCGATGATCTCGCCGTCTACTGTCTCGCACCGCAGGACTATCTGCTGGTCATCAACGCTTCGCGCGCAACCCATGATCTTTCATGGATTCGGGACCACGCAACACGCACTGACGCAGGGGACGTCACGATCGTGGATCGCACCCCCGGCGAGGCGATGATTGCAGTCCAGGGACCGGAAGCAGAGGCACTTGTGGCCGCCACCATCGGCCCCGAATCGAAAGAGCTCGGATTCTTCCGCTGTCTGACGATGACGACGGAACAAGGCGAGTGGCTCGTCAGCCGCAGCGGCTATACGGGCGAAGACGGTTTTGAGATCATCTGTCCTGCCGCAGCGGCCCGGGACCTGTGGCAGCAGCTGCAACGGGGAGGGGCCCGACCAGCCGGTCTGGCGGCGCGCGACACGTTGCGGTTGGAGGCGGGATTGTGCCTCTACGGAAACGAACTGTCAGAACAGATTACGCCCCTCGAAGCCGGCTTGGAGTGGACCCTCGCGCTCGACAAGGAGACGGATTTTCCGGGTCGGGAAGCCCTGCGCCTTCAACGCCAGAAGGGTGTGCGGCGCCGTCTGCTTGGCCTGCGTCTGTTGACCAGGGGAATCCCACGGGCTCAGCAAAGCGTTGTCGACGGCGCTAGGCCCGTGGGTGAGATCACGAGTGGCACGCACTCTCCCGTGCTCAAACAAGGGATCGCCATGGCCTATGTCGACGAGGCTCATGCAGACTGCGGACACAGGCTTCAGGTAGTCGGCCGGGGAGGCGGACTCGAGGCGGAAGTCGTGGAATTGCCCTTCGTGCCATCGCGCGTTAAGCGACGTCGGAAAAAGGGAACAACACAAAAAAAGGGAAGCGCGACTTGACCACTGAGGTGGCCATGACTCGAACGGACCTCTTCGCCACTCGGCATATCGGCCCACGCGAAGCGGACGTAGACAAAATGTTGCAGACTCTTGGTCTGGACAGCATCGACGCATTGGTCGAGAAAGTGGTTCCCGACATCATCCGCAGCAGACGCCCCCTGGACCTGCCCCCCGCGGTTTCGGAGTATGATCTGCTGGGTATGCTCCAGCGAATGGCTGGCGACAATGGCGACTGGCGATCCTTTCTCGGCACGGGATACCACAACTGCGTCACACCACCTGTCATCCAGCGCAATGTGCTCGAAAATCCGGCTTGGTACACGCAGTACACCCCGTATCAATCGGAGATCGCCCAAGGTCGCCTGGAGGCATTGCTCAACTTCCAGACGGCCATCATCGATCTTACAGGACTGCCCCTCGCCAATGCCTCTCTGCTCGATGAGGCGACAGCTGCTGCGGAAGCGATGGCCATGCTGCACGCCGCCCAAGGCCGCCGTGGGGAGGGGACACGGTTCTTCGTCGACGCCGGTTGCCATCCACAGACCATCGCCGTTGTCAGGACCCGCGCCCACTGGCGTGGCTGGGAGGTCACCGTAGCCGAGTCTGGCAGTGTAGAGTTGTCTGAGGGCGGCTATTTCGGCGCCTTGCTTCAGTACCCCTCAAGTGAAGGACTCGTCGACCAGAGTCTGGCTGAGTTCTGTGCCCGAGCTCGTGAGGCGGGAGTCCCCGTCGCCGTCGCCGCCGACCCTCTCTCTCTGGCGCTACTGGCCTCGCCAGGGGAACTGGGAGCCGATGTCGCCCTCGGAAGCACACAACGTTTCGGCATGCCTATGGGCTTCGGCGGGCCACACGCGGCCTATTTTTCCACTCGCGAGCAGTACCGTCGCCTGCTCCCGGGACGAATCATCGGCGTTGCTCGCGACGTCCGCGGTCGTCCAGCCTTGCGCATGGCGCTGCAAACCCGGGAACAACACATCCGGCGTGAAAAGGCGACCAGCAATATCTGCACGGCACAGGTCCTGCCTGCGGTGGTGGCCGCTTTTTATGCCATCTACCACGGCCCCGAAGGGCTGCGCCGCATCGCCGAACGCATCCATGCCATGACGGCGTCCCTCGCGGCAGGCGCAACGACGGCTGGATTCATGCTCGAGCATGAGTGCTACTTCGACACGCTGTGCCTGCGGGGGGCTGTCGATGCTGTCGATGCCGTCTTCTGCCGTGCCACCGAGCATCATATCAATCTGCGTCGACTCGCTAGCAATCGCTTCACAATTACCCTCGACGAGGCTGCGGGGGAACAAGACCTCGCCGACCTGGCGAAGGTCCTCGGTGCCAGAGCTCCACTCACCGTCACAAAAGGTGCCCTGCCCGCCTGCGTACGGCGAACAACCCCCTTTCTCACGCACGACGTCTTCCACCGATACCACTCCGAAACACAGATACTGCGCTACATGCGTCGTCTCGACGCCCGTGACCTGTCCCTGACGACATCCATGATTCCCCTCGGTTCGTGCACCATGAAGCTAAACGCCACCACCGAGATGATGGCCATCACGCTCCCCGGATTTGCCGGTCCCCATCCCTTCGCGCCACTGGAGCAGAACCCCGGGTATGTCACGATTTTCGCGGAGCTCGAGTCGATGTTGGCCCAGATCACAGGCCTGCATGCGATCTCACTGCAGCCCAATGCGGGATCGCAGGGCGAATATGCCGGCCTGCTCGCAATCCGACGTTATCACCAGCAGCAGCAAGAGGATCACCGCAACATCTGTCTGATCCCGGCCTCCGCCCACGGCACAAATCCGGCAAGCGCCGTCATGGCAGGTCTCGACGTCGTCGTCGTCGCCTGTGACGAAGCGGGCAACATCGATATCGCTGACCTGCGCCGTCGGGTGACCGAGGCGGGTGACCATCTGGCGGCACTCATGGTCACCTACCCATCGACCCATGGTGTCTTCGAAGAGGAGATCCGCACGATCTGCGACTTCGTACATGCGCAAGGGGGCCTCGTCTACATGGACGGCGCCAACATGAACGCCATGGTCGGGCTCTGTCGACCGGGGGAGTTCGGTGTCGATGTCTGCCACCTGAACCTGCACAAGACGTTTTGCATTCCTCACGGAGGGGGCGGCCCCGGCATGGGTCCAATCGCTGTCAGCCGAGAACTGGCACCATTCCTCCCCGGTCACCCCTTGGAGGCTGGTGCCACCGGGGCGGCTGGCCCCGTCTCGGCAGCACCGTATAGCAGCGCCGTCATCCTGCTGATCTCATGGGCCTATCTGCGGCTGATGGGGCCAGACGGACTTACTCGAGCTACGCAGATTGCGATCCTCAACGCCAACTATGTCGCCACACGACTCGACGAGCATTTTCCCGTCCTCTATCGAGGCCACGCCGGCTTCGTCGCGCACGAGGCGATCTGTGACGTTCGAGCCTACAAGAAGACAGCCGGCATCGAGGTCGATGACGTCGCAAAACGACTCATGGATTACGGCTTTCACGCGCCCACGGTACACTTTCCTGTTCCCGGAACGGTGATGATCGAACCGACGGAGAGCGAATCCCTCGAAGAACTCGACCGCTTCTGCGAAGCCATGATCTCCATCCGTCGAGAAATCGCCACCATCGAAGCAGGGGAACATGACCGCCAGGACAACCCACTGAAACAGGCACCGCATACGATCGACGACATCGTCACCGACGATTGGACACGATCATACTCGCGCCAGATCGCCGTCCGGCCCGCCCCATGGTTGCACGAACAAAAGTTCTGGCCCGCTGTCGGTCGGATCGACAATGCCTTCGGAGATCGCCAACTCGTCTGCCAGTGCCCTCCCATCGAAGCCTATGCTACCGACACCGAACCGAGGGATGATCATGGCTGAGCGTCGCGCACTCGTCACCGGGATCACCGGCCAGGATGGTTCGTATCTGGCGGAATTTCTGCTGGAAAAGGGGTACGAAGTCTTTGGCCTGGTCCGTCGCTCCAGCACGGTGAACTTTGAGCGCATCCGCCACATCCAGGACGACATCCGGCTGCTGTCCGGCGACCTGTTGGATCAGAATTCACTGATGTTCGCCATTCAGGAAGCGCAACCCCAAGAGGTCTACAATCTCGGCGCCCAGTCCTTCGTGCCCGCCTCCTGGGAGCAGCCACTGCTGACAGGGGAGATCACCGCCCTTGGCGTGGCCCGGCTGCTGGAAGCGATCCGTTCGACGGACAAGACGATCCGCTTCTACCAGGCCTCCACGTCGGAGTTATTCGGCAAAGTCCAGGAATCGCCACAGTCCGAGACCACGCCCTTCTACCCGCGGAGCCCGTACGGCGTGTCAAAGGTCTATGGTCATTGGATCACGATCAACTATCGCGAATCTTATGATCTGTTTGCGACGAACGGGATTCTGTTCAACCACGAATCGCCACGCCGGGGACTCGAGTTCGTGACCCGCAAAATTACCAACGGGGTGGCACGCATCAAACAGGGGCGGGCCAAGGAACTGGCCCTGGGCAATCTGGATGCCCGTCGAGATTGGGGTTTTGCCGGCGACTTCGTTCGGGCCATGTGGCTCATGTTGCAGCAGGAGGGCCCCGACGACTTTGTTATCGCCACCGGAGTTGACCGCACCATTCGGGAGTTCTGTCAGGTCGCTTTTTCTTGTGTCGACCTCGACTGGGAACAGTATGTCACCGTGGACGAACGCTTTCTCCGCCCCGCCGAGGTCGAGATCCTGCGGGGCGATCCCTCCAAGGCCAAGCGTGTCTTGGGTTGGGAACCGGAGGTGTCCTTCGAGGAGATGGTCCGCCTCATGGTTGAGCGTGATCTGGAGTTGGTGTCGCGCGACGACTAGCTGCTGGTCTTCTGTGTGTCGCCCTCGTGTTCGGCGGTTGCAGTGGCACACAGGAGCCAGTGACAGCGGTCCAGATCCGCGCCGCGCTGTCCTTGCCCCAGCCGGGCGACACACCTCTTGCGGCGCAGCTTGAAGAGAGTTGGCGTCGACGTGATGCCGTACTGGAACGCATCACATTCCGTGGCCATCAGGGCCAACCGATTCCCGCACTCGTCGGTTATTCTGAACTGGCCCATACACGACCGTTGCCCGTCATCCTGTGCATGCCGGGCTCTCCCAATCGTAAAGAGGATCTCGACGCACCTCTGGATCTGTTGTCGACGTGGTCGCAGAGCGGCTTTTTCGTTATCAGTATCGACCGACCCTATCACGGAGACCGCCCTGGGAATCCGGAACAGGCGATTCGCGAAAAGGGCCTGCCAAGAGTCCTGGGGGAGTACGTTAACGACCTGACGCGCGCCCTCGACTACGCGGCGACGAGACCCGAAGCCGACATGTCCCGTGTCGGCATGTTGGGTCTGAGCATGGGTGGCATGGAATCCTTGTTATTGGCAGCCGTAGATGAGCGTGTTGGCTGTGTTGTTTCGGTCTCAGGGCAACTGAGCTGGCAGGATGTTTTCAGCACGGACAGCTGGCAGTTGATCTTTACTGGACTGCCTCTGACGAAGCGCTTGCGTAGAGAGAACGCAGCAGCGGCCACCGTGCATGAAGCTTTTCTTGAACAGATGCCGGAACTGTCCATCCTTGATGCCCCCGTCGTCGCCGCCATGCTGGCACCCCGACCCTTGTTGCTGATGACGGGGCAGCGGGACCCCTACGTCACACCGGCAGCCGCTCGACGAACACACGCTGCCGCCAGAAAGAGTTATCAAATCACCCCCGAAAAGTTGCAACTGTGGATCGCCGACGATGTGGGCCACGCATTTTCGCCGCAGATGCAAGACCGGGCTCTCCTGTGGTTCCGCAGGTGGTTGGTGGAGCAGCCATAGCTCGATCTCGAAAAACTCAGCCCCGCCGCTTGGCAAACTTCTGGATCTGGCCGCAGATGCGGTGGAGAACGGCTGCATCCCGCCGTTCCAGGGGCGCCCGCGAAAGAAAACGACGTAGGACGCGTGCGAAGTTTCGCACGTCGCTGTTAAACGGGGTAAAACCCACAGTCGCCATCGCCTCGAGGGCGTGTTGCACCAGACGATCCAAGCCCACGGCTGTAATCAATGGCGCAGCTTCGGGCTGCCGTGGTGGATCGCCGAGGCGGCGGAACAGTTCATAGGTAACGAGCAGCACCGCGTGCGACAGATTGAATGACGGATACGGCACGGCGGAGGGGATGCGAATGAGTCGTTGGCAACGCAACAGTTCGTCGCGTGAGAGACCATCCTTTTCGCGACCGAACAGCAGCGCAATCCGGTGACCTGTCGCAGCGATGGCCGCCGCTTCGGCCAGGACCGTCCGGTAGTCGGTCTCCACGTCGCGGAAACGCCCATCCCGATGGGAGGCACCAATCACGAGATGACAGTCGCTGATGGCTGCATCGAGGTCGGCCACCTCGCTAACGCCATCGAGCCGGTCGATGGCACCGTGGGCCATCCACTCCGCCTCCGGTGTACGCCATAACCCGGGGTTGACGAGTGCCCAGTCTCGGAAACCGGTATTCTTCATGACTCTGGCAACGGAACCAATGTTGCCGGGTGCCGCCGGCTCGACCAAGACGATACGAACTCGGTCTGCAGGAATTTCACTCACGATGGGTTAAGCCTTTTCTTGCGGTTTCCAAAAACCAAAGGTACATTCGCCCTCGAACATGACGTTGTGCCACGGCGTCGCCCTCCTTCGCTTGGACACGGAGCGCCCAAGGTCGCTCCCGACCCAAGCACCGAACTCCAAAACGCTGGCGTAGGTCGCCCACAGACCCTCGCATGGAGACCCGGTTCCACCGCTTCACTCTCCACTTCTAAAAAAAATAGACCGCTCGATTGAGCCTACCGCGCCTTGAAGGTCTATGGCGGGTCTGGCTCTGGCGTCCCACCGGTCGATCCGGTGTCCACGTCGCCTTGCTCCCACAGCCTGCGAATCGTTGCCTGTGAAGGACAACGACGTAGACGGCGGGCACACAGGTGGACAGTACGCCGATAGAGCCTACGAAACTCCTCTAAGTCATCTGTGTACAGGACGTTACAACTATCTCCAAAAAACCCATAACAACGACACGGCCGAGCATATGGGGGCGAGTCTACCGCATCGTCTTACCGTATCGAGCGCGACTCGCCGTATCCACCGTCACACTGCTGATCCTGACGGCACTTGGCCTCACGTCACCTCGACTATCGGCCAAGCTCATCGGCACAGCCCTGCCCCAGGGGGATCGCGATGTGTTCCTGTTCTGTGTTGCTGCGCTGTTTGCGATCCATCTGAGTTCCAACCTGCTCTCCTACCTCTACTCATACCAGATGCGGGTCCTTGGTGGGCGCGTCGTTTTTGACCTGCGGCGGCGTCTGTACGATCACCTGCAGCGTCTGTCCCTCGGTTTCTATGAGTCACGCAGCTCGGGAGAGATCATCTCCCGCATGATGAATGACGTCAACTCGATCACGACCCTGGTCACCGGGACCGTGTTGAACACGCTCATTTCATCCTTCAAAGCGATTGCGATTCTTGTGATGTTGTTCCGAGACAGCACGGAGGTCACCCTCGTCGCTCTCGCCGTCCTGCCACTGCATTTTCTCGGCTATTTCTTCTTTAACAGTCGGATCTCGCACACGGCGTGGAAATCATCGGAGAAGATGTCGCAGATCTACGGCAAGGTCAGCGAAGTCCTCGGAGCGATGAAGATGGTCAAGTCGCACTCAGGGGAAATGCGCGAGAGTCGAGCCTTGATCACACAGTTGCGCGAGAGCTACGACATCAATCTGTATTCCGGCAACCTCGGCAGCATCTGGGGGAACATGACGGGGAACATCTCCTATGTCGGCCAGGTTGCCGTGATGCTCGTGTGCGGCTCCGCAGTCCTGGATGCGGAACTGTCGGTTGAGGAGTACATCCTGCTGCTGTCCTATGTGGGCATGCTGTATCGGCCGGTCTCTGAACTGATCAGTGTCGTGCAGCAGATCCTGCCAGCCAAGGTCGGCATCCGCCGGGTCTTCGAGATCATGGACATGGAGCCTGAAGTCACAGACCGGCCGGACGGTTCACGTGAAACCATCCGCGGCGAAGTCGTGTTCAACGACGTCAGCTTCGCCTACGCCCAGGGCGACCAGGTACTGACGGATGTCTCCTTTCGCGCCGAGCCCGGGGAGGTCGTCGCCTTCGTCGGCCCCTCTGGTTCGGGCAAGACGACGATCGCCAATCTCATCGCCCGGTTCTACGATCGCTCGCGCGGTGAAGTCACCATCGACGGTCGCGATATCCAGGAATATTCCCTGCGCTCGTTGCGCGACCAGATGAGTATCGTCCTGCAGGAGACATTCCTGTTTCGTGGAACCATCCTCGACAATGTCCGCTACGGCAAGCCGGAAGCGACGACGGAAGAGATCGAAGAGGCAGCGAGGCTGGCCAACGCCCATGAGTTCATCTGCACCCTTCCCGATGGTTATCGATCGCTGATTGGCGCCAATGGCACACGCCTGTCCGGTGGTCAGCGGCAGCGTGTCGCCATTGCCCGTGCCCTGATCCGTAATCCGCGCATTCTCATCCTCGACGAGGCGACATCCGCCCTGGACACCGTATCGGAGTCAAAGGTACAGGACGCACTGCAACGACTGATGCTGGACCGCACGACCTTCATTATTGCCCACCGCCTGTCGACGATCAAGAATGCCAACAAGATCGTCGTGCTCAAAGAGGGACGGGTAGAACAGGTGGGCAGCCACGAGGAATTGATCGATCAGGAAGGACTCTATCGAGAGTTGTACGACCCAGACTGGGCGAAAGAACAGAAGGAACTTCGTGACGAACGTATCGAGGAACTGGCACGGGAGGCTGGTTATCAGGAGCCGGCGACGTGACAAAAACCCCACCCACCGACCTGTGGTCTGGTAGGAGGTAACAGAACATGACAGCCGTGCCGAAAATTTTTGGAGCTGCCTCGCGAGTGGTGCCACTGAAGCGGCCCGTCGTTTTTGATCTCGTCGCCTACTATGAGCCCAGTGCGCACTTTCAGTTCTCCCGCAGAGTGCGCAACGATTTTGGCGAACTCGCTGATGAGTACAGCCGCTCGACATGGCTGTTGGGCCGCTATAGCGGTCGCGCCATCATGCAGACCGACATCGAGGGAATCGGTGTCGCTAGCCGGGTAGAGATCGGCCGCCTCGTACTTCGGGAAGGCAATCAGTACGAACTGATTGCAAGTGCCATGCGGATGTTCCGCGAGGCCCAGGATCGAGACCTATCTTCGGGTTCGGTGAGTCGCGTCGTCGTCAACTTTCCGAAAGCGGACAGCCGGCCGCCTGAGCGCGAGACGATACGTAGGGCCTTCAATGAAGTATTTGCCGACGTCGATGAGCAGAATCTGGACTGCGCCTTTCTCGCCGAAGAGATCGACCGACTGGAATTGGGCCGCTGTGTCGAATACCAGACGCTGACCAACTATCTGCGTGAGGACGGCCTCTATCACAGTGCGCACCGCACGCGTATCGACAAGGTGCAGCGACATCTGCAACAGGAAGTGGGTCGCTACGAGAATCACCGCTTTTTCCTGCGCGCCCATGCGCCACAACCCGGGCAGGTGCCGGTCATCGACTTCTGTTACACCGGGGACAGCGCCGATGTCCGCGTCGAGGCCTTCATGGCGGGCTATACCGACGAGAAGGTGCAGTTCATGCCACGCGAGCAATACCGGGATCACAGCGCCCAGTTCACCGGACTCTCCGACTACGAACGGGCGAGCCGGCGATTCGGTAAGTTGTGGATTTTGCAGGCAGATCTCGTGAGGCGACTCATGCCGCAGCAGGTCAGTGTGCTGTATCTGTTCTTTGACCAACAGTTGCAGCCTGAGTTAACCCATACATTCTCATGGGAGGAGTTGTTCGAACGGCAACGCTCGTCCCAGTTCATTTCACGCGCCTCGCGCAATTCCCAGACCTATCTCGACATGGTTCTTGAGGGTTTGGTGCGTGACCGTTTCGTCGATCAGGTTGGCGAGCAATACCGTTTGGCGCACGGCTTCGATGTCTTCCAGCACGTTACCTTTTACCAACTGGGAGAGTATCGCAAGCGGCAGATATAACCCCTAATTGCCTGAACTCTTGCGTCCCCACCGCTCATTCGTCTCAACGTCACACACATCGCCCGCCGGGTGTGAGAGGAGCCTACCCTGAGCACCGCCGACGGCCCAACTGCTCCCAATGACTTTGACAGTCGTCTGTTGGCCGGAGGCGGACAGCTCCACATTCGCCAGACGACCCGGTTCAAGTCGGTCTGGGTCGATCTGTTCCTGCCTCAGTTGTTGCAGCCCGTCGCTGTCACGCAGCTGGCACTGTTGTCCAGACTCCTTGAGCGGGGCACGCGGCGACTACCCGATCTACGGGCTCTCAACCAATATACGGATTGGCTTTACGGGGCGGCATTCTCCGTTCAAAGTGTCGCCTTCGGTCCTTTCCAGCTCCTCCATCTGCACTATGACGCCGTCGATGGGGCCTTTGTCCCACGAGATGGCGACGACCTGTTGGAGCGGGGTCTCGGTCTTCTCGGGGAGGTGCTCGCCGAACCCTTTCTCGAGGACGGTCAGTTACCACAAGCTCGAATCGAACAGGAAAAGGCGTCTCTGCGCCGTTTTGTAGAGAGCCTGCTCAACGATCGCTCTCTACTCGCCCAGCGACGCTGTATGGAGTGTATCGGCGCAGATACGCCCTGGGCCTTGGCCCCCCATGGGAGTCCTGCGGAATTGTCCCACCTCGATGGCGCCAGTCTGTTGTCCTTTCTGCGCAATTTCGTCATCGACGCCCCGATGGACATCTACGTCTGTGGTGACGTCGACACGGAACAGGTTGCCGATCTGTGCGTCAGCCTGCTGCCTGCGGCCCATGACGACCGTCGCGCATGCGCAGAGATCCCCCAGTTGCTGCCCTTGGCAGGCCCACAACAGATTCTCGAATCCGCAGACGTATCCCAGGGGCGTCTGGTACTGGGCTTTCGTACCCCGATCCGCCTTGGCGCAACTGTTGCAGAGTATGCCGCGCTCATGCTGATGAATCTTCTGTTTGGGGGAGATGCATACTCCCGGCTCTACAACCATATCCGCGAGCAACTGGGCTTGTGTTATCACATCGCTTCCTATCTCGAACCCATGGCTGGGTTGCTGCTGGTGGAAGCAGGTGTGGAACCAGAGCATCGATCTGCCGTGGTCGAACAGGTACTCCAAGAGCTACGCGAGTTGGGAACCCATGGCCCATCCCGTGCCGAAGTCGAGCGTGCACAAGCGCTGGCTCGGCAGCGGCTTGATGGGGCAGAAGATGACCGGGAGAGCCTCGTGCACTTCCACCATGCACGCCGTCTTGCAGGCACCAATGGCTCCCGCCTGCAACTGCACGCGGCGTTAGCGGCGGTGCCGGCAGAGGCCGTGCAGTCCATTGCGGCAACGACGGTACTGGACACCGAATATTTCCTCGGCCCCCAGGAGTCGGCGTGATGCTGACACAGATACACGATGTTCTGCGTGAATCTGTCGTCATCGACGACCTAGATGCCGGTGGTGGTCTCTGTATCGTACCGCGACAGGGCCGCCGTTGCCACGCCGTATTGAGCATCTCCTTCGGAGCGCTGCACGAATCAGGCCAAGCGTTGGGCGAACCCGCAGGGATCGCCCACTTTCTTGAGCACCGGCTGTTCGAGAAGCCAACTGGTGATATTGGCGAGCGCTTCACGGCGATCGGCGCCGACATTGACGCACAGACTGGATTCACGACCACCTCTTATTCGCTCACCTGCGGTGCCGAGGTCTTTCCCCAGGCCATCGAGTTGCTCTTCGAACTGGTGAGGGCCGGGCACTTTCCGCAGGAGTCCGTTGGCCGCGAACGGGACATCATCGGCCATGAAATTCAGCTATTCGAGGACAACCTCGAGTGGGTCTCCTTCCAGATGCTGTTGTCGGCACTCTATCCGGATCAGCGTATCGCCATCGACATTGCCGGTACACCTGAGAGTCTGCTCGCCATCGACCCGGCACTGCTGGATCGTTGCCACCGACGACATTATCGACCGTCGGCGATACAGCTATTGGCCTGCGGCCCGATCGAAGCGGCGGCACTGCTCGATATCAGCAATCAGGGGATGGCCACTTGGCCCGAGCGGGGGCCCGAGCTGCCCATGTCCACGTCGATGCATCGCGCCAAGGCAGACCCGGGTCGGAGGAATGCGCCGATGTCGTTGGCCAGACCGCGGCGACTGCTCGGGTTCGCCGATGAGAGGCCGCGACAAGGGCTCCCCTTGATGCGCCATGAGTTGGCCTTGGAGATGACACTTGACATTCTTTTTGGCCCAGGCAGCGAGTTCTTTTCAAGGCATTATGAGTCGGGGTTGCTCGACGGCGAGAGTTTCGGTGGCGAAGTGCATATGGACGAGAGCTACGGCTTCTGTCTGCTTGGTGGCGATGCCGACGATCCGGGTGCCCTGGAGAGGGCGATTCTCGAGGAACTGGCCAATGCACCAAGCTCAAACTGGATCGAGACCGACTTCGATCGTGCGCTACGACGGGCGTATGGCGACATGGTCTGTCGTTGGGAGGACGTGGAGGGCACGGTAGGTTTCATCGAGAGCGCCCGAGAGCATGACTGCCACCCCTTTGCGCTAACCGACCTCTACAGCGGCCCAGGTGCGATAAGCGTCGACGATATTCGTCGCTGTCTGGACGGAATTCTGCAACCGGATCGTGTCGCCGTCGCCACGGTAGGAGCACCGGAGCCGTGAGCACGATTCGCCTTCTCGAATACCAGTTGTCCTGTATCGGTGGACTGGAGGACGTAGCCGTCGACGAGTTGCAGGCCGAATTTGGGGCCCGCATCCGGGGATTGCGTGTGGAGCGCGGGGAAGTCGGGGGACTGTACTTTCGCACCGAGGCCAGTCCCCGTCGCCTGCTGGCTCTGACATGTCCCACCGCAGTCGAGGCCATCGCTGCACAGGCTCACGATGTGACCGTAGGACAACCTGGCCTGCAGCGGATTCTACACTGTCTCCGCGGCTTGCCTGTGGAGGCGATCCGGCGACTTGCATCGGCATGTGACCCGACCGTCGATGTCAGCATCGTCGATTTGCGCATCACCCTACGCGGTGCACATCGCTTCACCGCTACCGAGATCGAGGCAGGGGCTCGACCCATCCTGCAGAGCCAGGGCTTTCACATCACGGGGGCTGGACAGCATCAGCCTCCGTTGCGTCTGAGTATTCGAGTGCGAAAGCGGCGGGTCCTGATTACCGTGCACCTCGGCGAGCGTCGGCCCGTCGGTGATCCTCAGCGGGAGGGGTGGTCTGGCCCGGCGCTGAACTCGGTCTGCCGCGTACTCGATCTGGATCAGGATCTGCCCGTGGCAACCATGCCGGCAACAAGGGGGCGAACTGACCTGGCAATCGCCGCTACGATCGTTGCCGCCCACTCCAGTCGGTTACCGGTAACGTCTGGTACTCTCCCCGTATTTCTACTCGTAGCGGATCTGGATGGCGCCGGCATCGCTGAGCAACTGCACGAAGCGGTACGGATCGTCACCCCTGGAGGGATTCTGGGCCTGCTCGTACGGAGGAGCGAACAGTTCGTGGCCCTTCTGCGAGAACTCGAATTGCCCCTCGATGTGATGGCGACGATTCCGTATTACGTGCGCCGCCGTCGGTGTGTGCTCTTTCTCCTTGAACGACTCAACCTGGTCGGCATCGAGTCAATATAGAAGGGCGGTCGGGATCTACGGCACGGGCTTTGCAGGTATGCTGACATGAGGCCACCAGTGCCCCCCCAAGAGGTTGATTTTACACGAGTTTCGTACAGCTTCC
>DPVW01000144.1:15139-20724 GCA_003529325.1 Candidatus Latescibacterota bacterium | reverse complement strand
AGGCGAGCCTTGCCTGAGACAGGTTTCCCCTGTAACCGCGACATTTTCCGGATTCGGAATGGCAGAGCAAGAGACATTCGAAATCGACGCAGCTGATCTCGAGGATGATGACGTCGCCGACGTCTCGGCCCCGAGGGAAGCGCCGCTGGAGCAGTTCGAGGATGAGACCGGTGACGAAGATGGCACCGGTGTGGCCGAAGCATTACATGCTTCGACTGCGGGGGGACGTTCTGTCGAATCGGAGAGTTCAGGGGGACGAAATTCTGCCCGTCCAGTTTGCCCAACTCGAACCCCCGGCGGCGCAAAAAGTCAACCCTCGCTTCTCACGTATGAACAACGTATACGCCGATATTACGGTAGAGCTCGGACGGCGGGATATGTCGGTCCGTGAACTGCAGGAAATGAAGCTCCAAGATGTGATCGATATCGACAAACTCGCAGGTGAGGCCTTCGATATCCTGATCAACAAACGGCCATTCGCCGAGGGAGAGATCGTCGTCGTCACCGACCTGATGGCGGTCCGTATCACTCGTCTCATTGACCGAACCCCTCCGGACGAAGACGACGACTAGGACCAGGGCGTGTAGACCCCCGCCAGCTGCCGACATCACACGCTGGGCGGGACCCACTTCTTCGTCAGCACATCATTCCGCTTCAGGGCGGTCCCCAGTTTTTCCTTCAGTGCCGAAGTCGATGGGAAACTCGATAAATCCCTCCGACCGCATACGCTTGACCCGCAACGCTGTCACCGGATCGAGTGGTATCGCCGAGTGTCCGATGACGGGAATACTTTCCGTCGCCGGTTGCTTGCGCAGATTCTCGAACAACTGAAAACCGTCCATCCCGGGGATGAAAAGATCCAGCAGGATCACATCCGGCCGACGTTGCACCATGCTCTCGATTGCGTCATTGGCATTTTCGGCAAAGCCGATCTGATGTTGCTGCGATACTGGATCATCTTGCCGATGTATCGTCGATTCACCGGGTTGTCGTCGATCATCAGGAGATATGACATCGAGGCCCAAAATTTTGGATGGAAGCTGTCTTAGCAGCCAATAACGCATGCCCGGCACGGATACCGCAAGCAGATCGAAGGCGGGCGAACAAGCGCCCTCTCCCTTATCTTGACCTGGAAATGACCGTATTACAACTACATTGCGTTCCCTGCTGGCGAACCGGTCTCCTCGTTGTCGCCTCCATGGTCTCCGCCTGCGGCAGTGGTGAGACGGATCCACGCGCAGACGTCGGTGCGGATGAAGATGAAACCCGCGTGGAGTTGATCTTCGTCGAGAGTGAGTCCGATTCATTGGCTGGTGACCCAGAGCCCGTGGCTGGGGCGGTTCTTGCCCCACCGGCACCGACAGCCGACGACGAGGTCGGTGGCGACGACATGTTGTCGTACGACGCGGATGGTAAGTACACGGTGCAAATCGGCACCTTCAAGAATGCGACACGTGCATCTGCCCGGGTCCGCGAACTCGAGAGTCTTGGGTATCCCGCCTACGCCGTTGCCCATCCATCCGGCGACCAGGTCAGGGTCCGCATCGGCTATTTTCCCGACCGGGACAAGGCGAACAAGTTTGGCCAGCGCTTCAGCCGTGACCATGGCGGCAAGTTCTGGATTGATCGTCGTGCCTCCGAGGAAGTCGCCAGCAGATGAGAAGCACATGAAGGCTCTGCCACTACGGCGCGTGTTGAGTTGTGGCACATTTGACCACTTCCATCCAGGCCACGACGCCTTCCTCAGCCAGGCTCGTCGCCTGGGAGAGGAACTTTTCGTCGTCGTATCTCGGGACGAGAATGTGCTCCGTCTCAAGGGGCGTACGCCGGATCAAGTGGAAGATGTAAGACTCGCCGTCGTCGCCGATCATGGCTGTGTGGATGATGCAAGGCTTGGGTATCCAGGGGCAGATTTTCTGCGCGTCGTCGCCGATATTCGTCCTCACGTCATCGCCCTTGGGTACGATCAGCGAGCCCCTCGTGGCTTGGAAACAGCCTTCCCGGACTGCGAAATCGTGACCCTCGCACCTTTCGAGCCGGATCGATTCAAATCCTCGTTGCTGCGGGAGGGTGGGACATGATCGTCGCCGCCTGTGCTGACATCCACGACAATATCTGGGCTCTCGAGCGGGCCCTGCCACGCATGGCAGAGGCGGATGTCTTTATCTTCTGCGGTGACTTCTGTGCGCCCTTCACCTTGGTGCAACTGGCCGAGGGTACGGAGGGCAAGCCACTGCATCTGGTCTGGGGCAACAACGATGGTGACCGCCACTTGCTGACACAGAATGCGGGGCGTTTCGAGCACGTCGTGCTGCATGGCGAACTGGCCCGCTTCGAGTTGGGTGAGTTGCGGGTCGCCGTCAACCACTATCCCGACATCGCCACCGGCCTGGCCGATTCCGGGCAGTTCGATCTCGTCCTCTACGGTCACGATCATGTGCCCTTCGAGGAGCAGCGGCAGACCGGCAATGGTCCCTGCCTGCTGGCCAACCCCGGTGAGATCATGGCGCGCTTCGGTGCGACTACCTTCCGGCTCATCGACACCGATAGCCGTAAGACCGAACTGATCACCGTCGATTGATCCTGTCGCACTGCTGATCGATCAGAGGTAACCCAAGGCTCGAAGTCGCCGTCGCAGATCATCTTCCTGGGCCGTCGACAGTGGTTCATCCGCTGGACGATCGCACCACTTCGACTGCTTGTAGAAAGCCTCGCGCGCTGCCAGATACGGTGCCGCAAGCTCGACGGCATTGTCGGCGATGGGCTCTTCCGTCCACTGCGCCTCCAAGCGCCAGTCTTCATTCTCGCCATGCAGTCGATGCTCTGCATCAAAGACACACCAGCGCAAAAGCGTTGCAGAGTCTGGCTCCGGCTCGACGACGACGTGTTCGTCATCGGCCATACCCCGTCCGGGTCTGATCTGAGCCATGCGGAACCTGCCGAGATCTGCCACCGTGGCGTGCCGCAGATCGATACCGAAACCATCATCCTCCCGCGGCAGATCAAGTATCGCCGCGGCCGTGGCGTACAGATCGATGAGACTGACGACGTCACCACTGCCCGCGACCGGACCCGCAGAATAGGGGACGTGTAGATAGAGGGGGACACGGAGGACACTGTTGCGCACCGTCGAGCCATGATAGAACTCATCCGGTGTCCAACTCTCGCCATGGTCCCCGAACAACAGAACCGCCCATTGGCCCAGATCGAGTGCTTCCAGCAGGGGCGCCACCTTGTTCTCAAAGACATCCTGTACGGCAGACCGGTAGCGCGCTTGCACTTGCTCTAGGTGCCCGGAGCGCAACAACTGCGCCGTCTCTCCCATCGCCTTGCCGTCTCTGGCACCGTAGGGTGTATGGGCACTCCAGTAATGGAGAAAGAGACAGCGGTTATCGGAACCCGCCTGCCGCAGCCAACCACTGACTTGCTCTGTACCCATGCCGGCATCCCCATCCAGTGCATTCACGGGCGCACCGAATTCGAGCCCGGTAAAGATGGTCGGTGCTTCGGAGAACAAGCCGACTCTGTCGCCGCGAAGTCGACACTGTCCGAACAACCGCGCAGCACCCTGGCGGATACGGCCGTCCTGTTGGCCTTGTATGCCATGTTCGAAAGGATAGAGGCCGGTGACGAGACTGGTGTGCACAGGTCGAGTCGCCGACGACACCGAAAAACAGCGCTCATAGAATCTGAAGTCCTGCGAGACTCGATCGAAGCGAGGCGTGCGTACTCGACTGTCCGTCGCGCGCCCCGCATGGTCGAGGCGCAGGCTATCGATGGAGATCAGCAGAAGGTCGATGATGCCCTCGGGGCCGGTGGCAGATCAGGTCAGCGCGCCACGCGCGGTGAGGGGCCAGACTCTTTCCACGCGCCCATCCCGTTCGGCGATGAAGTGATCGTGCAGCACCGTGGTGGAGTCGCCATAGCCTGGCAACAAGCGCAGGCGTTCACCAAGTGCAGGCCCACTTGCACCCTCGAGCAGACGGTAGACGCCATGCTCTGCTGACAGGTAGCCGAATTCGAGATCCTCTCGGTCCAGCACCTGCGGCTGATGGTGAAATGCAGACAGCGTCTTGAACCCTGCGTCGGTGACGATGTGATCGGCATGACGGCCCGTGACCGTCGTCAGCAGGCTGAGTGCAGTGGAAAATCGGTCGTCCACATGGAAGCGGTCGCGATACATTGCGTCCATGAAGATCGCACCCCCGGCCTGAATTTCCGTGATGGCATCGTGGGTGGCCGCCAGATCGTAGCTGCCTGTGCTGCCCGCCGAGACGATGTCGCAGGGAAGCCCGTCAGCGAGGAGCTGATCACGGGCCTCGACGAGATGATCGAGCGCCTGGCGTGCCGCCCTTTCCTTGACGCTGGCGGGGTGCTCAGCCAGCACATGCCCTTCGTATCCCATCACGCCGAGAAGGCATACGCCTTTGCCCTCGTGTACGCCCCGAGCCAGTTCGATCACGCCTGGGCCGGGCTGGACGCCGGTGCGGTGCATACCGATATCGATGTCGACGATGAGCGGAATGTCGATCCCCGTGTACTGCCCGGCAGCCATGGCCATGGCCAGCGCCTCTGCATGATCGACGATACCGATGATTCGGCCTCGTTCCTGCAGACGAGCCAGCTGCTGCAGACGAGAGTTCGAAGCCAACTGATTGGCCAGCAGGATATCGCCCACACCATGCGCGACGAAGATCTCCGCTTCACTCAGTTTCGCGCAGGTGAGACCCGTTGCCCCGGCCGCAAGTTGGATGCGGGCGATGTCCGGACTCTTGTGGCTCTTACTGTGTGGCCGCCAGGAAACGCCCTGGCGCCGACAGTACAGGGCCATAGCCGCCACGTTTGACTCAAAGCGCTCCAGATCAACGACCAGGACTGGGGTATCAAGCTCGTCCACATGTCTGCCAACCCATTCTCCTGGATGTTCCATCAAAGCTTTACCTGGAGTTGAAGCTGATGTTTGTGACAACGACAAGAGGGCCCTGTTCCAGATGCAGCTTGAGATGATCCCCGGATCCGGACACGGTCGTAGAGAATATCGCGTTCGCTCCATCCTGACCGCGTGACCACCTGGCATCCTGGGCAACATATACGCCAAGCTGTGCCCCGGTAGACACGCAGGAAGTCGGACTCTCTGGCCTCTCCGGAGAGCCCGGTGATCGTAATCTGTATGGACAAGACAGCCACCGCTGCCAGTTCAAAATGAAGGCTGGCACCAGGATCGACCAGGATGGTCGTCAACATCGGAGGTTGAGTCAGCGTCGGTTCCTGCGACGCCGGTGTGGAATCCTTTGGGATCAGGAACCAGCAACCGTAGGCGAGTTCAGCCATGGAAAGCATATCCTCGGCGGGGTGGGTGCAGGTAGTCGGTCCGTCATGTGACGGGCCAGTTGCTCGGGTCCAGCAGTCTTTCGTCCGCTACGTTGATGGCGCGCAGTGCCGCAACGACGTCAGAAGGTAGGGGGCCGTCAAGGGCGGCATTGACGTTGCTGTCGAGTTCCGCAGGGTTCGCCGTCCCTACGAGCGTGACGTCAGCACCAGCTTCGAAAAGCGCGTAGCGTAGCGCTACCTCGGGCAG
The DNA here is from genome assembly GCA_003529325.1 of Candidatus Latescibacterota bacterium. Taxonomy (GTDB): domain Bacteria; phylum Latescibacterota; class UBA2968; order UBA8231; family UBA8231; genus UBA8231. Next base: position 15,146 of record DPVW01000144.1, on the reverse strand, counting down.
TGGCTTG
>DPVW01000144.1:4715-14815 GCA_003529325.1 Candidatus Latescibacterota bacterium | reverse complement strand
AGGGCTTCGGCAACGCCGGCGACGGCGTCAGCTGCCTGGCGTAGCGGCGCCAGCCCCTCGGATAGTGCATGGCGACGATCCGACAATACACCTTGCAGGAATACGGAGCGCAGGATGAGACCCACGCCAGAGTGATGGCAGAGGGGAAAGAGTTCGACTTCCAGGTTGCGATCAAGAACACTGTAGGCGCCCTGCAATGTGCGAAAAGGAGCGCCGTAATCAAGCACGGCCCTCGCCGCCTGCTGGCCGTAGGTAGAGGCACCCCAGTAGCGCACGTCACCAGCCTGAAGGTGAGTTTCCATGGCATCAGCCAGGGCTGGATCCTTGGTGACGATGGCATCGGCATTGTGAATCTGCACCAGGTCAAGCGTCTCCACTCCCAGCAACCGTCGGGAGCGGTCGATCGAGGCGCTCATCGCCGTCGCCAAGCGGGTTCCGGTGTGGGGGGTACCGTCGACATCTCGAAGGGCGACTTTGGTGCCGATCACGGGGCGATGGCCGCCACTGAACGCGCGGCCAATCAGTTCCTCGCTGCGGCCGTAGGCGGCGGCGGTGTCGATAAAATTGATGCCCCGGGCGATGGCGTGATGGAGCAGGCGGATACAGCTTTTATCATCAGGTGGAGCCACCTTGCCAAGGCCGTAAGGCATACCGAGTTCAACCGTACCCAGACCGAGGGCGGAAACCTGCAATTGTGTTGTCGCAAGAGCGGACGTCAACAAGCCGTCACGCGCTTTCGCTGGCGCCAGCCACGGCTGCCTTGACACGACCGCCAGCTGCTGCAAGCAGGAGACGTCCACGAACGTTATCCACGTCGCACAGTTCCATGACCAGGGCCAGTTTCAACTCCCAGCCGGCCATGTCGAGTCGACGACTGGCGCTCTCCGCGTCCAGCTCGGTAAGGGCGACCAGAATGCGCACCATGCGATCGCGGAGCTTGGCGTTGGTGGGCTGGAGATCGACCATCAGATTGTCGTACGTCTTGCCAAGTCGAATCATCGCCGCCGTCGTCAGCGTGTTGAGGACAAGCTTCGTCGCCGTGCCCGCTTTCATCCGCGTCGATCCAGTGACCACTTCGGGTCCGACCTCGGCAACGATAGTCACATCCACATCGACGCTGCCTGCCGCACTCGGGCTGCAGGTAAAAAACACGGTGCCACAGCCAAGTGCGCGCGCGTGTCGAAGACCACCCAGGACCCACGGAGTGACGCCACTGGCAGCGATACCGACCACAACATCAGTCGCCCCCACATTGCGTTTGGCCATGTCGGTGAGGGCCCCCTCCGGATCATCCTCGGCGCCCTCGACAGCGCGAAACACGGCGGTGTCACCTCCTGCGATCAGGCCCTGGACCTGCTCCGGGTCACAGCTGTATGTCGGCGGACACTCGGATGCGTCCAACACACCCAGCCGGCCACTCGTTCCTGCGCCGAGATAGAACAGTCGCCCACCATTGCTGAGAGCCTCAATGACCAGATCGACGGCAGAGGCGACATCAGGCAACACCGCCGCAACCGCCGCCGGCACCAGCGTATCCTCACTGTTGATGAGACGCACGAGTTCAAGGGTGTCGAGTTCGTCGACCCCTGCACTGGCCGGATTGCGCTGCTCGGTGAGCAGCCGGGACCAGTCCGTCATTGCGATTGCCTATTTTTTAGGTTTGTCGTGTTGAGACAACTCGGAGTACAGCTACACCAGTATAAAAGAGGGTGTCGCTGTCAGCAAAACAGTACTCGCCGCCATCCACACGACAGAGGAGACGATTGTCTGCTGGCACCACCCCCCGTATATTGAAGTCCTTATCTGACACATGGTTACAGCTATTTCTGAGATCTGGATGACAACCGAATTACCGACGAAATACGACCCCGAGCACTGCGAGACCACCTGGTACAAACACTGGGAGTCCGCCGGCTACTTCCGTGCCCGCCCGAACCCGGCGCGACAGTCTTACTGCATCACCATTCCCCCGCCCAATGTGACCGGTGAGTTGCACATGGGCCACGCCGTCCAGCACGCCATCCATGACAATGTGATCCGACGCAAGCGCATGCAGGGCTACGAAACCCTCTGCCTGCCCGGTACCGACCACGCCGGTATCGCAACGCAGATGAAGGTCGAAGAAAAGCTCGCGCGCGAAGAGGGCAAAACCCGGTACGATGTGGGCCGCGAGGGCCTCATCGAACGTATCTGGGAGTGGCGGGAGACATACGGAAACGCCATCTACGACCAGCTCCGCAAGCTGGGCTGCAGCTATGACTGGGACCGCTCACGCTTCACTCTCGACGATGCCTATGTCAGCGCCGTGATGAAGGCCTTTGGCCGTTTCCACGACCATGGCTGGATCTACCGTGGCACCCGCATGATCAATTGGTGTCCGAAATGCGGCACCGTGATCTCCGACCTGGAAACCGAAGAACGGTTGACCCAGGGAAAGCTCTGGCACATCAGCTACCAAGGCCTGGATGGTGGCCCTGACGTCACCGTCGCTACGACTCGGCCCGAAACGATGCTTGGTGACACCGGTGTTGCCGTGCACCCTGGGGACGCTCGCTGGCAGAGCGCCGTGGGTGAACGGGTCCTGCTGCCGCTCATGGAGCGACCCATTCCCATCGTCGCCGACGAGTACGCCGATCCTGAGATGGGCTCGGGGGCGGTGAAGGTGACACCTGCACATGACCCCAATGACTACGAAGTCGGAGCCCGCCACGATCTGGCGCAGATCGTCGTCATCGGCTTCGACGGGATCATGACAGAGAACGCAGGAAAGTGGCAGGGACAGGACCGCTACGAGTGCCGCAAGCAGGTGCTGGCCGCCCTAGAGGAAGCCGGGGTGCTACTGCAGGTCGACGACCACGAACATGCGGTACCTCACCATGACAAGTGTGGCACCGTCATCGAACCACTACCTATGGAGCAGTGGTTCATGAACATGGAGGAACTCGCCGACAAAGTCCGGCCGAAATTGCAGGGCACCGCAGGTGCTGACCAGGTCCACTACACACCGGATCGATATCGGGGATATGCTCTGGAGTGGCTGGACAACATCCGAGATTGGGCATTGTCGAGGCAGATCTGGTGGGGCCACCGCATCCCTGCGTGGTATTGCGTCGACTGCTCGGGAGCGGGACTGGAACCCTTTGGTGGATACGAGAAAGAGCAGGCCCTGGCGGACGGCGCTTTTCGAGTGAGTGTCGAGGCTGGCGCCCGCCCGATTGTCGCCGCGAGCCAACCGGCTGCCTGTCCGGACTGCGGCGGCAGCCACCTGGTGCAGGATCCCGACGTCCTGGATACCTGGTTCTCCTCGGCGCTGTGGCCCTTTGCCACTCTGGGTTGGCCGGACAAGAGGTCGGATCTCGACTACTTCCATCCCACCGACCTGATGATCACCGGCCGCGACATCCTGTATCTGTGGGTGTTGCGTATGGTGATGACAGCAGCGGAATTTATCGATGAAATTCCCTTCAAGCAGGTCCTCATCCATCCGACGATTCTGACCAAGGATGGGAAGCGGATGAGCAAGAGCCTGGGAACGGGGCTCAACCCTCTCGATCTGGTGCGTCTGTATGGTGCTGACGCCACTCGTTTCAGCCTTTTGGCGCAGTGCGGGACGACTCAGGACGTGCGTTTCGACGCCGACATCGAGGACAATGTCGTGCAAGCTAGCCTGAGTGCCGAGGCTGGTCGTAACTTCTGCAACAAGCTGTGGAATGCCGCCCGTTATGTGATGATGAATCTTGAAGGGGAGGTGGCGCCAGTGACCGGTTCTGGTGCCGGCGTCGGTGTCCTGGCCGATCGATGGATTCTGAGCCGTCTGGCGCAGACGATCCGCACCATCGATGAAACCCAGGAGGGCTTCCGCTTCAGTGAAGTGACCCGTGCGCTGCACGACTTTCTCTGGCGCGATTACTGCGACTGGTACATCGAACTGGCGAAGCCGCGACTGTTGTCAGGTTCGACCACCGAACGCAGCCTTGTACAGGGAGTTCTCGTCCACGTACTCGAACAGGCCCTCCGCCTCATGCATCCGATTATGCCATTCCTCACGGAAGAGATCTGGCAAAGCCTTCCCTTCGCTGCCTCCGTGCAGCGCCCGGACTGTCTCATGATCGCCTCATGGCCGTTGGTCGATGAAGAGGCCATCGATGCAGAAGCCGAGGCGGACATGGTTTTTCTGCAGGACGTCATCTCTGCGGCACGCACGGTGCGTAGCGAACTGAATGTTCCACAGGGCAAAAAAGTGCAGCTCGTCCTTTCCGCCGGCTCGGAACCATCTGCCAATCGACTCACCGCGCACCGCCACTACCTGCAGGCGCTGGTCGGCGCCGAGTCCGTCGACATCGGCGTCGGTGTGCCACAGCCGCCATCCTCTGGGAGCGCCATTGTGGGGGAGATCGAGCTCTACATTCCTCTGGCGGGGCTCATCGACCCGGATATCGAGGCAAAGCGCCTGACCAAGGAGATCGACAAACTACAGTGGCTCATCACGAACCTCGACAAGAAGCTGGCCAACGAGGGCTTCCTCAAGAAAGCGCCGCCAGCAGTGGTCGAGAAAGAACGGCAGCGTCAGCAGGAGTACGGTGTCAGCCTGCAGAAACTGACCTCGAGTCTGGACAGGCTCGCCACATGAGATTCTGTTGCTCGATCATGGCATTCGGCGTGTTGCTCCTGCTGAGCGACCATGCCACTGCCGCCTTCGAGCCACCCCGGATCGTCGGCGTCATCAACCAATCCGACTCAGGGAGTAGGTCGGCTGCCGAACTGGCAGACCGCAGATACGTGATCGACAAGGGGCAGATCCACCAGGTCAACCGAGGGGACGTGATGAACGTGGATCGAGAGAACAAGCGGTCACAGCGGATTCCCGTCCCCCTTCGCATGTTCATCGGTACCATGACGATAACCGACGCCCAGCATCAGTCCTCCATCGGCATTTTCGAGGCCAACCCCATGGTCATGTCACAGATCACCGACTACCTCGTCGCTCAATATGCGTTCATCACCGGAGCCATGGTCGAGGCAAAGGGGTATGGCGAAGTCCAGTCCATCGTGCCGAATGACACCCCTGAGAACAAAGCCCTGAATCGCCGTATCGAGGTCATCGTCTGGGAGTGATTCTTGATTCTCTCACCATTGGGGTGTTCGCCGGCGAACTGGCTGCCCATCATGAGGGCTACCACGTCCGTGGCGCCCACGCCGACGAAACGGGTCTGGATCTGCTTCTCGAAACGCAGCCGGAAGGAGATTCAACGGCGAACCACTTGCGACTGGCCTTCGGTCCCGCCGGCTCTCTGCGTCTGACGCCTGGCGGGTCGGTGGCCGGCGGCGATGGTCGTGAGCGGTATCTTCAGGGGGCGCGCATCGAGCGAATTCTGCCGGTCCCCGGGGAGCGTGTGCTCACACTCCGTCTGAGCCGACGCGACGCCGAGTCAAATCTCACCTACGCTCTGTTTCACCTCGTCCTGATTCCGCCACGCTATCACGCCGTACTCGTATCCGAAAGCCATGGCCGCATTTTGGGGGTGTGGGCGACGGGTAAGGATCGGCGCGCCCCCGCACACGGAACGCCATATGAAGCACCGGCAACACCGGTGGGTGGACTCGTGCCAGGTCGCGACACGCCGGAGGTTTTTTTCGATCGACTCCGAGCCCAGGATAGAGCGGTAAAAGACGCGGTGCGTACCATTCTCTCCGGGGCAGATCGGCATCTCGTCGCTCGGATCTGCACCGACAGCGGTGTCTGTCCCACCACACACACCGACAGCGTCACAGAGCTGGTGTCGGCAGCCATGTGGTCAACGGCGCAACATCTCTGGTCGATTGGGGGCGGTCCCGTCTACCGCTGGACGCGGGGACAGACGCGAATATCGATCGTAGCACCAGACTCCCAGATGGAAGCTCTGCAGTTTCCTTCCGTCTGTGCCGCCCTTGCTGACGCAGGGGAGACCGCCGCGGACGCGGCAGCCGACATGAATGGCCAGCGTCGCCGACTCGAATACGTGAGGCGTGTCCTTGAGCGGCGCGCGGCAGATCTGCAAAAGGACCTGGACGAGGCTGACGACGTCGACCTGCTGGATCGGGTGGGCAATTCGCTCATGGCTGCTACGGACCACATCGCTGCCGGTACCAAAGGGGTGATCCCCGATGTTCACGACGCGCACGGGGAGGCGACGCTCGAGATCGAGTTGGCACCAGGTGTCACAGCCGCCCAGCACGCGGCACGGTTGTTACGCCGCGCCGCAAAACTGCGACGACGCGCCAATGTTCTGCCCCCGCGCCTGCACCGGGTTCGGGAACTGATATTCGAGACTGAGCAACTCCTCGATGCTCTGCTCGACGAGGATACCATTGCGGAGGAAGTGATGACAAGATGGGAGCGACGGGTGGAGGTGCGGCAGAGTGCCGCAGTGGAGGTACGGCAGGGCGCCGCCCTGCCGGGCGAGACAGCAGGAGGGACTGGCGGCAGTACAGAAGGCCGCCATGGCGCTCATCCTCGGCGTTATCTGACGAGCACGGGCTGGTCGGTGTGGGCGGGGCGTAACAATCGTGAAAACGACATTGTCACGCACCGACTCGCGGCGCAGAACGATGTGTGGTTTCACGCCCATGGATACGCAGGATCACACGTGATTCTGCGACGGGAGGGGCGCAAGCAGGAGCCGAGTCGACAGACCCTGGAAGAGGCGGCAGCGGTCGCCGCGTACTGGAGCAAGGGGCGCACGGCAAACAAGGTTCCCGTAGTTTACACTCTGGCCAAATATGTGTCGAAACCGAAGGGTGCCGTACCCGGTCTTGCAGTGATGAAACGAGAGCGGACGATCATGGCACGACCGGGACTGTTGGCTGAGGAGGAAAGGCAAACGTGAGCCTCTCCACCGGGATCGTTGGGCTGCCCAACGTCGGTAAGTCGACCTTGTTCAACGCACTCACGCGTGGCAGTGTGCCAGCCTCGAATTACCCGTTCTGCACAATCGAACCCAACATGGCCATCGTCGAAGTTCCCGATGTCAGGCTGCATCGTCTGCAAGCACTGCTGAGGCCAGCCGAATGTATTCCCACCGCAATTCAGATCACCGACATTGCCGGCCTTGTTCGTGGTGCCAGCAAGGGGGAAGGTCGTGGCAATCAGTTTCTTGCCGATGTGCGTGGCGTCGACGCGCTGCTGCACGTCGTGCGCTGTTTTTCTGATGACGGTGTCTCGCATGTGGATGCCACCATCGACCCCGTACGGGACGCTGACACCGTGCTCGTGGAGTTGGTGCTGGCTGACCTGGAGGTAGCCGAACGGAATCTGCCGAATCTCGACAAGGTGGTCCGCTCCGATCCTCGCTCAGTGCGCCAAGGGGAGTTGGCTGCCCTGCAAAAAGCGCACGCAGCATTGTCCGAAGGGGTCGCAGTACGAGATGCTGGATTGAGCCGGGAACAGCTGGGCGCACTGCGGGGGTACGCCTTCTTGACGGAAAAGCCGATCCTGACCGTCGCCAATGTGGCCGAGTCAGATGCCGTCGATGGAGCAGCAGCGGTGGCCGGGTTGCGTCAGCGTTATGACAGCGCGGGGCTCCTTGTCATTGCCGCCCAGATCGAGGCCGAGATGTCGCAATTGGAGGTCGAAGAGAGGGCACTCTTTCTTGCGGACATGGGACTCGCACAAAGTGGCGTTGACAGGCTGGTGCAAGGCGCCTACGAACTGCTGGATCTGATCACATTTTACACCCTCGCCAACGACAAGCTGCAAGCATGGCAGTTGCCTGCCGGTACCACAGCCCCGACTGCCGCCGGCGGCATCCACAGTGACATGGAAGAGGGATTCATCCGCGCCGAAGTAGTCACTGCCGCCGAACTGGAAGCCGTCGATGGACAGGTATCCAAGCTGCGAGAATCGGGACGGTTACGCGCCGAGGGGCGTGAGTACGCGATTCGCGATGGTGATGTCGTCACCTTCCTGTTCAAGAACTAGCCTTCTTTAAAAATGGGTATGCAGGCTCAGGCCAAACCCGTCTGCATTGCCAGTTGGATCCTGAGGAATGCTGTCACGCAGTCGATAGACGACGCTACCGGTGAGAAAAGGTGTGAGGAAAGCGTCGACACCAATGCTGACACGACTGCGCTCATCCTCGCTGAGATCATCGTATGGGTCGTGAAAATCGAAGGCCGCGCGGAGATTGATGGATTGCCGCAACCACAAGTCGAGACTGGTAAAGGCGACGAACTGGTCGTTGTCGACGCCACCTGCACTCTCCGCGATCCAATCGACTTCCCCGATCCAGGTCAGGGGACCAAGGGAAGCTGAGGCGAACGGACCATAGACCAGACGATCGCCGCCTGACGGATTGTTATAAGCGAAGGAGCCACCCAGCACGAAGGGGCCCTGCCACCAAGTCAGGACACTCGAAACCTGTTTGCCGGCGTCATCGTCGCGACCACCCTGAGTGCCATTGCTCACGGCAATCGATGCAGCGATCGGGCCGGGCTCGATCCCGACTTCCACACCCAGGTCCTGGTTGTCAAAATTGAACCCCGTCACCCGCCGCACGAAGGCATCGTCGTCCCACATGCGGATACCGTAGGGCAGCAGCATCCGGCCCGCCTTGGCATAACCGGAGAGTGGGAGTCCTTCCAGAAGCAGGAACGCCTCACGGCTTGCGGCGCCTCCAGGGGCGACGATCTCATCTAAATAGAGGGACATCCGACCTGGCAGCAGCCGGGCGTTGACATAAAGATTGCCACTCTCCACAGCGAAGGTGTTTTGCCGGTCCGTATCCCCGGAACCGGACGTCGTCTCGTTGCTGAGGATGAAGTCGGAGCCAATCGTGATACTCGGGCCAAGATCCGCAGAAAAATCGAGAGCCGCCTCCGACATCTCCTCAAGCAGAGGAGTGATCTCGGTCTGCGTGAACAGCGCCCCATATCCGTTGCGCATACCGCCGCCGGTATGATTGACATGGCAGGAGCTACATTTTAGCCCCTCGCGAAGGGCGATATAAGGCTCGGCTGCCACCTCGAGCCGAATGCTGACACAGAGGAGGGACAGTAGGACGAGGACCTTCAGACAACGTTCGGGGCGGGCCATCTTTTGCTCCACGTAGTTGATTGGGGCCGATCCTTTGTGACTTTCGCCAAAGCCGATGGCAAGCTAGCAGGTAGGCGGCAAGTGTGTCAAGATCGTCTGTGTGGGAGGCGTGGCAGTGCCTTGACCATCTGTGTGGACACTCCCATTTTAATCAGCTTGAGGAGTTGGTTCGGCGATGGACACGCGCCACCGGGAAAAGCCGGATGCGGGTGCTGAATTCGACACTCTCTCCCTCCCCCCAACTCGGAAAGGGCATTGTGGGCGACGCCCTCGGAATGATCGAAACCCGTGGTCTCGTAGCCGCGATCGAAGCGGGCGATGCCATGGTGAAGGCAGCCGAAGTTGAAATGATGGGATGGCAGATTGTTGGTGGGGGCCTCGTGACAACCCTCGTCCGAGGTGATGTAGCCGCCGTGCGCGCCGCTACCGAAGCGGGTGAGTTGGCGGCACGTGCCGTTGGCGAAGTCGTCGCCGTGCATGTCATTGCACGGCCCCATACGAGTCTTCTCGATCTGTTGCCGACGACCGGATTGTCGCGAATTTTAGCCTCCTGATGCCGGTGGCAGTCACTCTTCTGCGACTGCTGGTCGCCGTCGCCCTGCTCTACGGCATCGGCCGCTGGATCGCATCACCCACCGAGCTACTCGACGCGGCAATGTCAGCGCAGCCACGTTGGCTACTACTGGCGGCGGCTTTGAGTCCAGTTGGGCTGCTGTTGCAGTGGTGGAAATGGCGTCGACTCCTGCGAGACAGCATGCCACAAGTAGGGGAGGGAGATATCCTGCGATCGTTGTTCGCCGGTTTCGGGCTTGGTCTGCTGACGCCGGGACGGTTGGGGGAGCTTGGCCGAGGTGCCGGATTGCCGAAAGACCGCCGGCGGGCGACCGCGCTGGCAGGTGCTGATCGCCTGCTCTCCGGTGGCATCACCCTGCTCATCGGCCTGCTCTGCGCCTCGTACACAGCCCCATCATTGGCGCTGTGGTGCGTCGGCGTCATCGGAGCGTCGGGCACTCTTCTATGGTGCGCCCGC
>DPVW01000144.1:0-4431 GCA_003529325.1 Candidatus Latescibacterota bacterium | reverse complement strand
GGGGCGTCGGGCACTCTTCTATGGTACGCCCGCGGTTGGGGCAGGCCTGAACGCCTCATCCTTTGGTATCAGCGATCCGCTCTGGCGGACGTAACAGGCCCCGCATGGGCAGGCAACGTCATCGCTGCGCTCTTGTTCAATCTGCTCTTCTTCGCTCAGATGTTCTGCCTTCTTCGAGCGGCGGGCCCGCTGTCCGTGGATGCCGTCGTCGCCATCCCTACGATGTTTGCTCTGAAGACGATGTTGCCCATCAGCCTTATGGACCTTGGTGTGCGCGAAGGCGCCGCCGTGGCTGTGCTCGGAGTCGCGGGGGTTACCGCCACGATTGCCATACAGGCCTCGCTGATGCTCTTTGCTCTCAACGTACTCGCCCCCGGATTGGCAGGACTCGGCTTCCTGTTCTTCGGGATGCGGTCCATGTCCCGTCCAACCAATTCGAAAAGAGTCGAGTTCGCCCATGTGTGCTGACGTCGCCACCGTTGGATCCGCCTTCACCGCGCGCCAGGAGATCTGCGAGATGGGGCGCAGGATCTACGCCCGGGCCTTCGTCGCAGCCAACGATGGCAACATCTCCGCTCGCCTTAGCGCGGACCGCATCCTGTGTTCGCCCACCGGCGTCAGCAAGGGGTACTTGCAGGAGGAGATGCTGGCGATCTGCGATATGGATGGGACCCAGGTCTCTGGTCCAATGAAGATCTCCTCCGAGATCCGCATGCACCTGGAGGCCTATAAACTGCGTGGCGATATCGCTGCCGTCGTCCACGCTCACCCACCAACTGCCACGGGCTTCGCCGTTGCCGGCCTCGATCTGACCGAATGCGTTCTGCCGGAAGTGATCGTCCTTCTTGGTGGCGTGCCTTTGGCTCCCTATGGGACGCCAGGCGGTCCAGACATATTCGAACCCATGCGCCCTCTTGTGGAGAAGTACGACGCCGTGCTGATGGCCAACCATGGCGCCGTGACACTGGGCAAGAGTGTTCAGGATGCGCATTTCAAAATGGAGACGGTAGAGCACTTCGCCCGTATCGCCCTCGTGGCACGTCAACTGGGGTCGACGAATACGCTGAGCGAGAATGACGTGCAGGAGTTGCTCGACCTGCGCACACGCTTCGGGATCACCGGGCGACCGGGCTGTGCCCGGCCAGACGAGGGCGGTGATAGAACCGAACTCGTCGAGCAGATTACCAAGCAGGTGGTGGACCAGATGCGGAACGCGCGTTGACCGCCTTGCAGCGATTGCCGAAGGGCGCCCATGTCTGTCTCTTGCTCGCATTGGTATTCGGATCTGTCGACATGCTCGCCGCTCAGGCAGAACCCGAAGTGGCGCCGCAGGTCTCCGAACAAGAGGCGCCCCTGTTGCGTCTCGTGCAGCAAGCTGAAGCCCATGCCCGACAAGGCCAACTGGAGCTGGCCCTGCAGCGATACGAAGAGGCGGTGGATGGGGGAGCGGCCAGTGCCGATGTGCTCAACCGAGTGGCGGAACTTTATCTCATCGCCGGCAATCCCGCCCGCGCCATCACCTTGATGCAACGCTCACTCCTTGAGTTGCCGGCGCAATTGCCTGTCTATTCCGGATTGAACGAGGCCTTCCTCGCCCAGGATATGCCGGACTCCGCGCTCTACTACGTCAGAGAGGCCCGTCAGGTGGCACCGGAGAATTCCGGCGTTCGTAGTCAGCTCGGTTTCCTCCATCTGCAGGCCGGCCGACTTGAACAGGCATTTGCGCATCTCGACAGTGCCCTGCAACTCGATGGCGACAATGTTCACGCCCATCGAATCCTGGCCCTGTACTACACGCAGATCGACCAACCCGACAGCGCCCTCGCCCGCTACCGGGTCGTGCTCGAACTGGCCCCGGATGACGTGGAAGGACTTAACAACATGTCCTTCCTGTTGGCGACACAACAGCGGTATCTTGAAGCGCTCGAACTGTATCAGAAAACCAAGAGCATCGCCGAAGATCCACAGCTGTTGCACGCCATCAACATGAACATGGAGGCGATCCGCGCCATCATGGACGGTCAGATGCGGGCGCGCTACATCCTCGTGCAGAGTGGCACTCTCGCCAACGATCTGCGTCGCAGAATCGACGGGGACGGGGAAGATTTTGGAGAACTTGCCGCACGCTTTTCCAAAGCCCCAAATGCACGTGATGGGGGTGACCTCGGGTTCTTCGGGCCCGGCGACATGCTGCCTGCCGTGGAGGAGGCCGTCCTGCAACTTGAGGTGGGTGAACTCAGCCCCGTGATTCAGATCAAACGGAGCTATATGCTCCTTCAGCGTCTCAACTGAGAGTGTGCAGCCTCGCGATTCTGGCATAAGAGAAGCAGCCGGAAGCAGAAGCAGGCCGATGATTCGTTTAGCCCACCACCGCTTCCGGCTGCCCGGGAGGGTGCGAGCCAAAGACCGGTATTGACTCGCACATCTTTGACGCGCCGAACCAAACGCCGGTTCCCAACGTCTGAAATTTTCTTCTTTGGATGAGGCCCATGCCCTCACGTGTGAGACCATCCCAGTTGGCTGAATTCGGCGTCGCCATCGCCCTGGCGGCGGTGCTCAGCCTCTTTAGGATCAAATTGCCCCATCTCGCCTTTGGGGGCTCTATCAGTCTGCACATGTTACCTATTATCATCATCGCACTTCGCCACGGTGTACGATCGGCGGTGGCTACCGGCGTTGCCTACGGTATCGTCAACTTTATCATGACACCCTATCCTGTACATCCGATTCAGATCGTCTTGGATTATCCCGTCGCCTTTGGCGTACTCGGCCTGGCTGGACTGGCTGCAGGGCGGCAGACCGCATGGGCAGCGGTCGCCGCCGTCGTTGGCGCTGGCACCTTACGCCTGGGCATTCACGTGCTTTCCGGTATCCTCTACTTTGCAGATCTCGCCCCGGAGGGGACGCCGGTCTGGAAGTACTCTCTGGCGTACAATAGCAGCTACATGATTCCCGAGATCCTGATCGCCAGTGTTGCCATGGGCGCCCTCAGTCGGCGCCTGCCACAAGGAGACCTTCAATGACAGATTTCCCCATCTTTGACCCACCGGAACGACTGCTTATGGGTCCCGGACCCAGCAACATTCACCCCCGCGTTTACGCTGCCTTGTCGGCACCGGTCGTAGGGCACCTGGACCCCGTGTTTCTCGCAGTCATGGAAGAAGCGAAGGCGCTCTTGCGCGCCACGTTCCAGACACGCAACGAACTGACTATCGCCATCTCCGGCACCGGTAGCGCAGGCATGGAGACCTGCTTTGTAAATGCCGTGGAGCCGGGGGACCGCGTGCTCGTGTGTATCAATGGCGTGTTCGGCATGCGCATGCGGGAAGTGGCGACCCGCTGCGGCGCCGAAGTCGACATCATCGAAGCCGAGTGGGGGACCGCCATTCCTACCGAATCCGTCGCCGAGGCGCTGTCCGCCGCCGAATACAAGGTCGTTGCCGTCGTCCACGCCGAGACCTCCACAGGCGTTCTGCAGCCGCTGGAGCAGATCAGTCGACTCGTGCACGACCATGGCGCCCTTTTTCTCGTCGATGCTGTAACCTCTCTGGGCGGCGTCGAACTCGACGTCGATGGCCTGGAAATCGACCTCTGTTACTCAGGCACTCAGAAGTGTCTCAGTTGCCCCCCGGGGTTGAGTCCCGTGACCTTCAGCACGCGGGCGATGGAACGCCTCGCTGCGCGCCAGACAGCGGTACAGAGTTGGTATCTCGACCTCAGTCTGATCTCGCAATACTGGGGTGAGAGCCGGGTCTATCATCATACCGCACCCATCTCGATGAATTACGCCCTCCGCGAAGCGCTGCGACTGGTCTCCGAGGAGGGACTGGAGGCCCGCTGGTCACGCCATCTGCGCAACCAGCAGGCTCTGGTTCGAGGTCTGGAGGCTTTGGGGCTCAGTCTGGTGGTGGATGAGAGCATTCGCCTGCCGGCGTTGACGACGGTGAGGATTCCACAAGGAATCGACGACGCCAACGTCCGCGGAACTCTCCTGCAGCGATTCGGCATCGAGATCGGCGGAGGTCTGGGTGCATTTCAGGGCAAGGCGTGGCGCGTCGGACTCATGGGTTCCACCTCTACCGAACGGAACGTCACCACCTTTCTGGCCGCCCTGCAAGCGACACTGGCGGAGCAGGGCTACAAGGGAGGTGGCGCCGTCGAGGCGGCGCTGTCGGCCTGATACGGATTAAGGAAAGCCTTCTATTCCGTATACATTGAAGGGATGGCCAGCACAGATGGATCATGGGCACGGGGGCCGATGGGGGGAAGAAAGTATCCTTTGGTCCGGGCACCACTAAAAGTGTGTCACCGGCGCGGCAACGTGCACCCCTACATGTTGCGGTACACGCCTGGCTCGATTTTCCATGGCCCATGGCCAATCGATGCGACGAGGAAGGCACGCATGTTGCTTAGCCCAGCGCGGGAGAGTAC
>DPVW01000233.1:10685-14224 GCA_003529325.1 Candidatus Latescibacterota bacterium | reverse complement strand
ATTTACCGAGGGCTTCCGTGTCGCTGCCCTGAATGGTCTCAACAAGCTCCCCAGCACCGCTGAGTGAGCCGTTGCGTCAAACGGCGAATCTGGCCACTGAAGCGTGCGAGCACGTCCACATCGCTCATACACTGCGGACACCTCAGCAGGCTGGTCTTTGGCACGTAAATCTTGAAGTGCTAGGCCGCAGTTGCAGCGGTAGGATAGATCGAGAGCCACGCCAGACGGCGGCAAAAGCCAGTGCAAGTGCCGTTGGAAGATAACAAGGCGGCTTGGCTTCTGTGAACCAAAATATTAGCACCTGTCCGAGTATTATAGGCGCCGAATGCCAAAAGGCTGGGGCTGAGACCAAGACCATCGCTGTGCGACGCAACTGCATAATAGACAGCATCATGCGGGGATGGGGAAGAGACCCAAGGTGGGCGAGATCGGAGCTTCTTGATTATGTTCCAGATGCCCCGATCTCGGGCAGAAAGCGGAATGAGTTGGTCACAATCGACCGAGACACCTTTGTTGGGCCCTGGGCGGGTTTGCCTGTGGCCTGGTCGGAGGAGGACACCTTTGACGAGGATACCTTTCGACGGGACGTAGGACGTTGTTGTGAGGCCGGTATCCCCGGTATCTACAGTGGTGGGTCCACCGGCGAATTCTACGCCATGGAGTTCGAAGAGTTTCGCCAGGTGACACGGATCATGGTCGAAACCTGCCACGCCTACGACCGGCCCGCCATGGTGGGTTGCACGTCGACCTACACCGGGGGCGCCGAAATGCGGGCACGCTGGGCGGCAGAACTTGGTGCCGATGCCATCCAGGTGGCGCTGCCATTCTGGATGGAGGTCGCCGAAGAGGAGGTGGTGCCGTTTTTCCGTGCTGTCTCCCGAGCTGCCGGCGGCAGGCCGCTGTCGATCTACGAAACCACGCGGGCCAAGAAAGCGCTGACCTTGGCCCAGCACCAGGCGATCAAAGAGGCGGTGCCGAATTATCTGATGGTCAAGGCAAATGCCGGCACCATCGGGACGACAGCCGACGGTTGCGAGGCGTTATCGAGTCTGGTCAATGTCTTCGTCTCCGAACACAGCTGGGCCGAGTTGGGTCCTCGTGGGGCACGTGGTTGTTGCAGCGCCATGGTCTACTGGAATCCTCGTGTCGTGCTCGAGTTGTGGTCCAAGCTTCGAGATGGTGATTGGGACGCGTTGCGCGCCAACGCACAGCGACTGCACGCATTGGGTGAGTTTCTTGCCGCCAACTTCGGTGTCAGGGGTTTTACCGATACGGCATATGACCGCATGGGAGGCCGTGCCTCCGGTTTCCTCAAGACCAGCCTGCGCTGCCGGGCGCCGTACGTATCGGCGACACGGGAAGACGTGGATCGTCTACGACAGTGGTATGAGGAGCAGTACCCCGACATGCTGCGGTTGTAGTGGGTAGGTAGAGACCCCGGATGAAGACGGTGAAGTTTGGCGGCAGCTCCCTGGCATCAGCGGAGCAGGTGCGCAAGGCCTGCGAGATCGTCAACGCGGATCCGGCACGCCGACTCGTCGTTGTCAGTGCCCCGGGAAGACGAGCCGACGACGACACCAAAGTAACAGATCTGCTCATCCTGGCCGCTGAGGCTCGACTCAGCCATCAACCTGGCACCCAAGAACTGTCGCGTGTGATCGAACGGTTTGCTGACTTGGCAGCCGGTCTGGGACTGGGCCAAGACATCGTCGAATCCATCAGCCAGGATCTGCAGCAGAGACTTGCCGCCGATCATACGGATACCGGTCTGTTCACCGATACCATGAAGGCGGCGGGTGAGGCCAATAGCGCCCGACTCGTGGCTGAGTATCTGCGCGATCAGGGTACCGAGGCACATTGTATCGATCCGGCCGAGGCGGGGATGATCCTATCGGACGAGGCTGGCAACGCGCGCGTGCTGCAGCAGTCATATGGTCGCCTGCGAAGTCTGCGGGAGCGACCCGGGATCAGCATCTTCCCTGGATTCTTCGGTTTTAGCGACAACGGCCGCCTGGTGACATTTCCCCGCGGCGGCTCCGATATCACCGGTGCGATCCTTGCCGCTGCCGTCGATGCCGAACTGTATGAGAACTTCACGGATGTCGATTCTGTTTTTGCTGCCAATCCACGGCTCATCGACGAGCCCTGTGCCATAGCAGAAATCACATATCGCGAGATGCGGGAACTGTCATACGCCGGATTTTCCGTGTTCCACGATGAGGCTTTGGAGCCGGTATTCCATGCCGGCATCCCCGTGGCGGTGAAAAATACGAATAACCCGGAGGCCTCCGGCACCCGTATCGTGCCCGAACGGCAAGTTGGCCAGGTCCCCATCGTCGGCATCGCCGGCATGTCCGGGTTCTGCAGCGTCTACGTCTCCCGCTATCTGATGAACCGGGAAGTCGGCTTCGGTCGACGGTTGCTGCAATTGTTTGAAGACGAGGCGATCCCCTTCGAGCACACGCCCTCAGGGATCGACAACCTCTCCGTCATCATCCGCGAGGATATTTTCGATCACGCTACCGAAGAGCGTGTGCTGCGCCGAATTCGTACGGAGTTGGCCGCAGACGAAGTGTCGGTGGAGCGTGGTCTGGCACTGGTTATGGTCGTCGGCGAGGGCATGCGTCACACCGTCGGCCTGGCAGCGCGGGCAACGACGGCCTTTGCCCGAGCCGGGGTCAATCTCGAAATGATCAACCAGGGCTCCTCCGAGGTCAGCATGATGTTCGGTGTCAAGGATCACGATGTCGATGCAGCCGTACAGTCACTGTACGCCGAGTTCTTCGACTGACCCGGATCCTGCGCGCCACAACGCAGGCGACGGGGTGCGATATGTTTGTTACACTCACCCACCATGTCTCTATCCTACCCAGTGCGCCAGCTCGCCGAGTTGTGTGCCGCTCACCCCCTTGAGTCGAAGATTTTATTCGTCCCCGACATGCGTGCCGGGTACGACCTGACCACGGCGCTGGCTCGGACCAAGGGTTGGGCGAATCTGCGGGTGACGACGCCGATCCTGCTTGCAGCCGAGCAGCAGGAACCCGGCATGGCCGCTCGGGGCCTGCGTCGCCTACATCGCGCCGGTGGACGTCGCCTGGTCGATGCGTTGCTGACGGCGTGGCCCAGTTCTGAGCGACGGTATTTCCAGCACATCGTTAACACAGGAGCCGCCGCCGCGGGTCTGGCGGAATCCATCCATGCCACTTTCGATGCCCTCCGACTCGCCAAGGTGCTCCCGGAGCACCTCCGACACTGGTCCACCGGAGACAAGGGGTCTGACCTAGCCACGCTCTTCGAGCGATATGTTGCGGCACTGGCCCAGAACAGCTTGTGGGATGACGCCGCGCTGCTCACGGCGGCGCTGGATGATTCTTCGGAGCATGCTCCCGGCGAAATCGTATGGGCAATTCTCGACGAGACGGAACTGCCGCAGCTGACAACGGATTTCGTACAGCAGCAGACGGGCAACCAACTGTGGCGTCTGGGTCGCCACAGTTATGGCGTCCCCCCACCCCCCCAGAGTGCGGCGAGCCGCTTCC
>DPVW01000233.1:5157-10386 GCA_003529325.1 Candidatus Latescibacterota bacterium | reverse complement strand
CCAGAGTGCGGCGAGCCGCTTCCGCGGGGCGAAGATCCCGGGGGTCGCCGCTGCGCCCCCAGTCTCCGTAACCCCCCGGCGTTCGGCTCCGCGACCGAAGCCGAAGAGCCGACGCTCGCCGACGGACGTGATCCAGGGAGACCTGTTCCTCGACCCCCTACGTGCCGGAGATCCACAGCAGCCTCCCCCTGAGCTGTACTCCTTTGGCGATACGCCGACGTCACCACCCGAATCGGTCGAGGTCTCCCCCGGTGGTCGACTGCTCACCGGCGGACTTACGCCGGAGGATGCCGATGCAGTCCGTCTGCAGCAGGTCATCGGTCTCGAAACCGAGGTGCGTTTCGTGCTCCGCGACGTGCTCGCGGCCGGTCTCGCCTTCGATGATGTCGAGATCGCCTACACGACACAGACACCGTATCAATCGCTGCTGTATGATGCCGTCGAGCGCTGGGATCTGCCCGCCGATTTTGCCGGGGGAATCCCGACGTCACGTACCCGTCCGGGCCGTGGACTGACAGCTTTTCTTGGCTGGATTGCGCAGGGCCTGGATGGCACCACCTTAGCTGGTCTGTTGCGCAGCGGCGAAATCTGCTGGTCGGACACAGAAGTGTCGGACACCAAGGTCACTGACACAGAGGCGACGCCCGGAATGGTCGCTCGGGGGCTGCTACAGGGCCGTGCCGCGCAGGGCAAGGGTCAGATACTGGCTGCCCTCGATCGCCTCGACACGAACTCTACGTCACATAACCTCGGATGGGTGGCGGCGGCTCACAGACACCTGGGGACCTTATTCGAGTGCATACCCGATGGTGACGGGGCCGATGACCTCGTCGCCGGTGTCGTGACATTTCTGCAGCGACAGGATCTCTCCGGCACCACCGAACGCGACATGCGGGACAGGGATGTACGCGGTCGACTCGTCACCGATCTGCAGTCCCTGTGTGGTTTGCCGGCGGCGTCAGTGTCACGCTCCGCGCAGGCACAACGACTGCTGGACCTTGTGCAAAGGCACACCAGTGAGGCGAGCCCGGCCCAGCCCGGAAGCCTGCGACTGGCTGGGTTGCCCGACGCCGGGTACGCCGGGCGCAGACATCTCTACATCCTGGGGTTGGACGAGTCCCACTTTCCCGGCCTCATGGGCCAGGACCCGATCCTGCTCGACGAAGAACGCCGGGCCATCTCGCCATCATTACAACTCGAGACTCACAGGGCGGGGTCCGCAGCCTTTCAGCTGATCCGACTTCTGGGCACGGCCCCGGGTCGGGTGACACTCGTTGCGAGCCGTCTGCACCTGGCCGATGGCAGAGAGCCCTATCCCACACCCCTGTTTGAACAGGCCAGTCGGCAACTGCAACGGGAACCGGCCTGGAGCGGGCCGGTGCCGGAAGTCAACGACGGCGTCGTCGACGATCTGGAGGCGTTGCTCGCACACCGCACAGACCCGGCAGTCGTTGCTGCACTGGCGCGGCTGTATCCCGATACTGCGTCTGGTCTGAGGGTGATGGGTGCCCGTGCCCAGGCGGCGCCGACGCGCTTCTCCGGCTGGATCGCACAGCAGGACGTGGAAGCCCTCGATCTGTCTGGAACACGGACCCTGTCGAGTCGCATGCTCGAGACCCTGGCGGTCTGCCCACGTCGGTATCTGCTGCGGGATGTGCTTGGGGTCGTGCCGCCCCGGATGCCGGAGTACGATCCGCGCCGTTGGTTACATCCGCTTGAGATGGGCAACCTGCTCCATGGGCTGTTCCTCGATTTCATGCGCGAGATTCGACAGCGTGGAGAGCGCCCCGGCGCCGGTCACGAGGCCCGTCGACAGGAGTTGGTCGAAGCCGCCATCGCTGCCGAACGGCAACGTGTACCGGTTACTCTGGAGGCCGGATACCGCAACGACTGCCGACGCATCGAGCGAGCGTCGCGCATATTCCTGGCAGCCGAGGCGCAGCGACTGGCGGCGGATCCGGCGTTGGAACCGGCGGGCTTTGAACTCGAGTTTGGTTTCGGTGATGGCGCGCCTGTCGAGGTCCGGCTCTCCCATGAGGTCTCCTTTCGGCTGCGTGGTCGCATAGACCGTGTCGATGGTGTGCGAGATGCATCTGGAAAAACAACGGCGTACGAGATCTGGGACTACAAGACGGGGAGCACTTTCAACTATGATGCCGCCAACTTGGCACAAGGTGGGCGGACACTGCAATGGGCACTCTACGCATATGCGCTGCCATACATCGTGCAGGACGAAGGACACGTGCGCCTCAGCGGCTACTTTTTTGCCAGTGACCGCGGTGCCGGCCAGCGTTTCAGCGATGCACCACCAGCTCGTCACGAACTGGCGGCGGTGCTGAAGCCGCTGTTTGACCTGGCGCGGCAGGGATTCTTTCCAGCACTGCACAAAGGGGACGCCAAGGGCGGCGGTCCCTGTCGCTTCTGCGACTACCGGCGGATCTGCGCCAACGAAGCGCGTGGTGTCGACGAGATCGAAGACCTGTACACGGCGGCCACGCAACTGTCCGCACTGGTGGAGGGTTGGGCGGAGACGGTGACGACACAGCGTTCCGGCTCGCGGCAATCCTTGGAATCGGCCTTCGCCGACCTCGGGCTGGTGCCGACAGACGTTGCCCCACAAGAGGTGGTACGCAGCGTTCGCGATTGGATCGACGCGTGAACACCGGTCACCGTCGACTCGCCGACGCCACTGCCCGTCGACGTATCCGCGAGGACCTCGACACCAATCTGATGTGTCTCGCCGGTGCTGGTGCTGGCAAGACACACGCATTGGTCGACCGCATGGTCGCCTGCGTGCGCCAGGGCAAAGCCGATGTCGCGCAGATGGCGGCCATCACCTTCACGCGCAAGGCAGCTGGAGAAATGCGCGGCCGTTTTTTTCAGGCACTGCAGGAGGCGGCCAGCACTGTCGCCGACGAAGGTGAGGGGCCGTCGTCGGCGCGACAACTGGGACGTCTACGCGACGCCGTGGCCCGGGTCGACCAATGTTCGATTGGCACGATCCACGCGTTCTGCGCCCGGCTGCTGCGTGAGCGCCCCATCGAAGCCGGGCTGCCGCCAAACTTCTCGGAGGTGGAGGAGCGCGAGGAGTTGTTTCTCGTGCGCGCTGCCTGGGACAGATTCCTGGCGGCACGTTCGGCCGCCGGCGATCAGCGACTGCTGGCCATAGAAGACACGGGCCTTACAGCCGAACAGTTCTACCAGTTCTACCTCGATCGATGCCAATACAGTGACCTGGATTTGAAGCCCACACAGGGACCACGTCCCGATCTGGCACCGGCGGTGGCGCAGGCGTGCGAATTGGTGCGCGAGGTGGCGGCGCAGATCCCGGATCCGTTGCCCGAAGGCGAACCCGACAGGTTCATGGCGACGGTGCGCGAGTTGCGTCATTTCGTCGATTTCGCCGGTCCCCCGAGTGATGCCGATCGCGAACGCCTGCTGCGGGATCTGGCATCGACGACGAAGACGGGGATCACCCTGAAGCGCTGGGGTCCTGCCGGAAGCCCCGCCCGCAGTCTGGCCCGGCGCCTGCGAGACGATGTGCTGCCCGCCCTACGCGATGGGGTGCTGAAGCCATTGCTGGTTCAATGGCGACAATACGTCTACACCCTGGCCGGAGAACTCGTCGACGAGGCCATGGTCAGCTATCGCGATTCGCGGCTGGCGGCATCGACGCTGACCTTCAACGACCTGCTGGAATCAACGGCCAACCTGTTGCGTGACAGGCCCGAAGTGCGGGCTCACTTCCAACAGCGATACCGACGTCTGTTCGTCGACGAATTCCAGGACACCGATCCCCTGCAGGCAGAGATCCTGTTGTATCTGACGGGGGTCGAAGCACATGTCGGTGACTGGCGGCAGCTGACGCCGCGTCCTGGCAGTCTGTTCCTGGTTGGCGACGAAAAACAGTCCATATACCGGTTTCGCCGCGCCGATGTCGACATCTTCCGTCTCGTGTGCGACCAACTCCTGGCCGGGGGGGGTGACATCGTCGAGTTGAAGACGAGTTTCCGCTCACGGTCGCAGCTGATCTCGTGGGTGAACGATGCCTTCGAGCCGCTGTTCGACAACTACGACGGCCGCTATCAGGCGCAATTTCAGCGTCTCGTCCCGCATAGAAAAGGCGACGAGGGCCCCAGCGTCTATCAGTTGCGGGCCAGGGCCGATAGCGGCGGCCGGCGCCAGACTCAGGCGCGCGACGAGGCGGCAAGAATCGCAGCCTTTATTGCCGCCGCCCTGCAGGGCCGTACCGAGCTCAACGGCGAGCGGGCCGTACTCGGACGCCGCGCCGACCCAGGTGATTTCATGATCCTGACACGTACGCGGCGCCACCTGGACCAATACGCCCGCGCCCTGCAGAGCCTACAAGTGCCCTACGATATTACCGGCGCTGGCAGCATGCGGCATTCGGTCGAACTGCGTGCTCTCGTCGATGCCCTGGACGCGTTACTACAAGCTGATGACCCGGTGCCACTGGTCGCCTATCTACGTGGACCTCTGGTGGGGCTGGGGGATGACGAACTCTACGTTCTGCGCCAGGCGCGGTGGGATTTCTGCTGGACCACACCGCTGCCCGCGGAGGGACTCGATGGGCAGCTGGCAGTGCACCTGAACCGGGCCTTGGGGGCGCTGCAACGATTGTGGGATGATGTGCGCCAGCGACCGCTGGCGGCGGCGCTCGAACGCTTCATCGAATCGACGGGACTGGCGGCCCACGCCGCCGTCGGTGCCGGCGGCTCGTCACGTGCCGGCAACCTGCTACGGGTATTGGCCATCGTGCGTGACGCGCAGAGTCGTCGTGGCGCGAGTTGGGGGCAGATCACCGACGAGTTGCGCGATCTGCTCGAAGATGACAGGCAGCGCGTCGAAGAGATGACCCTGGAGACGGGGCGGCCTGACGTCGTCCGGGTCATGAATCTACACCAGGCCAAAGGGTTGGAGGCGAAGGTCGTGTTTCTCGTCGACGCCGCCGACACCTCCGCCCAGTATCACTCTGTCGACATGCACGTGTCCCGCGTCGCCGACGTGCCCTACCTGTCGATGGCGGTGACGCGGCAGACACGCTTCAGCACGATCGTGCTCGCCGAGCCGGAGGGTTGGTCGCAGGATGCTGAAGAGGAGGCCCGGTTCCTGGCCGCCGAAAATCTGCGACTTATCTACGTTGCCGCGACCCGAGCCAGAGACGTCCTCGTGCTGGGGACCACGGGGCAGAGGCGGGGGGCATGGGCC
>DPVW01000233.1:0-4844 GCA_003529325.1 Candidatus Latescibacterota bacterium | reverse complement strand
GGGGGGCATGGGCCGCTCTCGAGCCGGTAGCACAAACAGTTCCGGATCTGCCCATCCCGCCCGCAACAGATCCACACTCGGGGGCACAAACAACGGCAACCAGCATCGATGTGGAGGCGCTGCAGCAACAGACTCGGTCGCGCTGGGCGCAGGCGCGTCTGCCGACGCATGTGCTGGAGTCAGTGACCGGGGAACATGAGATCGACCCGCCCTGCAGCCAAGAGGCAGGGGGGCACGGAGGAGGATACGGAACGGTGGTGCACCGATTGTTGGAGCACGTCGTCAAGGGCCGTCTGGCCGACTTGGATGACACGGCAACGGCGGTGTACGTCAGATACCTGCTTGCTTCGCAGAGCCTGCGGGACATGGACACAACCTCAGCGACGGAGGCTGCACTGGGTGCGTTGCACGCCTTCCGAAAGTCTGAGATCTGGAAAGAACTGGAGGAAGCGGCCGGTGTCGTGCACACGGAAGTGCCCTTTGCCGGCGGCACGGGGAAGAGCGTGAGGCGAGGCGTCATCGACCTCGTGTACCGTGTCGACGGGGGATGGAAGATCGTCGACTACAAGACCCACATTCAGTTGACCCCGGAACTGACGCAACGATTCTCCCGTCAGGTGGCGGCATACGCCGATCACTGGGAGACGGTCAGTGACGAACCCGTGGTAGAACGAGGGCTCTGGCTGGCGGCGTCGAGCGGTACAGACCGGTATTACGCCCTGTAATATCGGGCAGACAACGATTTTTGTGCGGCACTACCCCGAACGACCGACGTCGAGTTGCGCGCCCTTGTGGCCATTCTCTTTGTGCGCCTGGTGGGCGACGACGGTGACGATCTTGCGGGCAGCCTCCAGTTCCATGTTGGGCACCTTCTTCTGAAAGCGCTTCAGGGCCTCGCCCTGCACGTCATCCCATTCGGCGCCGGGATTTTCTTCGGAGACGGCAAAGAAGATGTTGTCCGCCAGGCGCAGCAGGCTATCGGAAGACATGCGATTGCCGTTGGTACCCACCGTCAACGCTGGATCGGGGCCGAGGGAGTCCTCGCTGCGGCCCAGGGCACGCAGGATGCAGCGCGCCGATGTGGCCATGTCGAAGAGGTGGGCTTCGATGATCTCCACGTCCTTGCCCTCACGCCGTACCTCTTGTGCCTTAGCACGCACGTTGCCGGCCATGACGTAGAGAATCTCGGAGATGCGCAAGGCGGCGCGCTGCACAAGAAACTGGTAGATGTTAAGGATAACGAGAACGATGATGGCGCCGCACAACACGCCATGCCAGACCGTCATAGGGAGACTCCTTTTCGGCCCCGGGGTGGAGGAGCACGGGCCGACGCGGGACGCTGCCGGGGAGCCGGCATATTCTCAATAACTACATTCGAGACGCCTCAAGCAACAGCGAGTCGTTTCCGCCAGCCGGCTGGCAATGTACATTCCCAGCCCTTCGTCTTTCTCATACGATCATCGATTGATTTTCGAACCTCTCGCGGATGTGCTCGAGGTTGGGAGTGAAATTTGTTCAAGAGAGTGCATAGCGGTGTCTGGGCCTTCGACGCCGAATGGGTCCCGGATGCGGACACAGGACGGCGTGTGTACGGACTGGCTTCGTCGATGCCGGATCGCGAGGTCGTCGATGAGATGTTCCGCCGCGGGGGCGCGTCTGACGAGAACCCGAGACCCTACCTGAAGACGGTGTTGTGTCGTCTGGTGTCGGTCTCGGCCCTGGCTCGAACGGAAGAGGATGGCGTCGTACGTCTGCAACTCCATTCCCTGCCCACGGTGAGCGACAGTTCGGCCCCGGAAGCGGCGGAAGAGGAGATCCTGCGCCGTTTTCTCGAAGGAGTGGGCCGCGCCAAGCCGCAGGTGGTGGGCTATAACTCCTGGTCGGCTGACTTCCGCATTCTGCTGCAGCGCTCCGTCGCTCTGGGCGTGCAGGCGGCGGAGTTTGCCAAACGACCGGACAAGCCATGGGACGGGGTCGACTACTTCGGCGGGGGTGATTGGCACATCGACCTGCTCGAGTTGCTTGCTGGCCGGGGCCGATCTCGACCATCGCTGCATGAGATGGCGGTGACCTGTGGTATTCCAGGAAAGTTCTCCGGCGCGGGTGACAATGTGCTTGATATGTGGCATGCCGGCGAGCTGGCGAAAATCATCGCTTACAATGAATTCGATGCCCTCACCACGTATCTGCTGTGGCTTCGTGTCGCCTACTTCGGTGGATTCTTCGATACGAACCAGTATGAAACCGAGCAGGGACACGTTCGGGAGTTGCTGCAACGGGAGGGGGCCCGACCGGAACGGGCCCATCTGCGTGAGTACGAAGCGGAATGGGATCGGGTCCGTCGCGTCGACGCTGCGGTTGGACGGCAACTGCAGTTCGGACTGACGTCACGATGACGAAAGGGATGGGGATGGAACGATACATCGCGATCGACAATGTCTGTGCCTGGCCAAATCTGACGGTATTGGCGGATGGTACTTTGACGACGACGATCTACAACCGTCCGGTGCATGGCCGTTGGCATGGCGACGTAGAAGTCTGGGCCAGCAACGATGACGGGAGCCTGTGGGAGCGCCGCGGGGTGGCAGCTGCGGGTGAGCCGCCGGGCAACCGCATGAATGTCGCTGCAGGCGCAGCTGCCAATGGCGATCTACTCGTGATTGCTTCGGGCTGGACGCCAGTGCTGGAAGCGGGCACAGAAGACCCCGACTTCGGTTTCCGCACACGCCAAGTCCTCGACGCGCGGGTCTGTCGCTCTGCTGACGGGGGACGGACATGGAACCACGCCGACACAGTCGACTTGCCCAGTCCGACAGATCTCTGGTTCATCCCCTTCGGGAATATCACCCGAGGCCCCAACGGGCTGGCGGTGCCATTTTATTCGGCCTCGCCAGATGGCAAACGCAACACCTCCTGGATATTGCGCTCAAGCGACGACGGCTGCAGTTGGGGTGATGGCAGTATGATCGTAGCTGACGATTTCAACGAAACCGATATCCTGCACCTGGGGGATGGTCGCTGGCTGGCGGCGTGTCGCACCGTGCAGGATGCGCACGTGCAGTTGTTTGCTTCCGACGACGATGGCCGCAGTTGGCAGGACAGAGGTCCACTGACCCTACCCGGTCAGCACCCCCCACACCTGCTCGGTCTTGCCGATGGTCGTATCCTACTCAGCTATGGCCTGCGCAACGACGGATTGTTCGGCCTCGGCGTACGGTTGAGTGACGACGACGGCGCCAGCTGGTCGGCGCCGAGGGTTCTGGTCCAGTTTGAAGGCGCCACCGATGGTGGTTATCCGTCGAGTACCGAATGCGAGGACGGCACGATCGTCACCGCCTACTATGCCAACAAGGTCGTCGCCCACTCACGTTACCACATGGGTGTCGTGCGCTGGCAGACCACCGAGTAGGAGAGCAGACAACACATGGCAAAATTCGTCTTTATCGGTGCTGGCAGTTTCGGTTTTACCCGCAATCTGGTGCGGGATCTGCTCACCTTCGACAATCTGAGCGATGCCGAGATCGCCCTCGTCGATATCAACAAACAACGTCTGACCTTTGCGCGCCGGGCGTGCGAAAAACTGATTGCTCAAGGTGGCTATCGGGCGAAGGTGACGGCAACCACACAACGTCGCGATGTGCTCAAGGGAGCCGACGCGGTGTGTGTGACCATCCTGCGCGGCGCCACCAGCGTGTGGCAGCACGACATCCTGATCCCGAAGAAGTACGGTATCGACACGAATGTGGGAGACACGCGCGGCCCGAGTGGCATTTTCCGCGCCCTGCGGACGATTCCTGAGATGGTGGATATTGCGCGCGACATGGAACAACTGTGTCCACGGGCGATCATGCTCAATTACACCAATCCCATGGCCATGCTCTGTCACGCGATGCAATCGCAGACCGATATCCAGTTGACCGGCCTCTGCCATTCGGTGCAAGGTACAGCGGCAATGCTGGAAGGTTGGCTCGGGTTGAAGCCTGGACAGATGGACTATCAGTGCGCTGGTATCAACCACATGGCGTGGTATCTGAAGCTGGAACACAAGGGCAAGGATCTGTATCCGAAACTGAAAAAGATCGTTGCCTCGGACAAAGCCATTTATAACCATGAACAGGTGCGCAACGAGATGTTCCTCGCTCTCGGCTCGTATGTGACCGAATCGAGTGGGCACAACTCAGAGTACAACTGGTGGTTCCGCAAACGGCCAGATCTGATAAAGAAGTACTGCACCCAGGGCACAGGTTGGAACCCAGGCCATTACGCCTACATCCTGAAGCAGTACCAACAGCGAGACAAGAGCTGGCAGGCATCGGCGAAAGAATGGCTCGCCCAGGATAAGGTCCCGCTGGGGCGGGGGCACGAATATGCCGCCTCCATCATCAGTGCCTACATGGGCGGTGACATCTTCGAATTCAACGGCAACCTGTGCAACGACGGCCTCATCGACAATCTGCCAAGCGGTGCTTGCGTCGAAGTGCCGGTAGTGGCCAGCCGCAAGGGCTTCCAGGCGATCCGTGTCGGTCACATCCCGACGGCCTGTGCGCCTTTGACTGGATTGACGGCCCAGATCGAGATGATGGCCGTCGAGGGCTGCTTGCGCGGGGATGCGGAGCTCGTTTATCAGGCCATCGCCCATGATCCACTGACGGCGGCGAAGTTGTCGCTGCAGGAGGCGAGGCAGATGACGAAAGAGATGTTCCGCAAGAACAAGAAGTGGCTGCCCCAGTTCAAGGAAGTGAATCTCTAGCAGCTGGGTCAGCAACTGGGATCGCCGTCTGCGCCTTGCGCTCGGCGCAGCCCGAGGCGTGCTGCCACGTTCCAGGTCCACCACCTCCATCCAG
>DPVW01000288.1:13351-16322 GCA_003529325.1 Candidatus Latescibacterota bacterium | reverse complement strand
CAGGCGCCGGATCTCTGGCCAGCGTCGCCCACGCAGGTCGCGTCCATGCTCGAGGATGTGGAGCAGATTGACGGCACCTGCCACGGCCTCTGGTTCCATGCCAGCCTTGCTTTCGGTGTCACGTAGCGTTCGCCTTGTCGCCCGTGGTCTTTGGGCCTACCACAGCGATGTGGGAGAATGAGAACCAGGGAAATATCAAGGTGAGATGTCTCTCCACGGCTCGAACAATTCTGCTGTGCCCCGTGAAGGGGATGGGGACATAGTCTTGTGTGTGCTGCACATTGGCCAGGTTACACACAGCTGTGAGAAAATTCATCCAGTGTGACCGATCCCAGCTGTATACATGGCCGGCGCGCACGCGTTTTCGTCGCAGAATATCTGCCAGTAGCATCCGCGGTCGCACGGGATTGGGGACCGCCAGATACAAGTATCCACCATCACGGAGCAACTGCTGAGCCTCGTCTATGATGGACGCCGGTGACAGGGTGTGTTCGAGCACGTGACTGAGTACGACGCCGTCGAGAGTTCCCCTGTAGGAGCGCAGATCCTCGATGCTCTCGAAGGAGTCGATCTCACTTGCGATGGCGCGCTGACGTACGATTTCCAGACACTGCAGGTCTCTGTCGGTAGCGATCAAGCAGAGATCTGGACGCAGCTCCCTGGTGGCGGCAAGTCCATGGCCAACCCCACACCCGATGTCGAGCACTCGACCACCTTCGGGCGTCCTGCTGGCGATCAGCTGCGCGATTTTATCGTCGTATGGCCGCCGCGGCCGACTGTAGTTCACATGCTCCGAGACAGTGCCTTCGGCATCCTGTTCTGGTGGTTGATTCACCACTACCCCTCCTCGAGATCAGGCTGATCTATCTGACGTCAGACTGCGACCATGAAGGCAGTAATTTCGCTCGAACCCAAAGAGCACACAATCTGTTCCGTGCTTTTATTCTAGCAGCTCGTTCGAGATCAGATCCATTTCTGAAGGTGATCAGACTGACATGGCCAACGAAGAACTGTCGTATAGCACACCAGACCGATTGGTTCAGGACTTTGCCAGCAGGGGCCTCGTCCTGTTGTCCCCGGAGAGCCTCGGACTCCCGATGGACATTCACGACCGGATCTACCAGCAGGAGAAACAGGCCCACGACGCGCGCCAGCCGATCTCCCCTGGACTGTTCCCCGACGTGCTCGACATCCTCAATTCCCCCGGCCTGGTCTCAGCCTGCAACCAGCTCGTGGGCGACAACTGGGCGATCGTGCCATTCACGCACAATGCTTCTTTCATCAGCGGTGCCAGAGACCAGCACTGGCACAAAGATGACAATGGTCCATACAACGGCAGAAAACAGCGCCATCACCAGGCCGTACAACTCGAGATGTTGTACTACCCACAGGCGGTTCGTCCGGACATGGGCCCCACCGCTACGGTGCCGTACTCACACTATTGGACCTTCAATCACGAAGAAAACCATGACAATTTCGCCGGGGCAGATCATCTCGACTTCAACTATCAGATCGACGGCATGGAACGTCGACCCGTCAGCGGACCGGACTCCGAATACGACGTAGAGGACATTCGTCTCAAGCGCACGGCTCATGACATTCGCATGAGAGAGGCTGTGACAGACCTGAAGTGGCCCCTCGTGCAGCAACTCGAAGCGGCGCCACTGCGGGCGGGCACGGTCCTGATCTACTCTCACAATACATTCCACCGAGGCAATCACCGACGCGACGACTGGCGCACCTGGCCGGACAACCCGCGCTTCATGTGGCGATTCTGGTTATACCGCACCACCGAACCGGCAGCGCCCAATGGTGTCAGTGTTGCCGAAATAGATTGGCGCAATGCGGGACTCGACCCGCTGACGCGTGCCGATCTGGGCAACGTCAGCGACGACGTCAGTGCCGTGTGGCGTTACCACGTGCACTGGTTGCACTCGGGGCAGTCCCCTCCGCCGCGACCGGAAGTGGCGGACCTGTCAAAGGCGCAACGGGAGCAAGAGGCCGAGCACCTGTTCGCGCAGTTGCATGAGAAAGATGACGCAGCGGAACCAACCCGTATTGGCGCCGCCTACAAGCTGGCCTCCATTGGCGATACGGCTTTGGCAGTGCATCACCTTGGCAAGGCGTTGTATACCGATCGGGAGAGTGTGCGGCGGGCGGCCACGTATGGTCTGATCGCCGTGGGCCCCGATGCGACACACACCCTCCTTGAAGCGACAAGTTCACCGCTCAAGTGGGTCCGCAAGGCCGGAGTCTATGCCCTCGGCGACGCCAGCCCTCTCACCGATGAAGTCCTGCAGGCCATCGTCGGCTGTCTCGAGGGCGACGCCTCCGTTTATGTGCGTGCCGTTGCCGCTGGGACCCTTGGTTGTCTGGGGCGTCGTGCTGCCGCCACGGGTGTCGGCAAGGCCCTGATTCCCCACTGTCTCGATGCCCTGGTACAGAGCCTTGCCCGTGAACCGAATCGACTGGGCATGGACCGGGCCCAGGGGCGCAGCGTCAAGTTTGCACGACCGACAGATGATTGCGACGTCTGTGAAGGGAATGGTGTCGATTTTGGCTTCGAGCGCTTTGGACCCGTGCGCTCCGCGGTGCGGGAGAACGCACTCTGGTCCGTTGTCATCCTTTGCTCGCACGGCGCGTCAATCACCTCCAATGCGTTGGAACCGACGATTGCGGCGCTGCGGGAGGTGATCGGCACCGACCAGAACGTGATCTGTGTCGGCTTCGCCATGGACGCCCTCAATCGGCTCGCCAATCTGAATCCAGATGGCGACGCGACACCATCTATCAAAGCCTTGAGAGATACTCTTCCGGCGACCCTGAAGGAGTCTCCCATTCGCCCCTGGGAGGCCCTCGTTCGCGGCGGTCTCAACTCGGGGAGCGTAGCCGACTTCGAGTAACTACTGGCCGAAACCCTCGCTGTCGAATGCGGCTCGGATGCGCCCGGAATCACTCGTATTGGAATTGC
>DPVW01000288.1:5453-13057 GCA_003529325.1 Candidatus Latescibacterota bacterium | reverse complement strand
GAATCACTCGTATTGGAATTGCCGAGGATCGCCACTTCGAGTGACTCGGAGTTGGCCTCGGGGTTGGTGATCGGGCTCGTGTAGGTGAGCAGATAGAAACTGTTGGACAGGTCCGTTATCTCGCTCTGAATGTCGAGAAAAATCTGTTGCAGCGCCGTAATGTCACTCGCTTCGAAAAATCCCATCGTACCGAAGGACAACTGCTGCAGTGGCCCACGGTCGAGGTCGGGGCCGTCCAGGGCGGCCACGTAGATCTTCTTCAGTTCCCCGTCTGCTCCCAACATCGCATTGACGGCATCCTGGATTTTCAGATTTGGATCGGCATTGTGAAATCCGTCGGTGAAGATCACCAGACTGCCATTGATGATTCTTTCCATCGACACCTCATCCTGCCAGGTATCGGCGACATCGATGATCGCACCATACAGGTTGGTCGAGTCGAATAACTCGCTCTCCGGGATGGCGTCGACGGCGGCAACAAGTGTCGCCGCATCGTCGGTGAAATCCTGGATCAGTCTGGTTTCTTTGTCGAAGACGTAAATCGCGATCTGCTGATTGTCCGTCTTGTTGTCGATCAGAGCCGTCGTCGCCTCTTTGATCTGCGGCACCAGATCCTCCACACTCGAACTCAGATCGAGGAGCAGGACCGTGGGGATCTCAAAAGGGATCGTCTCGGCGCTGATCGTCGCATTTGACTCGACGCCGATCTTGCGCCCATTCTCAGCCACGACAAAGTCCTCCACCGGAAGTCCACCCACCCCCCTGCCCACTTCATTCTGCACCTGCATGAGCACGCGGACCTCGCGTATCGCCGGCTCGACGGAGACGCCGAAACTGCTCATGACGAGGGCTCTGTCCTCGTCGTAGGTGCAACTGCCGTCGTCCTCGTTGGCGCTGCGGGAGAACTCTCTCGATGCGATGTCGGTACAGCCGGCAATCTCCGGCTCATCGGGAACCCGGATGGGGTTGTCGTCGCTGCCAGCATTGCAGCCAGCGCCGGCGACGACCGCCGCAGTCAGCAGTACCAACACCGTTGCTTTTATATTCATGCCCTTCGATAACGCCGTTCCTGCAGAGTGTCAAGCATCCTCGCACGAAATCCGCTCACACGCTATGCTCCTTCATCACCGTTCTCCACACTTCTGGGACCCTCCCGCACCATGAGCCAACCATGTCACTGATCGCTGTGGCCCTCGTCATCCTGTCGGCGGTCCTGCATGCGACATGGAATTTCCGCAGCAAGAACACTAGCCCCTCCCGGCATTTTCTTGGTGGCGACGACGACTGTCGCCGTCGGTCCCCGTCGTCGCCTTCGTTTCACTGGTTCTGGGTCGCGGCGATCAGGTTAGCACGCAGTGCATCCTCGGTATTGGTCTCGTCGTTTCCGGTTGTTTCCTGCTGCCCCTCGATAAGTTCAGCGACTGGCACCCCAACAGCTATCTGAATCGCGAATCCCACATGATCTGCACGCGGCCACCGCGGATCGGTCTTGTCAGCAAGTCATCGAAGCGTTTGACGAGCTCTTGTTCCTGCTGTTTTGTCGCGATCAGATCCATCGACAGGTCGCCCGGATTGGCGCGCACCGATTCGATGATGTCCACCAGACCATCCCCTACCAGCACACTGGCGTTGCCATAAGGAAGGTCCGTGATCAGAGCGACCCGATCTGCCTCGGGAAATTGCTCGCCAGCTGAGACAGACCAGGTCGTTACCGGGCAAGACTTGTGCGCCGCCGCATCGACCAGCGATTCGATTCGGTCCATGTACTGTGACACGGCCCCCCACCTCGCTTCTGATTTCTTGTTGCGGCCACGAAACCCCTCGACGGCACGCCGGCGCTCGCCGAAGGCAGCCCGATCCTGCATCATGGCGAGATTGCGTCGGGCGCACGCCACCGCCTCGGGATCGATGTCTGAAGCGACAATCCCGGCAAAGTCGTCGGCGAAAAAGAGCCGCCCCAAGCAGGGAATCAGTGCCGTGCCACAGAAGGGATCCCAGAGCACGGATCGACCATCTGAGCCCGCGGCTGCCCTGGCGACGAGGCGCCAGGCCAGTGCGGGTGGAAAACGTGCCGAATCGGAACCGTCGTGGCGCCAGAACAGGCGCCCATGACAGAACAAGGCGGGGTCGAAAGTGTCTGGCGTGAGACCTGCATCAGGCATGACTGCAGGCTAGGTGTCATCGGGCATTTTCGCAACATTGACCCTCATTCACTTTAGTCGCTATTTCTCCCCCGGCACTCGAGCACGAACTCCGGAGCGGAGGATGATCAGACCAACACCCGAACAGCGCCGTCAGTTTCTCGACGAGGGGTATGTTGTGCTTGACGAGGCAATGGTCGACGACGACCTGTTGCGGCTACAGGCCGCCTTTGACCGTTGTGCCCAAGGGAGCAAGGCAGATTGGCTCGACGGCATAAACAGGGGCACACAACCCGCGGCATTTTTCGACATCCCTTCGCCCTTGGAGCGCGACGATGCCTTCATCGATCTGATCGATCATCCAAGCTGGTATGGCCTGCTCATGGACTTCACCGATGACGATCTGATCCTGTTGGGGCCACAGGTGCGCCTGTTGCCACCCAGCCCGATCAGTTATGTCGGTTGGCACCCGGACGTGCCCCATACCAATCCGC
The DNA here is from genome assembly GCA_003529325.1 of Candidatus Latescibacterota bacterium. Lineage (GTDB taxonomy): Bacteria > Latescibacterota > UBA2968 > UBA8231 > UBA8231 > UBA8231. The sequence goes on along the minus strand of DPVW01000288.1, from coordinate 10,422 downwards.
TGCACATCAAAGTCCAGATCTACGTCGATGACGTTGCCCCGGATCAGGGCCCATTCTGTTTCGTGCCGAAAAGTCACAAGCCTGGCGCCGGCCCCTACCCTCATGTGCGGCGGCTGGAGGACATGCCTGGGCGTAAGATCTTTCCAGGCAAGGCAGGCACGGCGATCCTGTTCAACTCCTATGGCTGGCACACGTCCATGATCAACTCGACGACGCAGCCAAGAAAATCGATCATCCTGATCTATGAGAAGTGGACGGAGGGCAGAGTCGACGCCGACCGTTACGCCGGGATCGCTGATCGACTGCAAACACCGGCACGACGACAACTGTTCGGTCTCGAACAGCGGACCCGCGATTCCTGATGGCTCACGTCGACGCCCATGTCCACGTCTTCACCCGTCCCAGTTCGGAGTTTCCCCGCCTCGTCAGTGAGGGCATGCCCGCCGATCGCGAGGCCCCCGTCGAACTGCTGCTCGAGCAGATGCAAGTCGACGATGTCGACCAGGCCATTCTCGTGCAGACCGGTGGTACCGCCCTCGAGCACCATGCATATCTGCTGCACTGCCTGGCAGCGCACCCTGATCGCTTCCGTGGCATCGCCCTGATCCCGTCTGACTGCAGCAATCCGGCACAACACATGGACCAGCTCGCCGACGATGGTGACATCATCGGCTTCCGTCTGCGCAACCTGGGTGGCCCATTCGATCCCCTGCAACCGATCGATCTGCGCGCCAGCTCTACTTTTGAGATCTGGCAACATGCCGCCGAAAAGGACTACGTCCTCTGGCTCTACCCCCGCGCCGCGGACAGTCCCATTCTCGCCTTTCTCATCGACGCCTTCCCCCAGGTACGCGTCCTCTTCAACCATCTTATGGTCTGCGTCGGCGACGGCGCCCTTTCGTGGGACGACGAACACCGACCACACGTGGCCATGACACTGCCACCGGTCACCCGCTATTCGACATTGCGGTTATACCAATACGAGAATGTCTGCGTCCATCTGTCGGGTCAGTATGCCTTCTCACGGCAAGACTGGCCCTACGATGACACGGCGCCCTGGCAGCAGACACTGTTGCGCGAATTCGGCGCCGACCGGCTCATGTGGGCGAGCGACTTTCCCTGGATCGTCGAAGAACCGGGCTATGGCCGCGCCCTTGGCGTGGTGGACGAACTGCTGCCAGAGTTGTCTCAACCTCAGCGGCAGGCCATCCTTGGCGATACAGCGCGACGATTCCTCCGCCTGCCCGTCATCTGAAAGCGATCAGGCCATTCTTGTGATCGAAGGTGATGACATGGTCGCGCAGGGTCGATGAGCCGATATTGGCGTATCCCGTCGAGTTGAGCATGGGGATGAAGTGGACTTCGGGGTTGTCGAATGCCAGCGTGCCGATTTTTCGCCTGACCGTCAACCACCCCCCGCCAGACGGAAAACTCCGAGTTGATCGTCCGGCCATGACCGAACCAGGTTGTTTTCCGCAGAGTGCATACACCGCGGGCGTCAGAAGAGATGAAGCCGAAGTCGAGCAGAATGGCTGGCATCTGCGGCAGGCGGGTGGTATGACCCCGCAGCTGCTCATCGACGCGGTGCGTCTGCTCGGCGCAGATGATGAGCTTCACCTACGTCTGTTGGGGGAGCATCAGCACGCCGAAGAGACACACGGTGTCGCTGCCGTTGACGACGCGGAAACATGCTGGATCGAACGTGTCCGACTGCGGGCACCGGAGTCAGCACAGACACCAGGCCGGTTGCCTCGACGCAACCTTGGCCGAATCGTGGGGTACGACCAATGATCCCCTTCGACAGCCCCTTCTACCCGCAGCTTCCGGCGCAATACGAAGATGTCTTCTTCCAGTTGGTGTTCTTTCGCGCGGATCCAACCGCCATGGCCCCGCTGCTGCCGGAGCCTCTGCTGCCGGTGCCGGACGGACGGTGTCGCCATGGGAATCCAGGTCCCCCGATGCAGCGCTTACGGTGCCTTCGACGAAGCGGTGGTGCAGCCGGCCTGCACCTTCGGCGACCAGTCGGGCCGGTATTGCTCGCACGTGTGGCACAATGGTCCCGCCGGTATCGCCGCCGAGCGCGAGATTTACGGTACACCCAGATTTCTCGCCGACATTCAGCTCAGATCGATGGCGCACCCGCGACCCTGGATCTGCAGGTCGCGTGGTGCCGACGTGGCCAAGGTTCGGTTCGTTTTGCCCCCTCCGACGCCCGAGATCTGAGCGGACTCCAACCACTGTCCTACGATGGCGCTTTCCATATGCAGTGCAGCTACGCGGAAGGCTTCGCCGTCATCACCCACGACTACCTCGACCCGCGACATAAGTCAGAGATGGAGCCTTGATGCAGGAAGCCAGAGCCGATTTCGAGGTTGTTGCCGCGGGTGATGTGGCGCGTGCGGTCTCCCTGTTTCACCGCGATGGTTTTGTCCTGCTCGCCGATGCGCTGACAGCGGATCAACTGCAGTTTGCTCGGCAAGGCGCCGACCGTGTGGTGGCGGAGCAGACAGCTGCCATCGCCCTGGACAAGGCCAATCGAGGCTACGCCCGGTACAGCTTTGGTCAGCAGATTCAGCATCCGGAATGGACACAACTCGTCGACCTGCCGCCTGTGCTGGACGTGGTCACCGCCATCTGGGACAGCGATGATCTTACCTGTAGCGGCGGAGGCGGTGACTACAGCTTGCCTGGGGCTCGGATCCAGCATCTGCACGGCGACATAGGGGAGTTCCTGCACGATCCACAAGGTCGCACGGTGACTGCCGACCTGCCGACACCCTTCATCGTCGTCAACTATCCCATGGTCGACTTCCGCCGTGAAAATGGTGCCACACGGTTTATCCCTTGTACTCAGCGCAACCGCCAGCCACCGCCAAAACTGGAGGACGAACCGGAGTGGATGCGGCAGTCCATCGTGCGCGCCCCTGCTGGTGCTGCGCTGATCCGCGACGTACGCACCTGGCATGGTGGCACCGCCAACCTCTCGCAGGAAACCCGGGTGATGACGAGTGTCGGTTATTATGCCCCCTGGTTTCGCCGGCCCGGTGTCGATCCCTGCATTCCCCGAGGGCTATACGAACAGTTGAGCGAGCGCGGTCAACGCTGGTCCCAGGCGCTCGTGCTGGACTCATGAGAGTCTTCAAACCGTGAAGCGCGAGCACATCTTCGCCCACTACGAGGCGGACGCGACCCGCTACTGGAAATTGTGCGAGGGAGGGTACGCCAACCGCATGAGTGTGCGGCAGGGCGATCCCCTCACCTTACACATCTCCAACTCACGATCCTACTACGACATCTTCATCTTTCACGAGGGTGCCAGTCGGCGGGTCGTACGGCACATCGTCGGTCTCCAGGGCAAGTTGCAGAAGGTGCCCGAGGCAGGATATCGGGACGGTTTCGACTGGGCGGAAAGTTTCACCTTTCGTGTGCCCCACGAATGGGAAAGTGGCGTCTACATCGCCAGCTTCGCCACGGGCCAGGGCATGCGGGAAATCCTCTTCGTCGTCCGCCCCAGAACGCCGAATGCTCCGTTGCTGCTGACCATCGAAACCAATACCTACAACGCCTACAATCCCGTCGGCGGGAAGTGTCTGTTCCCCTACCTGTCAACGAACCGGGAGCACAGCGAGCTGTTATCTTTCGAGCGGCCCCTGCAGCCGGACTTTATGGGTGGTTTCTACGCCTGGGATCAGTTCTTCACCTCGTGGCTGCACGCCGAGGGGTACGAGGTCGACTATTGCGTCAACGCCGACCACGACGCCGAGCCCGATCTGCTCGACTCCTATCGCGCCCATCTGCGCATCGCACACGGCGAGTACACCAGTCGAAGGGAGTGCGAACAGCTGCAGCATTTCGTGCAGCGCGGCGGAAACTTGATGGTTTTTGCGGGCAACGCATTCTGGCATCAAGTCGAAACCCGAGCCGATGGCCGCCAACTTTACTGCGCCAAGACCCGCTACCACGAAAATCCCCTGGGTACAGTCGACGATCCGACGACTTCCTTTCTTTGTGCCATCGACGCGTTGCGGCAGAAGACCATCGGTGTGTCCTACACGGCGGCCGTGAATGCCAAGACAGAAGTACCAGGGACATTCCTTGCGCCAACCACCGGAGAATACGGTTTCTATCGCGTCACCGACCCCGACCACTGGGCTTTTGAGCATACTGGCTTAGCCGAGGGTGCGGAGTTCGGTCGGGACGACTCCATCGTCGGTGTCGAATGTGACGGTGGCGATCTGGCGTTTGTTGAGGGCCGACCCCATTTCACCGGCGACGATGGCATCAGCCCCCAATATCACATTCTCGCCCTTGCCGATGCCGTCGACGCTGGCCTCAATCTAGATCTGGGCATCCACCAGGAGCGGTTCTACAGTACCGTCGCCATCAACGAGACCGAATTTCCGGGGACGGTGTTCACCGCCGCCACCATCGAATGGGCCCATGGTCTGTACCGGGACGCCGGCGCGGTATCGCAGATCACACGCAATGTCCTCAACCGCCTCGGTTGCTAGACGCTACTGTGACAATTCGACATATCGATCTCTGCTCATTCTCTCCCGGGTCGTGTACGTCAGACCGAAATTCTCCCGCAGAAAGGCGGCGTTGTTCTCCCACGTCCCGTCGGTGGTAAAGTCTGCATCTACCTGTTGTGACCACGGATCGGACGTATCGGACACCACCTTGCCGCCTTGAAGTGCATCGGCTGGCCAGATGACCACCCTTGCTTGATTGTCAGTCGAATTCCACCAGACGCGTCTTACGAATTGAATCAGTGGCATGCCCATTGTCGTATATCGCACCCCACCACCCTCAAGTTCCTCTCGCTTGAATTCCACGGTTTCGAAATTCTCCCGAACGGGGACCCGCCCACTCTGTTCGAAGATGAACTCTGTCCTCGTGGACTCGATATAGTTACCAGTCAGTTCGGCGAGTTTTGCGTGGCCCCGCCGGAACAGTACGTCGCCACCCG
>DPVW01000288.1:4677-5119 GCA_003529325.1 Candidatus Latescibacterota bacterium | reverse complement strand
GTGTGCGCAGACTCGGCGTATCCTGGTCGACTGCGAGGAGGTATTCACGCCACGAGCTGCTCGAGGCGTTGCCCGTCGAATCCCAACCTCCGAAGCCCTTCGTCGCCGACAGATCGACGGTCCGCATCGTCGCAAGGGCCGCAAACAGGGAGGGTAGCACGACCAGTCACCCTTCCTGGTTCAGATTCTCGAGGGGTTCACCATAGGCGCGTGTCGAGATCGCGAAGAAACCGTCGAGGGCGTCACCGACCTCCAGCATCTCCGGTACCGGGAGCCGTGGTGATCGACGAAACCGAAGCAGCGCGACCAGGCCCCCTCACCCATTTCGAGTTGGAGCCTGTACGGACTGCTCAGTACGGTCACGCCCGTTCGGTGACCGGTCCATTGGCGCTGCGGGACCACATCTGGCGAAACGCCTCCGACCCATCATTGGGCCAGTAGG
>DPVW01000288.1:0-4342 GCA_003529325.1 Candidatus Latescibacterota bacterium | reverse complement strand
GGGCAGGTCGTAGCCAGCACCGACGCCAGCCAGGTGCATGTGCAGGTCACGCGGCAGCCTGGCGATGGGCGGGCGGCTGCAGGTAACCAACCCAGGTCCATGGTCGATACGCAACAAGGACTCTGACAGGGGTTCGACGGCGCGTGACTTGAGGCGCGCCAGCGCCTCGCGATCGAGGGTCAGGCCCAACCCCGGTGCCTCCGGGACCTCTACCTGGCCACCGACCACCTTGAACGGTTCGACCACATCCTCTGACCACAGCCGCGCCAGTGACACGTGATGCAGCGTTGCCCGGTCGAGGGCGGCCGCCATGTGCACCACCATGGCGAGGGTGATATTGCCACCGTTGTTCTGCGTCATGAAGGGCACGTTCGCCGCCTCATACAAGCCCGCCCGCTGCAGCGTTTGACCCACGGGAGAATGGCCGAGCATGTAGCCATCGGCGACACCCATCATCGCCTCGCGGCCACCCAGAGGGCAGTGATGCAAAATGATGGGGAGGGGTGAGCGCTGGCGCAGATGAATGTGTCCCTGCAGGTCGAAGCTGCGTACAGGATCCTCGATCAGGCCCGCCACGGGAAAGGCTGCCAATTCCCGGGCCAGCGTCAGCACCTCGTCAGGGGTATTGTCGAAGTTGATATCGTAATGAACCTTGAAGCCGGGTGGTGCGACCTGCTGCATCGCCCGCGTCTGCTCGATCACGTTGTGCAGATGGTAGGTGTGAAACTTGAGCCATCGGTGTCCATGGCGGACGGCATCCTCCAACTCCATCGCCATGCGCTGGGGGGTCTGCGATACGGTCCAGCTCGCCACGGGGACCCAGGACCGAATTTTCGGCCCAAACAGTTGGTACGCGGGTACATCGTTGGCCTTGCCCACCAGGTCATAGATCGCCGGTGCGATCCAGATCGGCAAGGAGGGGTGGGCGAGCCAGCGGCAGGGATTGGTGCCGCGCAACTGTTCGACGTCGGCGATCGACGCGTCGCGTGGGGGGCCCTCCCACTCCGTGATGCCCTCCAGACCGTTGTCGCAACGCAATACGACGACCGTGCGCGCATCCCAATTGTCACCAGAGGACAGCCGTACTTCGTCACCGTTCCACGCTGCCAGGGGCGGGTGAATTTCGTGAATTTCGATGTCGGTTATCTGCATAGCCGCAGAGTATGAAGTACCGCAGCGAGCGTCAATGTCACTTGACAGGTCGACCCGACGCGGCTCTGTTCCCCCCATGCATCAGCCCATCCTGATTCTGCGAGCGGGAAGCGAGCCGACGACGGCGCTCTGCGCCGAGATTCTGCGCTGCGAAGGCTTCCCCTGGTTCAGCGAACAGTCCAGCGACGCCAGCGTCGGTGACCTCGTTCGTGACGGGCCGTTGCAGGACGGGTGCAGCCGCCTGGTTCTGCAGAACACCTGGCTCGTGGTACCAAATGCACCGATAGATACGACCATGAGCCAATTGCATCGACCAGACCAGCCTTGATGAGCCTTGTCCGAGGGCACCGAACTCACGATAATGGGCCCTTGTAATTCCTAGCCGTTCCGCAATGTGAAAGGCCAGTTGCCTTACTTCGAGGAGGTATTCCTCGACGAAGGGGATATCGACATGAAGCGTTCCATGGAGATCTATCGCGACAACGGCTTCAACGGGCCCTACATGATGGATCACACGCCACGCTTTGCCTCAGGTGAATCGCAGCGCTACGGCAAGGCTTTTGCCAACGGCTACATCCGCAGGTTGATCCAGGAAGTCTACGGCTAGCATCGTATGACCGATCCGGTACTGGTAGTAGACTTCGATCTGCAGCCGCAGGGCGATGAACTCTTCGTGCGTGTCACCGTACACAATCGCGGGCCACAGGATCTTGCCAACTGGCGTCTGAAGTTTGACCTGCCGAAGTCGATTCAGCCGCAGGTGGGCACCACACTCTGTGCGCACGTCGGCAGTCACGTGACCCTGGCACCAACGGACGAACGAACCCTGCCGAGCGGGGCAAACACTTCTTTGCTCTTCTCCGGTGCCGTCGGCATGATCCAGCGTCTCAGCGATCTACCCCGGGGGCCTTATCTCAGCTATGCACAGCAGGATGGAACCGTCGTCCATCTCCCCGCCATTGTTGGCGAACACAACCTGGAGTCCATCGCCACAGGTCGCATGATCCCACAGGCATATGGTGGTGTCACCGTAGTACCCGCTGCCGCCTCATCCCGGTCGGAAAAATCACCGCCTTCAGCTTCATCGGACGTCGGTGGAATCGTACCTCGTCCGTCCCACATGCGGTTGCAGGATGGCGCTTTTTCAACTTCGGAAGTCATTGATTTCTGTGGCTGCGAATCTGCGGCCGCCGCCTGTGCCTGGTTGGCCGACGTACTCCCTATCCGAATGAACGAAAGTGGCAAGGACGAGGCCGCCCTCTGCTTCGAGATGGGACCCGACATCCCTACCGAAGGATATGGTCTGCACATCGGGCCGGATCGAATCTGTGTCACCGCCTCCGACGCAGCGGGATTCTTCAATGGCGCTGCGTCTCTACTGCAGTTGAATGAGGTTACCGACACGGCGCAGGTCAGTTGGCCGTGTGTCGAGATCGATGATTGGCCGCGCTTCAATTTTCGCGGGCTGATGCTGGACTGTGCGCGACACTTCCACGAAAAGGACACGATTCTCCGCACCCTCGACCTGATGGCGCGTTACAAGCTCAACCACTTTCACTGGCACCTGACCGACGACGAGGGATGGCGCCTCGAGATCCAGGCCTTTCCCGAACTGACCAGACGTGGGGCGTGGCGTGGCGAGGGAGAGGTATTGGAACCCCAGTTTGGTACCGGACCTGACAGATATGGTGGATTTTATAGTCGTCAGGATGTACGGGATGTGGTCGAGTACGCCGCTGCGCGCCAGATTGTCGTGATCCCCGAGATCGACATTCCCGGTCATTCACGAGCGGCGATCAAGTCCTATCCGGAGCTGCTGGTCGAGTCGGAGGACTCTTCCGTGTACTGTGGAGCCCAGCTGTACACGGACAACGTATTGAATCCCGCCCTGCCTGGGACGTACCAATTTCTGCACACCGTCCTGGATGAGGTCTGCGAAATGTTCCCCGGTCCATTTGTGCATCTGGGGGCAGACGAAGTGCCTGAGGGTGTGTGGATCGAATCCCCTGCGTGCCAGGAGTTTCTGCAACAGCACCACTACAACAGCGCCCACGAACTGCAGGGTCATCTGTTGCGCGACTTGCAATCCTATCTGGCAAAAAGAGGCAAGCAGTTGATGGGTTGGGAAGAGGCCGTGCACGGTGACCGACTCGACTATACGGCGACGGTGAATGCCTGGAGTGGGGTCCCGGTGGGAACCGAGTTGGCCAATACCGGATACGCCGTCGTCGCCTGTGCGGCACCTTTCGCCTACCTGGACCTGGCGTGGGATGACAATACATTCGAACCCGGCTACTACTGGGCAGGGACCTGTGACCTGCCAGGCACTTATGGCTACGAACCGACGACAGCCGATCTGACCGAAGCGGGTGCCTTTCGTTTCATCGGCGTTCAGGCCGTGTTGTGGAGTGAGTTGGTACGAACCCCAGAGGAACTCCAGTACATGCTGTTTCCCCGATTACTTGCCCTGGCAGAGACCGCCTGGACGGCACCGTCGAACAAGGACTGGGACGATTTCTGTCGACGCCTGCCAGAGCAACTGGCGCAGCTCGAACAACTCGGCGTCAATCACCGCCTCATCGAAGACTGAATCTTCGAGCCCTAGTGCAACAAATGAAACCGAACATTCTGTTCCTTCTGAGCGACGAACACAGCTACCGATTCCTCTCCGCCCGTTCCAAAGAGCGTGGCGGTGAGCCGTGCCGGACGCCAACACTCGATGGCCTGATCGAGCGAGGTGCCCATTTCGAGACGGCATACTGCCAATATCCGCTCTGCGTCCCAAGCCGTGTCGCCATGCTCTCCGGGCGCCCATCCTCCGAGTGTGCCGTCCTCGCTCCCGACGTTCCGACCATCGCCTCTCATCTCGGCGATCACGGTTACGCGACCGCCACTGTCGGGAAGATGCACCTGATCGGATCGCGACAGATGGCCGGCTTCCAGCATCGACCGTACGGAGACTTCACGGCTCCATCCCCGGCGCATCAGAAAGATCCGCTCAGCTTACCCGGTCCAAGGGATCACATCTTCATGCCGTCCGTTCTAAGGGATCCCGGCGTAAGTGACATCCCTGAATCCCTGCTGCAGGAACAGATCGTGACGCGTGAGGCCACGGCGTGGTTGCGCGAGCAGAGACACCGGGATCCGGATCAGCCCTGGCTGATGATGGCGTCGTTCGCTCACCCCCACT
>DPVW01000329.1 GCA_003529325.1 Candidatus Latescibacterota bacterium | reverse complement strand
TCGGTGTCGACGGTGACACCGTGGCGACAAAGTCTCTCGACTTCTCCCGGCACCTGATGAAACCGGATGTCTTGACCGAAGATCGTCGCACTGGCTATCGCGAGGGGGCCATTGTTCGCGGTGACTCCATCGACATGTTTCGACGCCAACATCATGGTGCCGCGCAGGATCATAGTTCCATTCGACCTGAGCGTCTGGCAGCGATCAACGTCGGTTTCGACCACGCCATTCGCCGTTACTGGGATCTGCTCGCCGCTGGTTCAAGCGTCGAATTCGATTTTGCCGTGCCCGATCGGCTGCGAGCCTTCCACTTCCGCATCCGACGCCTCAGCCAGTCAGATGAAATTTTGAAGTTGCGCATCGAGCCGGCCAACTGGTGGCTGCGCTGGATCGTCTCCCGCATCGACATCACCTACGATGCCAGTAAACGTCGCGTGCTTGTCTACGAGGGCATCACCGACATGCGAGACGAGCACGGTCGTCGCTACCGTGCCCGCCTCGACTTCGATTACGGTACCTCTCTGCGCTGAAAGGTTTTGTAACTAGCCGCCTTGACCGCAGCTGGTACCCCGTGGCTAGTTAACGCCATGGCCTCCCTTTATCTGATCGATGGCAGCTTCGAACTGTTCCGCTGTTTCTTCGGTGCCCCACGAGCCCAGCGTTCCGACGGCGCCGAGGTTGGTGCGGTACGCACCCTCTTTGGCACAACACTGACCCTGTTGCGCGAGGAGGCATTGACCCATGTGGCCGTCGCCTTCGATGATGTTGATCTGCTGGAGGCACGGGAGCCGGAGGACACGGAGCTCATCCACGCTCAGTACGATCTGGCGCGCGATGTCTTCGCCGCCCTCGGCGTGACGGTGTGGACGATGTCCGGGTTTTCCGCTGACGACGCGCTGGCGACGTCCGCGCACCGCTTCGACTCCGAACCGTCACTGGATCACATCGTCATCTGTTCCAGCGACAACGATTTCGCCCAGTGCGTGCGCGGGGAGCGTATCCTGCTCTACAACCGAATCAAGCGCCTGATGATGAACGAAGCGGGTGTGCTGGAGAAGTTCGGAGTGCCACCAGAACTTATCCCGTCGTGGCTGGCCCTGGTGGGGGATAAATCGGACGGCATTCCCGGCATACCGGGGTTCGGACCCAAAGCGACCGCAACGGTGCTACGACGCTTTGGTCGCATGGAGGATATTCCCCTGGAGGCTGCGGCGTGGGAGCAGCTCGATGTACGCGGCAAAGCGAAACTGGCGACAACCTTCATCGAACGGCGTGCCGAAGCCATCGGCTACCGCGATCAGGGCATCAAACGCCTGGATGCTCCCGTGACCGAGAGCCTTGCGGAGCTACGTTGGCAGGGGGCCGATCGAAAGCGTCTTGAGGCGTTGTCTCAAGCGCTGGAGGATGGTGGCATTTTGGAGCGTGAAATCCATGTTGCCGCAGCAGGGAGTTACGACGGATCTCCGTGAGACGCTCCTGTTTCTCGTGCTCCTCGACGAGGGTGTCGAGTTCGGTACGGAGGCGACTGCGCCGGCCCTGCATGTCGAGCCGTTGCAGATCGAGTGATTTGACGATCTGCTTCTGCAGGTTGCGTTTCGACTGCATTTCCCCAGCACGATTGAGCAGTTCCTGCTGCACCTGTGTGGCAATGGCCACAGCCGGATGAGACCTGGACAATACCCCAGACCGGTCACATCGATGGATATGGGGGGCAATGGCTTCCGCTGATGCTTGGAGCGACGGCGTACCTATGCGATGTAGAGTCCCGAGGTGGTGCATTCACCTATTGGCCGAATAGTCATCATGCTGCGCACCGATACTTCCTCGAGCATCCATCGCATCTAGACGGCAGCTTTCTATATATCGAGGGATTCACCTGGGACGTCTTCTGCGACAATCCCAAGACGGGCGGCACTGAGTTCACGGCAAAGACTGGAGATCTCCTCCTCTGGCATGCGTTCCTCTTCCACAACGGCTCACTCAACCTGAGGTCGTCACCACGCACCGCATTGATCGCCCGTTTTGATCATAGGGACAGAGACGATCCGGTCTTTCGGCATGATGTTCCAGAAGATCTCTGGAAGTACTGGGCCATATAGGGACTGGGACTCATGTCGACAACACAGAGTGTTTCCAACTTAGCAAGACAGCCGGATCGACTCTCGATTTGTTGAGTTGGCCACAGACTGCTATCCCTGGAGCAGAGAGAGCTACGTTTGCTTGCGGGCATGGCCCTAACTCAGACGCGCCGACAGGCGATCGCGCGACACACAACATGACTGCACCCGGCGCCACTGACGCGCGACGAGGTGGAAAAGTATATGGTGACCGCCATAGTATGGGAAGGCGACCAGACATCGCAACTATCGATGAAGAATCATCGAGCAACAGTTCGCGGCGCCTGCCCAGCTGAATCGGTGTGTACCCCCTGTCAGTCCGTCGTTGTGAGGGCGACGCGAATCGCCAGGGCGAAGTCATCGACATCCGCTGGGGTTGTGTCCCACGAGGCCATCCACCGGACCTCGCTGGTATCGACATCCCAGATCGCCATGCGCCAGTCCTGCCGCAAGCGTGCCAGGGCGCCGGCGGGCAGACGTGCGAAGACGGCATTCGATTCCTGCGGATGAGTGATCACCAGTCCCGGGACGTCCCGCACCTCGTCATGCAGACGTCGTGCCATATCGTTGGCATGCTGCGCCATCTCTCGCCACAGCTCATCCGTCAGCAGTGCCAGGAATTGGGCGCTGAGGAATCGCATCTTCGACGCCAACTGCAGTCCCTGCTTGCGGGCATACGGCATGCTTGGTGCCAGACCGGGGGTCAACACCAGCACGACCTCGCCACCCAACAGGCCGCACTTGGTCCCACCAAAACTCAGCAGATCAACGCCGACGTCACGGGTTATGGCTCGCAAGGGCAAGTCGAGAGCTGCCGCCGCGTTGGCCAGACGTGCGCCATCCATATGCAGCAGCCAACCACGATCGTGGGCGGTGTCGGCGAGGCGCTGCACCTCCTCAGAAGTATAGACCGTGCCCAACTCGCTTGACTGCGTGATGGACAACACACGTGGCTGCGACTGGTGGGGTGGGCCATGGCCATCCGGCACCTGCTGCAACGAGGCAGGTTCGATCTTGCCGTGGGGCACGCCGATGGTGAGCACACGACAGCCGACGAAACGCTCGATGGCGCCGCACTCGTCAAAGTGAATGTGCGAGGTGCTGGCGCAGATCACGGCCTGATGTGGTTCGATCACACCAGCGGCACTCAACACATTGGCGGCAGTGCCGTTGAACACGGGAAAGGCGCGGGTCTCGCT
>DPVW01000343.1 GCA_003529325.1 Candidatus Latescibacterota bacterium | reverse complement strand
CGTGGTGTTCGCCATACTGCAGTACATGCTCGAAACTGGCCACGGCTTCGTCGTATTGCTTCTTATTCAGATGGATGACACCCATGACCCTGGCAGTCGCCGTATCCTCGGGCGCTATCTCAAGGATATGTTCGTACCCCGCCAAGGCACCGTCGATGTCGCCGAGCTGGTAGTCCATGGCCGCGCGGTTACGCCAGGACTTGAGTGAGTCGGGCAACACCCTGATGGCCGTGTCAAAGTGCTTGCGAGCCGTCGCCAGATCCGCCCCCCGCCCCTGCGCCGCCCGTACGCCATCGTTGTAAATCTTCGACCAGTAATGGAGCCGCGCCTCGGTGATCTGCGAATCGTACTCTGAACTCAGTTCCTGGACCCGATCAAAAGCCTCGGCAAGCTCCACGTAGTCGCCCTGCAGACCGCAGATCCGCCCCAGCGCATAATGCGCGTCCGGATTGGCGGGCTCCACCTGGACGGCCAGTTCGAGCTGTTCACGGGCCTGGTCATACTTCTGCTGCTTCATATAGAGCTTACCCGAAGCCAGCGCCGAACTCTGACAACCTAGAGCAAAGAGGCCACCCCCCAGAAGGAGGGTGGCCCCAATCGCTGCTGCTACCTGTCGCAACTTCATACGCTCAGAAGCCCATCTGGAAGGTGAATGTGTTGAGCGCATCGAACAGATCGACCGATGTGTAGGCGTAGTCGAGACGAACGTCCTGCAGAGAGCCGATGTCCCTGGCGATACCAAAGCCGAAACTGGTGCCGTAGAGGCACGTCGCAAAGATAGCGGCGCCCCAATGGGTCTTCCGGTCCATCGACAACTCCTCCCTGTAGAGAGCGATGACAACTCGGTCAACTGAGCTGAATTATTTAACTGCTATTTCGTCTGTTACTGTCTCCAAGTAAACGCACGTTTACATGGCGAATTCCCGCAACGGTCGCGAATCTTCGGGCAAAGCGCAAGCCCTTAGTGTAGGGGGCTCGCGCGGGTCTCGACTGCAGCCGTGCCTTGGACCGTCGCGAAGGCATGGCCTCGGCAAGACTTATATCCTGTAATTCATTGTTTATGTGATAGTTACGACACGTATATCCGTCCAGAATCGATTGCCGAGGGGGGTGATATCACGGGCTCGAAGGGTGGGACCGGGTGATAAAAAAGATCACCCTTGAGCCGCCCGGACTGTGGGTGACAGAGCGACGAACGCCGGTCGTCTGACCCCAGGATGACCCGGCAGATCAGACGAAGGTAAGCCAGCCGTGTTGGTCTTCGACTTTGGCGTTGACTATCTGGAAGAACCGCGTCTGGATTTTTTCGGTTATGGGTCCTCGTTGACCGTTGCCGATCTCGATTTGATCGATGGCGCGAATCGGCGAAATCTCTGCGGCGGTCCCGGTAAAAAAGACCTCGTCAGCGACATACAGAAACTCACGCGGAATCGGACGAGCCTCGACTTCGATACCCAATTCTCGCGCCACGGTGATCGCCGTGTGCCGTGTGATCCCCGGAAGGATCGATTGGTACGACATGGGCGTCGCAATCTTGCCCGCCTTCACGGCGAAGATGTTCTCGCCACTGCCTTCACTGACGAGACCATCCGTACCGAGCACGATCCCTTCGTCATAACCGTTCAGGTTGGCCTCCATGCGCACCAGCTGCGAGTTCAAGTAGTTGCCCCCGGCCTTGGCCAGATTCGGCATGGTGTTGGGTGCGGAACGATTCCATGACGATGTACAGACGGACACGCCCTTTTTCAGAGCGTCCTCCCCCAGATACTGACCCCAATGCCAGACGGCGATGACGGTCTCAACCGGACAGGTTGTGGGATCGACACCGAGCGAACCATACCCGCGAAAGCAGATGGGTCTGACATAACAGGCCTTCAGCTCGTTGACCCGGATCGTCTCGAGCACGGCGTCGCAGAGTTGCTTGCGGCTGTATGGGATCTCCATGCGGTAGATCTTGGCCGAATCAAACAACCGATCCACGTGCTCCTCGAGACGGAACACGGCAGGACCCTTTACTGTTTCGTAGCAGCGAATCCCCTCAAAAACCGACGATCCGTAGTGCACGACGTGGGCCAGCACGTGCACCCGCGCCTCGTCCCAGGGGACGAGTTCGCCGTTGAACCAGATCTTGTCGGACTTGGGCATGGGGGGCATGGACATACTCCTGGCGCCGGCTGAGCCGGCGCGGAAAATAAGCGGTCAGAATGTGCGACTGAGAGTCAACGACAGATCGTCGAAAGTACCGCTTCGTTGTTGAGATCGACTGGCACGTGCCGACAGGCCGGTATACCCTGTCGGTTTGTAATCCACATTGACCGCCAGGTTTCGGTGCGCATTGCGGAAGGACAGGTCGCGATCGGTGGTTTCATTGGCATAGAAGAACGACCATCGCCGATCCAACCGGTAGCTGTAGCTTGTACCCATGCTCAGGGCTGAACTGGGACGGTAACTCATGGCCAGACTGATGCGATGGTCGTTGTTGTCCGTTTCGACGATCTGCGACCCGTCTCCCACCAGCAATGTGCCGAAATCATCGGCACTATAGGCATATGTCGTGCTCAGTTGCAGTATCTCGAAGAGGGCGCGGCGGACGCTATGGCGCATCGACCAGCCACGGCGGATGTTGCTGCGCCGGTTGCTGATACTGGCATTGACGTTGCGATCAAAATCGAAAATAGTACGACGTGCAGAGATCTCAAAGTTATGGGAGAACTGCGTCTCCAGACGATCATAACTGGTATTGGTCGACAGGCGCAGTTCGCTTGAGCGCTGATTGTCGGCGGAGCGCGTTACATCCAGACTGACCCTGTGAGATCGGCTCGATGACAGACCGACATCATAGCGCATGCCGTCCTCACGGCGCCCCCGATACGAGAGCGACGCCACCTGATTGTAGCTGTCGCGATCCTGCTCCGATGCGCCAGGATTGTCGACGCGATTCATGCGCGTAGACCCGGACATCTGCACCTGATGCCCCTCTTTGAGTTGCCAGTCCAGACTGCCACCGACCTGCAGGTTGCGATCTTCGCGGTCATCGGTGGGATCGCGAAACTGACCACCCGACGGTAGTGGCACCGCAAGGCGGCGCTCGTCTGTCGTCGCCCAGGAGATTTTTGTCGAGCCCGTCAGATTTTCTGTGATGCGGCCATCGACATTGCCGGAAAAGTTCCAGCGCTCGCTCTCACGGTCTCTGGCATAGAATCGATTCCGTGGATCGTTGTCGGCATTCGCCGAATTTGTGTTCAAACCCTCGGACCAGGACTGGCTCGAACGCAGATTGAAGCCGTGTACCTTGCCTGTCAACGAAGTGCTCACACTCCGGCTTCGGCGTTTCGACAACTCCGCCACGACGGCCGTGTCGGCGCTGCCGATGACGGACCGCGTCACACCCGTCTCCGAACGAGACTCCGAAATTGACAGGTTCGTGCGCACATCTCCCGGAAAGGTATAGGCTGAACTGGCGCGGAGATTCTCACTGCGGCTCTTGTTGTTCTTCAGCGTGTTGTCCGTCTTGTTGAGGGACAGATTCGTCGTCAGACGCTCGCCAAAGAGATCGAAATTCGGAGACGTGCTCATGGAGCCATTGTATTGCAGGCCCGTCTCCTCGAGAAGACTGTCGGGATTTACCGGGCTGGCACGCCGCGCCGTGATCAGACCGGGCACGATTTTGAAGCGCAGATTCTCAAAAACACCACCGGAACCGCTCAGTGGCTGGTATTGGAAACGAAAATTGATGGTCTGGCTGCGTGTTTTCTGATTCAGCAGGCTGGCATTTCGGCTTGACATGTTTGCCGTGATCCCCACCGATGCACGGGGACCCAGGATCGGGTATTGTACGGATGTACGGATACTTGCGTTCTCGGTCCAGTTGTTGCGCCCATTCCGTTGGTCGAGGATCGCGTTCATCGACATCGACGCATTGAGGCGCAGCATGGAGGTCGAATCCCCTGCCGCCGACAATGTGACCGGCGTTGAGAAATTCCAGCCGGGAAAGACCGGTCGCCACGTCAGCCGCTCGGATCGGCGGCTGAAGCTCAGAGAGTAATTTTCGCCGCAGACGGCGGTTACACAGAGCAGAACGCAGACGACAGTCCAGCGGATCATTCCGTCGGTCTTGCCCCCCCTAGGACCGACGCGAATCGGGCGAATTGACCGATGGAGAGATCCTCGGCACGCTGTGTCAGGTCGATGTCGGCAGCCTCCGCCAAGCGCTCCAGATCCTGGCTGGCAATGGTGCCACCAGCCTCGGCGAAGGGCAGTGACTTGAGGGCATTGCGCAGCATCTTGCGGCGTTGAGAGAAGGCCACCTTGACGACGAGTTCGAACACTCGCATGTCGTCAACGGGGACGTGATTTGGCAGAAACTCCACGTCGATGACGGCAGAATCCACCTTCGGTTGCGGCTTGAAGGCAGTGCTGGGAATCAGTCGCGCCAGACGAATTCGGGCGCACTGACCCAAAAACACCGTGAGTTGGCTATAGGCGCGATTTCCAGACTCGGATACGAGCCGCTCGGCGACTTCCTTCTGCACGGTCAGCACGGCGCGACGTACCAGTCCGGCGTATTCCCGCAGACGGAACAGCACGGGCGCGGTGATATTGTATGGCAGGTTGGAGACGACAAACAGCGTCGATCGCCCTTCCTCCTCAAGCAGTTGCTGCAGATCCAACCGCAGCACATCACCTTCGAGCACGCGCAGCGGGGGGTCGGCGAACCGTTGGCGCAGATGGGCACACAGATCCCGGTCGATCTCGATGGCTACGAGTCCCTCCACCCGCTGCCGCAATGGCGCTGTCAGCGCTCCTCTACCTGGACCGATCTCGAGGACGAGGTCCTCGGGCGTAGACTCGACCCGGGCCGCGATATCTGTCAGCACGCTGTTGTCCACGAGAAAGTGCTGCCCGAATCGCTTGCGCGGCCGTGGTAGCGTGCTTGAGGGGGGTCTGCCCCCGGGTGAGTTCAAGCGTTGACACTCCCTGAACGACGCACCTGATGCCAGATGTCGGCCAGCAGGAGTTGCGGGCTCACATTGTGTCGCTGACTCTCGAATGCGGCATCGAGGCTTTCGGCGACGCCATCGAGTCGACGCGGATCGATACGCTCTGACCAGTTCTTCAATCGAGGCTCGCGGTCTGTATTGGCCACCTGTGACACACGCTGCAGGCCGATCAGAAAGATGTCTCGAAGATACGCCGAGCACAATCCAAGAAACCCTTCCATACGTTGCTTGTCCGGTCGCCCACCCAAAGCCTCGAGCAACGCCCAGTATTCTTCTTCGGCACCGGACAATGCGGAGTCGATAAATCTCTCCACCAGTTCGCGCATGGCGTCGAACTCCTCGCCACCGACATTGGCCGGGGGCAGACGATTGCCCACGGCAAGGCGAGAGGCCAGTTCGGCCCGCTCCGGGGCCAGACCCTGCTCCATGAGCTGTGCACGAATCTCTTCTGCCCTCAGGGGCCGCAGAGGCAACCGCTGACAACGGGAAACGACCGTTGGCAACAGACGGTCCGGGGCGGATGATACCAGTAGGAAGACTGCGTGGCGTGGTGGTTCCTCGAGAATTTTCAGCAGGGAGTTGGCACCGGCCTTCTGCATGCAGTCAGCAGCAAAGATGACGGCCACCCGTTTCGGGGCTTCCGTCGGAGCGAAAGACATCTCCCGTTGTAGCAGCAGGATGTGGTCCTTGGGCAGATTGCTGCCACTGCGCGACGTG
Source organism: Candidatus Latescibacterota bacterium (assembly GCA_003529325.1). GTDB lineage: Bacteria > Latescibacterota > UBA2968 > UBA8231 > UBA8231 > UBA8231. The sequence goes on along the minus strand of DPVW01000343.1, from coordinate 9,578 downwards.
GAACCCCCTGCGAGGTAGTCGAGAGCCGTCTCACGCAGAGCGGCAAACTGCTCCGCGTCGGAACCACTGCGGGAAGAACCGGTCGGCAGGGGTAGCAGGATGTGGATATTGGGGTGTGAGAGACTCTCGGCCTTGGTGCAGGAAGAACAACTGTCACAGCCAACCCCGGGCATTTGACGACAGTTGATGGCCTTCGCCAGTTCGAGGGCCAGGCGGCGCTTGCCGACCCCCTCCTGCCCTGTGATCAGGACTGCATGCGGCAACCGTTGCGAGGCAAACCAGGCGCTGATTTGCGCTTTGGCTCGTTCCTGGCCGACGATACGATCGAGTGACAACGAAGGCGATTAGGTGCGATGCACGAGACTCATCTTGGTCTCGCAATCGAAGAAATGAGCCTTATCGATCTCGACTGCAAGGCGAACGCCCTGTGCGACTGTGGGGATGTGTACGGGATCGACGCGCGCCACAAAGGTAGACTTCCCCGTCGTCAGATAGAGAAACACCTCGTTCCCCATGGGCTCCACGACCTCAACATTGGCGTCAATCTCGACAGCTTGGACGCCAGGAGCCATCGTGTCGGGATCGTGAATGTCCTCTGGTCGAATCCCGAGGGTGACCTCCTTGCCGATGTGATTCTTCAATCCTTCGTGGTGCTGTTTCGCCAGGCTCAAGCGGAAATTGCCCTCGTCGAAGACGAGCCCATCTCCTTCCGCCACCAGAGTGCCCTGCACGAAGTTCATCGACGGACTGCCGATAAATCCGGCGACAAACTGATTTACCGGGTGGTTGTAGAGGTTCAGTGGCGTGTCATTCTGTTGGATCTGGCCATCCTTCATGACGACGATGCGGTCCCCCATGGTCATCGCTTCGGTCTGATCATGTGTGACGTAGACCATCGTCGCTGCGAGACGTGTGTGCAGCTTGCTGATCTCTGTGCGCATCTGCACGCGCAACTTGGCATCGAGATTGGAGAGAGGCTCATCGAAGAGAAATACCTTCGGCTTGCGAACGATGGCGCGCCCCACGGCGACACGCTGCCGCTGGCCGCCGGAGAGAGCCTTCGGCTTGCGTTCAAGCAACTCCTGAATGCCGAGGATATCGGCCGCCTCGAGCACTCGGGACTCGATCTCCTCCTTCGGGTACTTCCTGAGTTTGAGTCCGAAGGCCATGTTCTGATAGACTGTCATGTGTGGATAGAGCGCATAGTTCTGGAAGACCATAGCGATGTCCCGATCTTTCGGCGGAACGTCATTGACCAACGTTCCGTCGATATAGATCTCGCCACTGGTGACCTCTTCGAGGCCCGCCACCATCCGCAGAGTCGTCGACTTGCCGCACCCGGAAGGTCCCACGAGAACGACAAATTCCCGGTCCTTGATTTCGATGTTGGCGTCATCGACAGCGACAACGTCCTTATCGAAGACCTTTCTCACGTCCTTAAGAACGACTTGAGCCATCTTCTTCTCCTCATAGCGCTGAAAGTGGCCGACTGAGAAGCCACGCGTCTTCCACTGGTTTTGTGTAGAACCGCCGCCCTACTCCGTCCACGGCGAAGTCGAATTTTTGATACATCTGCAGTGCCGCATCGTTTGAGCGACGCGCCTCCAGTCGACACGTCTGGCAACCACGGGTTGCCGCTCGTGCCATGGAGGCACACAGCAATCGACTGCCCCACCCCTGGCGTCGGTAGGGTAGATCAATCGCCAGACTCGCCAGGTGAAACCCCGCACCCTCAATGGCGCCGATGGCGTAGCCGACGAGGGTTTCATCCTTCCAGAGTCCCAGATTGATCGCACCCTCATCCCTGGATACCCACTCGAAATCATCCACCGTCCACGGCTGGGCGAAGGTGCGCTCTTCGATTTCGACCACCTGCCCGATCTGCTCAGGTCTCAGAGTACAAGTCAAACCCGTCACGTCTTCGCCTTCAGTGGCGTTGCCGGTGCGAAACTGGGCGTACGCAGATAGACGGGCTCCAATGATCCAGGATCGATATCCGTTGACACAGGTCGTTGACTGGCAACCCATGCCACCGCGTCGGCGCAAGGTCGGCGCACCGGTGGCGGCGCAAGCTTTGCGCCTGGAATGGTTGCCAATAGATCGGCCCATCTGTCCACACCATCACCGGTGAACAGTACACCTTCGAGTCCCCAGTGCGCCAGCAGTCGGTCTGGTTCGTCGACGCTGGGAGGATGCACTTCACGAGGGCACCCATCCGAGGTGTCGTATACGGCAGCATACACCTCGCCACGCCGCGCGTCGAGTAGGACGCATACCTGCAACCGACAGAACGGCAGTCGGGCCGCCAACGATTCCAGCGTAGAAACGGCGACCAGCTCGATGCCAAGCCCCATACACAACCCCTTTGCGGCACTCAACCCGATGCGCAGACCGGTAAAGGAGCCTGGTCCCGTGGTTACCGCAATACAGTCGATCTGCGAGCGCCCACAGCCGGCATCCTCAAGGACCGCATCGATCTCGCCGAACAACCTGCGAGAGTGCTGCCGTGGCGCGTCGAAGGTACGCAATGAAAGAACGTGTCCAGCGTCGAACAGCGCCACACTACCGGCGGGGGTTGCCGTGTCCAGAGCCAGTATCATGGGCTATAACAAACCCATCTGGTCGCCCTCATGCGCACGATCATCCGGCATGGTGCGACCCAGATGCTCATATGCCCGCGGCATCGCCTGGCGTCCTCGCGGGGTTCGCTTGAGAAAGCCCTGCTGAATGAGATACGGTTCGTACACCTCGGTGATCGTGTCCTCTTCATCTCCTATGACGGCAGACAGATTGTTCACCCCCACCGGCCCGCCACCAAATTTGTCGATGATCGTCGTCAGCAACCGTATGTCGGTTTCGTCCAGACCCAAGGCATCGACTTTGAGAATCTCCAGGGCTGCAGAAGCGACCTGGCGATCGACGATTCCATCCCCCTCGACCTGGGCATAGTCCCGAACGCGCCGAAGCCAGCGTTTTGCCAGACGTGCTGTGCCACGAGAGCGCCGGGCGATTTCGTCGGCGCCGTCGGGTTTTACGCCAAAGCCGAGCAATCGTGCGTCACGTTTGATTATTTGTGCCAGCTCGTCGATGCTGTAAAAGTCGAGATTTGCCGAAATCAGAAAACGTGCCCGCATAGGCGCCGAGAGCAGACCCTGACGGGTCGTTGCTCCCACCAGAGTAAAGCGTTCAAGGTCGATGGTCACCGAACGGGCGGTGGGCCCTGAATCGATGAGGATATCGATGCGGTAGTCCTCCATGGCCGAGTAGAGGTACTCCTCGACCGCACGATTGATCCGGTGGATTTCGTCGATGAAGAGCACATCCCGCGGACCCAAGGCGGTGACGATGCCAGCCAGATCGACGGGCCTGTCGAGCAGAGGACCGGAGGTGGCATGCAACTCCACCTCCATTTCATTGGCGATGATGTGGGCCAGGGTCGTCTTGCCAAGACCGGGTGGACCGGACAACAACACGTGATCCAGGGCCTCGACGCGTTCTCGTGCCGCCGTGATCCCAATGCGCAACTGTTCCTTGACCTTCGACTGGCCCAGCATCTCCTCGAGACGCCGTGGCCGCAACGCCGTGTCGCCATCGCGGTCATCACCCTCTGACTCTGGATCTACTTGTCTTTCCTCCATAGCCGCTTAGCGCTCCCGCAGGGCACCCTTGATCAGATCCTGCAATGTCGATTCTGCCCCGTGCTTCTTGCGCGCCGTTGCCACCGCCTTGCGCGCAGCGGAGGCAGCGAACCCAAGGGCTTCCAAGGCCATCGCCGCTTCCTCACCCAGAGGGTCATCGGAAACACGAGGTGAAACTTCCCCGTCGTCGGCCGTCGCCACGGGCAGTCGAATCTTATCGCGCAATTCGACCACGACCCGTTGCGCCGTTTTGGTACCGACCCCTCGAATCTTGGTCAGTTCATTGACCTGATCGCGATGAATGGCTTTTTGCAGATCCGCAACAGATAGTCCGGACAGGATCGTCTGCGCGGAATTCGGTCCGATTCCAGAGACCGAGATCAACAGTTCAAACATCTCTCGTTCGGCTGGGTCAGAGAAGCCGAACAGCTGCAGGCGATCCTCACGGACATAGGTGTGGGTGTGGAGGCTGACCGTTGAACCCGCCACTGCTAGGCTGTCGAAGGTGTTGAGCGAGATGGACAGCCCATAACCAACGCCACCGACGTCGATGACGGCGTGTGTTGGAGACTTCTCCGTGAGAATGCCGCGCAGATGGTGGATCAAGACGGTCGCATCAACGGTGGGCGACTCGGCGCAGCAGGGCCTCAACCTCGGGTTTGCGAACCGACTGGCGGGATGAGACCTTGCTGGCACCCCTGTGAAGGTGACAGATCGCTACGGCGAGAGCATCTGAGGCATCGAAGGAAGGCGGCAACTCAGTCATTTTCAGCAGCCGCACGACCATGTCCTGGACAGCCTCTTTGTTGGCTTGGCCATTGCCTACGACGGCCTTTTTTACCTCTGCCGGCGAGTAGAGTGCGGTTTCAAAGCCTGCCTGCACGAGTGCGAGCCGTAGTACACCCCGCGCCTCGCCCAACTTGGCTGCAGCGTCGGGATCTCGACCATAGAAACTGCTTTCGAGGGCAACCGCATCCGGTCGGCGTGCTTGGAGTACGGCAACGAGACCATCGTACATCGTCTGCAACCGCGCGGCGAAACCAGCGCCAGCACGGGACCTGAAACAGCCGCAGTCTTCGTACTGCAACTTGCGCCCCTGCATGCTGACGAGACCGTATCCAGTGCTGGTGCTGCTCGGGTCGAGTCCAAGTATGAGCAAGGTGTCACTGAGCCGGTCAGGCGAGTAGCTTGGCCAGCTCCTCCTCCTGCGCATCGAAGTTGGAAAACACCTTCTGCACATCGTCGAGGTCTTCGAGGTCTTCGAGGAGACCAAGAATTTTCTCGATATCCTCTCCCGCGACCTCGAGTAGATTTTGTGGAATCCAGGCCAACGATGCCTGGCTGTAGGCCATCCCTGCTCCGTCCAGAGCGCGCTTGACGGATTCAAAACTTTCGACGGGGCACAGTACCTCAAAGAGGTCATCGGCGCTCTGAATATCTTCACCGCCGGCGTCCATGACCGCCAGCATGACATCCTCTTCGCTAACCTCCGCGCCATTAACTTCGATCAGTCCCTTCTGCGCAAACATCCACGATACGGCACCCTTTTCACCGAGGTTGCCGCTACGTTTGGTAAAGGCGTGTCTGACCTCAGAGACCGTGCGATTCTTGTTGTCCGTCAGGGTCTCAACGATTACGGCGACACCCGCCGGTCCGTAACCCTCGTAGACTGAGGACTCGTACACGGCGCCTGGTTCGTCACCAGAGCCACGACGAACCGCGCGCTGAATGGTGTCCAGTGGCATGTTGGCGCCGCGGGCATTCTGTATTGCTGTGCGCAGCCTGGGGTTTGCGTCCTCGTCACCCCCGCCTTCTCTGGCAGCTACTGTCAATTCACGGATCAGTTTGGTGAAAAGTTTGGCGCGCGCGGAGTCCGCGGCACCCTTCTTCCTCTTAATCGTGCTCCATTTTGAGTGACCGGACATGGCGTCCTCAGCGTCGTACATGATTTACAGGAAATGGTGGCGGGAATCTACGGACTGGGTGCAACCGTGGCAACCGAATTGCCACCTGACTTGCACCGCCTAACTTACACGGAGACAACAACTAAGGGGATGAAAAATAGGGGGCGGACCCCATGGGACCCACCCCCTACACATGATCACAGCTTCTTGTGTCAGGCCGCCTGTGCCTGGTCGGCAGACTTTTCGGCGATTCGGGCTTGCACGTCATTGGGGACCTCGTCGTAGCGTACCAGACTCTGCGTGTGCATGCCCTTGCCCTGTGACATCGACCGCAGGCGCGTTGCGTATCGATCCATCTCCGCCAGGGGCACCTCTGCTTCGATCACTTGAAAGTGTCCGTCCGCGCTTGTGCCACTGATGCGTCCGCGACGTGATGTCAGATCACCCATCACTTCTCCCAGGAACTCTTCGGGCACGGTGATGGTCACCTGGTAGATCGGTTCCAGCAGTGCCGGTTTTGCCTTGACAAAAGCGTCTCGGAATGCGTGCGATGCAGCGATCTTGAACGACACTTCGTCCGAGTCCACGGCATGATGTTTGCCGTCATAGACCACGACGGAGACGTCGACGACGCTCGAACCAGAGATCGGTCCCTCGTTGAGTGACTCCTGCAAACCCTTCTCGACTGCGGGAATAAAATTCGTCGGGATGCTGCCACCGACGACCTCACTTCGAAACTCGAATCCGGCACCGCGCTCGCGGGGCTCGACGCGCAGGGACACTTCACCGAACTGGCCACGCCCGCCTGACTGTTTCTTGTGGCGATACTGACTCTCGGCGCGCCCGCGGATCGTCTCCCGGTAGGGGATGCGAGGGGTCTCCGTATCGATCTCGACGTTGAAACGGTCACGGAGCCGTTTGAAGATCGTTTCGAGATGCAGATCCCCTTGGGCAGCCAACACGGATTGTCGGATCTCGCCGTCAAAACGAAAATTGAAACTCGGGTCCTCTTCATGCAGCTGCTGCAGACCGGACACCATGCGCTCTTCACCTCCCTTTTCGCGTGCCGTCACGGCGACACGAATCAGTGGATCTGGGAAAGTGACTGCAGGCAATTGCAGGTCTGCACCTTTGGCACACAGGCTATTGCCTGTGTGTGTGTCCTTCAACTTTACGAGGGCGACGATATCCCCGGCACTGGCGCTCTGTACTTCCTGGCGCTCGTGGCCATTGAGTTCGAAAATCTGCCCGATTCGCTCCGTCTTGTGACGTGTTACATTGTGGACTTCGTCGCCGTGGTTCAGACTTCCCGCATAGAGCCGCATGTAGCTGAGTTCTCCTACATGCTGTTCGCCCACCGTCTTGAACACGAAGGCTGCCAGGGGTGCCTCGGCGGAGGCGACGAGTGTTTGCTCTTCGCCTTCGGCATCGCTGAAATTGAGACCGGGGCTTTCTGCGGGGGAGGGAAAGTAGTCGCCCGCTGACTGCAGCAATCGATCGACGGCGACGTTGTTGAAGGAGTCGCCAAAAAGCACCGGGAAAACCTGACCTGCCAGAACCGCCTTGCGCAGACCCGCCTTCAGTACTTCGGCTTCAAGACCACCATCGCCGAAGTATATTTCCATCAGTTCTTCGTCGGTCTCGGCGACGGCCTCCACGAGATGTTCGTGAAGTGTCGAGACCTCATCCAACAGATCCACCGGGATCTCACTTTCTTGGGCCTTGCCGTCGGCGTAGGTGATCAGCTTCATGTCGATGAGATCGACCACTTGGTTAAAACCCTCACCAGGGCTCAACGGATGCTGGATGGCCACAGCCTCGCGACCAAAGCGGTCCACGATCTGTGCCAGCACACCGGTCACATCGGCATCCTCCCGATCGATCTTGTTTACGAACACCATCCGCGGCAGATTGAAATCACCGGCGTAGCGCCAGACCCGTTCCGTGCCCACATCGATTCCAGCGCCCACATCGATGACTACGACACTGCCATCGGCAACCCGCAATGCGGACAGCGTCTCGGGGATGAAATCGGCGTAACCGGGTGTATCCATAATGTCGAAGTGGAAGTCCTTCCACTCACCAGTGAGCAGGGACGTCTTCACCGACATCTTGCGTTCAACTTCCTCGGTGTCATAATCGGACACCGTGGTACCATGCTCGACCCTTCCGAGCCGCGACAACTGTCCCGTATTGAAGATGAGAGCTTCGGCCAGAGCCGTCTTCCCAGCACCATTTTGTCCGGTGAGGGCGAAGTTCCGTACCTGCTCAATCGTGTGCGACATGACCACACCCCTGGGGGAGAAGGCTGCAAAGGGAAACCGCCCGTAAAAATTGCGGAGACCACGGGCGACTTGCCCGCAGCGCGCCTTGAGCGGAGTGCGAGTGTGCGGAAATATTATGCCGGTTTTCGACCGCATGTCAAGGTTGCCGCCCCGATGGCGACCCGGTCCCGAATGACGATCCGTAACCGATTGCACTTCAAGACGTTGGACAGATAATGAGAACCGCCTTTGCTACATTCCTGATGCTCAACGACAACTACCTTCCGGGGTGCCTGGTTCTGGCAGGTAGTCTCCGACGGCAAGGCGTCACGGCGCCACTGATCGTGCTTGTGACGGACGACGTTTCACTCAAGGCGCGCCAGGCGCTAGGCGAGTTGTATGACCACGTGGTGGAGGTAGAACGCATTTACGTTCCACACGCGCGTCGCCAGGAACGTCAGGACCGGCCGTACTATTTCACCCGCATTCAGGTCCTGCGCCTGGGACCTGACGGTGATCTCGGCTTTGATCTGGACCGGGTCGTGGTGATCGATGCCGACGTCCTGCCACTACGTCAGTACCACACCCTACTTGACCTCGAAGCCCCATCGGGAGTCCTCAATGAGGACAGGTCCCATTTGGCGGAGACAGATGAAAAGGGCCGTTACGTCATTCCACCGGAAGCGAGTCAGGGGAGATGGAACTGGCACCGCATCTACGCCGAATGCCTGCATGGCCAACCGGTGCCTCGGCACATCTCTGACCGCCCGAGGCAAGATCCTACCAACATGGGCTTCAATGGATCGTTGTTCGTCATGCAACCCTCCATGGCGGAATACGAAGCCATTCTCCAGGACCTCGAACAGCCGGAGATTCAGCGCCTGGTGGGGGATCTATTTGACTGGCCGGATATGCAATACCTGACGATGCGCTGGTCGGGCCAATGGCACAACATCGACGTACGATACAGTGCACTCAACGGTTATCCGAACCTTGAGGTGCTGTATGGTACCCACTTCGCCGGCTTCAAACCGTGGTATTTCCAGCGCGCCAAAGCGATGGACCGTTATGCCCGGTATCCGGATTTCCAACTGTGGTTCGAGTGTTACGAAGAACTGGTCTCAGCCTACCCGGCACTGCTGCGCATGGGCAAACTCAAGCGTCTACTCGATGATGTCCGGCGGGCACGCGCGAAGGCGGACTGAGAGGTGCAGGCGGCCCCGGTCACAAAATGATGTGTACATGACGAAGGCCCCGTCACAGAGTGACAGGGCCTTCGAAGAAAAATCCGGCGGCGTCCTACTCTCCCACCAGGTGACCCCAGCAGTACCATCGGCGCAGGAGGGCTTAACTGCCCTGTTCGGAATGGGAAGAGGTGTTTCCCCTCCGCTATAGCCACCGGAAAATCATAAATTCCAGTTATGCGCTCCGCACTCAAGAAGGTGTGTCGGCCCCCTGGATTTGCGGAAAAACTGCGTATATAGTTTCGAATACGGATTCACACGCGAGTCATGCCCGCGCAGCATGTGCACATACAAGAGAGAAAAAAGGTTAAGCCTCACGGCCAATTAGTATCGCTCGGCTTCGCACATTGCTGCGCTTCCACCTGCGACCTATCAACCTCGTAGTCTGCGAGGGGCCTTTAGGTGGGTTAACCCCACGGGATATCTAGTTTTGGAGTGGGCTTGACGCTTAGATGCTTTCAGCGTTTATCCCTTCCGAACGTAGCTACCCAGCGATGCTCCTGGCGGAACAACTGGTAGACCAGAGGT
>DPVW01000371.1:12874-15851 GCA_003529325.1 Candidatus Latescibacterota bacterium | reverse complement strand
AGAGGTCTCGTGACCGTTTACGGCGACCTCCAGTTCGGCCATAGCCGTTTCGCAGCGCAGGTAGACGCACAGCTTTGCCTGCCTCGCCGTGATGGGACCATCGATAAGCAGAGACTTGCGCGCCTGACGCAGACCACCGATCCATTCCCCGTCGCGTGTATTGCAGCGCCCCGCCTCGTCTGTCAGGGTGACACCACGTCGCAGACTCAGGGTACCATCGGCACCCACGACGTTGCGTCTGGTCAATGCCTCCAGGCCTTCGCCCTGCCAACTTCTCGTAATCCTGTCGTCTGCCATCTTCCCTCGTTTGGTTGCCTATGTAACGAGTCGGCGGAAAGACTCTTCCACCATTTCGCACTCGATCAGATCGTCGAGACAGTCCCGTTGCAGACCATCGGCGATGACGGCGAAACTGGCGCGCACGGCAGCCTCGGTTCGATCCAACGCTTCGACATCGTCGTGGGCGGTGTTAAAGAACAGTCCCCCTGCCAGAATTACACCGTGGCGGGCATTTTCCTGCACGAACAGCGTCGCCACCTTCGGCGCCTGCTCTGCAGTCACATCAAACTGTATTCGTGGGTGCGCCGCCGCGCCCACACACTGGGCGGGACAACCCGCCGCCTGCGCTGCGCCATCGACCCGCTCGCGAAAGGTTGCACCGAGTCGCCCGAAGAGAGCCGGTGCGTCGATGCGCTCTAGTTCCTTAATCGTCGCCAGTGCGGCGGCGATACCGATGTTGTCGTCCCAATAGGCGCTGGAGATGAACATATTCGCTACCGGCTCCATCACGTGCCGCCGACCGACGACGGCCGCCATGGGATACCCATTGGAGATGGCCTTGGCGAAGACGGTCAGATCTGGCGTCACACCGACGACCTCTTGCACCCCGCCGAGAGAGATCCTCCAACCGCAGGAGACCTCATCGAAGATCAGCACCACGCCATGCCGGTCAGCCAATGCGCGCACGCCTTCGAGATAACCTGCGGCGGGCAACTCGGTGCGCATGGGCTCCATGATGATCGCCGCAACATCGCCGTCATTGGCCTGCAACAGATCTTCCAGATGCTGCAGATCGCCGTATTCGAAGGGCACCGCCGTGCCCTCCAGTGCACGCGGAACACCGACTGGATCGATGCCATTGAACAGATGACCGGCGAGACGTTCTGCACCCAGGTTGGCCGCCAGATACCAGTCGTGCCATCCGTGGTAACCGCTGAACAAGACCTTGTCCCGCCCCGTGACACCGCGGGCAATCCGCACGGCCATCGTACAGGCCTCACCACCCCCCTTGGCATAACGCACCATCTCCGCCGATGGCACGATGCGCACGAGCAACTCCGCCAACTCAACGGAGGATTCGTGCACGATGGAATACACCGAGCCGCGATCGATCTGGGCTTTCACCGCCTCATCGACGACCTCATTCGCATACCCCAGGATGATGGGCCCCACGGCGCTGTACCAGTCGATGAACTCGTTGCCATCCACATCCGTGATGCGACAGCCACTGGCGCTCTGTGCGTAGATGGGACTGAATCCAAGGGCGGCCCGTGTCGGCCGCCGACTGATGAGCTGTGTCGTACCCGGAATCAGCTTGCGGGCCCGTTCGTAGATCTCGAGGGACCGCGTCAGATCAACACGTGTTGTGGCGTCAGTCATCATCTGCCCTCCTCGAGCAGTGTGGGGTCAAAGCGTCCACCTTCGTCGAGTGGGAAGACCTGCCGCCCCAGATTGTGAAAGGTCACCGCCCAGGGACTGTGCACGGAGGGTTCCGCGACCAGGTGGACACACCCCGCCCAGTCGCCAAACCCGGAGCGAAAGTGCGCCGCCGACTTCACCCCTACATAGCGCATCTGTCGTGGATCGAGACCGAGTGTGCGGGCGAAGGCGGTATCGAAAGGCTGCTCACGGATCGTCACCAGCAGGACGTGCAGACCATCCTGCTCGACATGTGCTGAGGGTCCCATGGTCGCTTCAAGGCCAGCATACATAGGGCCATCATAACGATACTGTCCGTCGCTGATGGCGATGACACGGACCTGCATCGTTACGGGCTCGCCCTGTATGGGAGCGGACTTGCCTCCCACCTGCAGTTCGATCTGCGCCCCCACACCTGCGGCAAAACAGGCGGCGACGGATTCTGTATCGACGATGTAGAGCACACACGCATCCTTCAAACCCGCGTCGACGAATGTCTGCAGCATGCCCGTGCTGTCGCCGGGTGCACCGCCACCGGTGTTGTCGTCCCGATCGGCGAGTATGGCGGGGAACAGACCATCCGCCTGTACCTGCTCCAGAACCTGCTGCGTCGAACGTCGTGGCAAGTGCCATTGTGCCCGTTGCTCGTAGATCCAGGCGCCGAGTTCGTCGGCACAGGCCTGCGCCAGCTCCGCATCCCCATCGGTGACGACCGTGACCGAAGCCCCCATACAATGGACATCTGCCAGGGGAAAGCAGGTCGCCACCGAAGCACAGAGTACACCGGGCCGAGTCTCTATCTCATGCAGTCGTTCGATGGTCTCTTTCATCGGTGCATCTGCGGTGACCTGATTCATGCCCCACATCATCGGGATGAAACAGGCCCGCATCGATGGCTGAATGCCCTCTTGCAGGATCCGCACCAACAGATCAGCACATTCCCTGCCGCGTTCCGCCTTATCGACCTCGGGATAGGTTTCGCGCACGATCAGCGCATCGGCGCACTCGATCATCTCCGCCGACATATTGGTGTGGATGTCGAGCTGCACCACGATGGGCACAAATGGGCCAACCACATCGCGTAGGGCGCGCAGAATGTGACCGTCCGCATCCGCGATGCCCTCCGCCACCATGGACCCATGCATTTCCAGCAGCACGCCATCGACGACGCCCGCGGCGCTGACGCCTTCGAGTAGTTCCGCTAGAATCTCGTCGAACAACGCCCGGCCGGTAGGACCACTGGGATGAGGCTCGGCAAAGAGCGTCGGGATCAGCTCGT
>DPVW01000371.1:0-12565 GCA_003529325.1 Candidatus Latescibacterota bacterium | reverse complement strand
ACGTCGGGATCAGCTCGAAGCCGTGGGCGTCGGCGCCTTCGATAAAACCGCCCACCGGGGTGTTGGTATCGCGGAACGTGGTCAGCATCTGCTCGCCACGCAGATAGCCAAAACGTGATTCGTATGCCTCGCGATCCGTTACCAGAGGCGTAAAGGTGCTGCTTTCGTGACTGAAGGCGCCGGTGACAATCCGCATGACGCTCAGTATAGCCTTGTTGGCTTATAGCGTCACGCCCTACATTGCTCGACCATGATCTTCGCAGGCATCGACATCTTCCGCCAACGGCTGGCCAGTGGTGACATCCTCATCGGCAGCGGCATCGGCCTCGTCGATCCGCAGGTGACGGAGGCGTTGGCTGACTCCGTCGATTTCTTGTGGATCGACCTGGAACATACGCCCATGGGCCCCGAGGCGATGCGCACACACCTGATGGTAGCCCGTGGACGTAGGCGGGCGATCGTGGTGCGTCTGCCAGGCTCTGACACAGCCTTCATCAAACCCGTCATCGATGCTGGCGCCCCGGGGATCGTCGTGCCCCAGGTGACGTCAGTGGCCGAAGTCCAGGGCGTCATCGACGACTGCCGCTACCCCCCCATGGGCTGCCGCGGCTTCGGCCCACTCGTGGCCTCCGACTACGGCCGCATGGGAGATGCATACGTGGACCGCGCCAATGGCAGCCTCTTCGTGTCGGTCATGATCGAATGTGTCGAAGCGGTAGATGTCATCGACGAGATCGTCGCCTTGCCTGGACTCGATTCGATCGTGCTGGGGCCATATGACCTGTCCGGCTCTCTGGGTCTGCTCGGCCAGGTCCACCACCCGGATGTGGTCGCTGCCATGGAGCGGGTCATCGCCGCCGCCAAGGCACAGAACGTGCCGGTAGGTTCCGGCATGCCCATCGACACCGAATTCGCCTTGCTGCAAGCCTCCCGCGGCGTGCAGTGGATGCAGATGGGTGGAGACATCGGTTATATGATGGGTGCCGTCGACGACGCTGTCGGTGCCGTACGTTCCCGCCTTCCCCAGTGACCGACACCTTGAGTGTCTATTCTGCCGAGCACCTGCACGAACTCGGAGTCCGACTGTTTGTTGCTTGTGGGGCGCCCGCGGCGGAGGCCGAACTCGTCGCCGGGCACCTCGTTGAGGCCAGTCTCATGGGCATCGACTCGCATGGTGTTGTGCGATTTATCTGGTATGTGGAACAGTGCCTGGAGGGTCGAATCCACCCGGGTGCGCCGGTAGAAATCATGCGCGATAAGGGCCATGTCGCCCTCGTGGACTGCGGCATGAACTTCGGCCAGATCGGCGCCGGCAAAATCGTGGATCTGGTTAGGGAACGAGCACAAAAGGGCGGTATCGCCTTCGCCACCAGCCGCCACTGCCACCACGTAGGTCGACTCGGAGCCTACCCGCAGGCCCTGGCCGAAGCGGGTCTGTTCGGATTTGCCGTCGCCAACAGCCAACGGCATGGACACTTCGTTGTACCCTGGGGCGGACGCGAGGGCCGTCTGGCGACCAATCCGCTGGCCTGGGCGGCACCGACGGAGGGTGAGCCCATGCTTCTCGACATGTCCACCAGCATGACACCGGAGGGCAAGATCCGCACCGCCCTGCATGCTGGGCAGTCGATGCCGGAGGGCCGCATCCTCGACGCGGAGGGGCACCCGACGACAGATCCAAACGCCTTCTATGGTGCCGACGGTGGGCCACCGGAAGGGGCGATCCTGCCTTTTGGTGGGGATCTGGGGTATCGTGGTTTTGGTCTGGGACTGCTCGTCGAAGTCCTCGGCGCCAGCATCGCCGGTGTCGAACTCGGAGAGGCTGAACCCATCCCTTATATCAATGGTTTTTCGCTACTCGCCATCGATCCGGGCGCCGTCACCGGTGACAGTGCCCGATTTGCCGCCCTTACCGAAGAGCTGAAGGCTTATATCACGGGGACACCCCCGGCACCGGGGTCGAACGAAGTCATCCTACCGGGGGCACGGGAGTTCCGCACCTTGCGACAGCGGCAACGTGACGGGATCCCCTTGCCTGCCGAGACTTGCCGTCTCATTGCCGAGGTGGCGGCAAGGGTCCAGGTCCGAGCCGACCTCTAACGAAAAAAACCCCGGAGGCAAAAAGCCCCCGGGGTCGATCGTGGTGCTCGGTCTACCCGAGTTTAGAGAACTTGTCCCTCTCCCTTGTTGCGCGGACTACGCGGGTTCAGCGGCGTGAGACGAATGTCGCCGAGTTCACGGACACTGTTGAGGGTGGACACATTGCGCAGGATCACGGGATCGTAGTTTTCTTTCTGTACCTCGATGTCAAAGGCGCCGGGCAGTACCTCCAACTGGATCTTCCCGGAATCGTCGGCAATCGTAAGGTTGGTGATGCGCGCATCCTCCACCCGATGAGCTTCGGCGAAGGCACTTGTCATCAACCGGTCTGTCGAGGCGTCGCGTACTGTCAGGTTAAACATGTGGGAGATGACGGCGACATTCTCTTCGACGTCATAGTGACCGGTACGCAACCAGCCGCCACAGGCTGCGAGGAAACTTCCAGCAAGCATGAGAATTCCAAAGGTCGTGCGCATGTCATTGCTCCACAGGATCAAGGTGAAGGGGATTGCTGGTTACATCAGCACACGAGTGCCAGCCCCAATGTGGAACTCCCTCCATGCGCCTAACCTGTTGCACGACTGTAAGTTGAACCAGTGGACGTCTACCCCCGCGTGGGTCATGGTCTGCTGCTCGATATTTGGTCGTTCTCCCTGTATGGCGCTGGTACCATGGGCTATAACTTATTGTCCTTCTGCAGGTTATGATGGGTGTACATGAATCGATCAGGGTGATCAATCTTTGTACTCCCCGTCAAGGCACTGAAAAAAGACTGGTGATGGCAGACAGACCCCTCGGTATCGCATTCTTCGGCGCCGGTGATGTCTCTCCCTTGCATGCAGAAGGCGTCCGTCTGTGCGCGGACGCAGAACTTCGTGGTCTGTGGAATGTGACGGCCGAGATGGGGCAACAGAAGGCGGCGGACTTTGCCTGCCGGACCTACGAGACCCCCGAAGAGTTGCTCACCGATCCCACCGTCGATGCTGTCTCCGTCCTGACCAATCTGGAGACCCATCTCGAATACGCCTCGATGGCCCTGGAGGCGGGCAAGCATGTGCTGGTGGAGAAGCCGGTGGGCGTCTCAGTCGCCGAAATCGAGAGTCTGCAGCAACTGGCCCAGCGCTGCGGGCGGGTCTGCATGCCGGCTCACAACTTCATCCACGAGGACAGCATCATCCGCAGCAAACAGCTGATCGAGGGTGGGGATCTGGGGCGCCTGGTGGCGATCTACGTCATGTATCACATCCATCATCCAGAGGAAGTCGCCGCCCGCTACCCGGGCGTGATTCGCCAGATCCTGACGCACAATGCCTACGTCCTGTTGTATCTGGCGGGACGCCCGCGGCAGGTCTCGGCCATGAAAGCCACACTACATTATGAACAGTTGCAGCAGGAGGATATCGCCATGGTCAATCTCGTGATGGAGAATGGCGCCCTCGCCCATATCTGTGCCAATTTTGCCGCCGACGACCACAGCGCCGACCCGTGGACGATGATGGTAAAAGTGATCGGCACCTCGGGCTCGACACGTTACAGCTACCGGGACTGGGTGGAGCTCAAACCGGCGGCGGTACATTCCCAGACCTATACGGCTTATCGAGGATCTATTATCAATGAAGTCGCACACTTCACGAAGGTCTGCCGAGGGACGGCCGAACCACTATCCACCCTGAATGACGCCCTCGATGCACAACGCCTGATCGAAGGGGCGGAGTTGTCCATCGCCGAAGGACGGACCGTGGATCTACTACAAGGAGAACGACGTTGACGGCGAAATCATGGGTGCTGACAGATAGATCGAAAGGGATCTGGGTCGAGGAGCTGGAGCTTACTGCCGAGGATCTCGGTTGCGCCGGCGCCTCCGTCCGCAAGCGGGTCCTGCGTGGTGGACTGTCAGATGGTGTGGATGTGATCGAGGTCGACAACGGTCAGTTCAGCTTCACGATCCTGCCGACGAGGGGCATGGGCATCTGGCGTGGTCGCTACCGCGGACTCGATATCGGCTGGCAGTCCCCCATCTCCGGCGGCCCCGTCCACCCTGGCTTCGTCAATCTTCAGGACCGCGGTGGTCTCGGCTGGCTGACGGGATTCGATGAGCTCATCGTGCGTTGTGGCCTCGATTCCAATGGTGCCCCTTCCACCGATGTGGTGGCTGACAACATGGGAAACCCCTCTGAGGTAGAGGTCACACTGCACGGGCGCATCGCCAACATCCCTGCCAATCGCGTCGAGATACAGCTCTTACCCGGCGACCCACCGACCATCGCCGTGCTCGGTGAAGTCGATGAAGCGGCGCTGTTCTATCCGGGCTTTCGCCTGTCCACCTGTATCTCGACCGACGTCGGCGCCAATGCCATCTCGATCGACGACTCCGTCACCAATCTCAAGGGCACGGAGGCGGAGTTTGAACTGCTCTATCACTGCAACTTCGGGCCACCATTCCTACAGCAAGGCACTGTCCTCAAACTCCCTGCCCGTCTCATCGCTCCCCGTGACGCACGGGCCGTCGAAGGAATCGACACCTACGCCGAATACCTGGGGCCCACAGCGGGTTACATCGAACAGGCCTACTGGTACGAACCGCTGGCGGCCCCGGATGGCGCCACCCTCGCCCTGCTGCGTACTGCCGAAGGGGATCGGGGTGTCGTGGTGCGCTACAACACCGATCAGTTGCCCTGCTTCACGCAGTGGAAGAACACCGCCGCCATGGAGGACGGATATGTGACCGGTCTAGAGCCGGGCACCGACTATCCCAATGCCAAGAGCTTCGAGCGCGCACAGGGCCGTCTGCGTCGCTTGGCGCCCGGCGCCAGCCACGAGGTGGGATTGAGGTTGGAAGTGCACGACAACGCCGCAGGGGTACAGGCCATCGAAGCAGAGATCACCGAAATCCAGCATCAGACCGGCCTCGAAGTGCACCGGCAGCCGCTGCCGCGATTGTCCGGTTGAGCGACGACATCGGAGGCGGTTCAGCTATACCGTTGCTCGAAGACCTGCACGCAGGTGCGAACCGTGATCATCGCCAACTCGACACGCCCGTCAAAGGTGCCATACATGCCCATCTCCGTGCCGAAGGCGAGACCGTAGGTGCGGGAGACAAAGTCCATCAGGTTGAACCCCTCCCCTCTCCGTGTCGCATCCAGCCAGAATACCGCAGGCTCCGAGGTGTCGAACCACTTCGACGGCGCATCGTCGTCATTGGCCAGCGTCGCGCCTGAATCGGCGATCGCCTGGATCGTTGCCCGCGCTGCCTGCTGCTCCCAGCGTTCATTGTCCGCATCTGGCTGACGACGCGCCGACAACCAGTATCGGTCCTGCATCAACTGCGACTCGTGCAGGTCGAAACTGAGCCCGGGACGAATGCGGGCCAGCAGATCTCGCGTTACCCGTGGTTCCACCGGTGCCCACGCCGTGTCGTGAAAACGATTGATGTGGAGAATCTCCCCGTCGAGGGAGATGATCAGGGTATAGGCCCGGGCGAAGTCACCCGTACCCTCCACCCCCGTCTGGCCCGCTGTCATGAACACGCGTCGACCCAACAGGGGTGCCAGTCGCTCCGGCTCTTCAGCATGTAGCCGCTGCAGCCGTGAGTAGAAGAAATTCTGCGGACAGGTGCGATCCTGGGTGGGGCGCGCACTTGCGTATCCGTAGTCGCCGACCAGCGACAGCAGCAGATCTTCCTCTTCGAAGAGCACCTCACCCCTGTCGCGCAGGATACCCTCGACCTGGTCGAAGGATTCCACCTTGGGTGTCTCTCCCAACCCCAACGACAGCGCATGGGCAAATCCCTGCATACCGATGGGGTCCCGTGTGGGAATCACATGCACCTCGTGCTCGGTCTGCAGTTCGTCGATCAGCGAGACTGCCGCACTGACACCGGCTTGCTCCGTCGAATGTGCCCCTGCCGTGATGAAGATCGCCGGCAACTTGTCCCCACCCCCACGCGCCACCACGAGAGGTGATCCATCGACGGTGTGTCCGAGGACCTCGACGGATTTCGCCCGCCTGTGCACATCCGTCAACAACTCATCATATGTCCAATAGATCTGTGAACTCATATCGCCGTCCAACCACCATCTACCAGCAGCGTGTGCCCCGTTATCAACGCAGCTGCCGGACTCGCCAGAAATACCACCGATCCCACAACATCCTCCGGTTGCCCTACGCGCCCCAAGGGGATGCGACGCAACAGGTCCTGGCGCATTTGTTCGTCGTCAAAGGTCGATTGTGTCATCGGTGTAAGGATGAATGTGGGGCCAATGGCGTTGACATTGATCCCATATTGGGCCCACTCCAGTGCGAGCACACGGGTCAGATTGACGACACCCGCCTTGCTCGAGCAATACGCCGCTCTTTTGTAGTAGCCGACGACTCCATTGATCGACGCTACGTTGATGATACGTCCACCAGTGCCCTGCTCCTTCACACGCCGTGCCACTGCCTGGGATAGAAAAAAGAGCCCCTTCAGATTCACATCCTGCACAAGATCCCAATCAGCTTCCGTCAGATCCAGCGCGTCGACGGGGATATTGACGCCCGCATTGTTCACCAGGATGTCGAGACCACCCAGCCCGTCGATGGTGTCAGTGACGAAGTTGTCGATGCTGCCCAGATCCGGTAACCGCAAGCTCAGTGGCACGGCAGTCCGGCCATGTCCCCTGATGCGGCGGCAGACGGCGTCGAGACTGGCCATCTTCTCCGGCACCTCACTCAGCGCCACATCGGCACCAGCCTCCGCCATCGCTTCAGCGATCCCTTCGCCGATGCCGGAGCCAGCGCCCGTCACAGCCGCCCGCAGGCCATCCAGACGCATGCTGGGCAATACCATCAGCTGCCTCCTTCGAGTCGGACACCGAGGACCCGTTGCCAGACCTTGATCATCGCCCCCTTCGCCTCCGCCCCATGGCCCTCGGCGAGGGCCTGCTTGTAGGTCTGCATCGCCCCGGACACGACCGGCATCGGCGCCTGTTGGGCGTTGGCATGCTCGCTGATCGCCAGCATGTCCTTGAAGGCTTTGCCCATGGGATAGCCCTCATCGAAGCGCCCCTCCAGCACGCGCTCGGAGAAGTAGTCGAAACCAAAGCTCTGCCCGGAGCTGGTGCTGACAACTCGCCGCACCGACTGTGGATCGAGACCGAGGCGAGCCGCCAGGGGCAACATTTCGGCCATCGCCGCAACCGACACATTATATAGAACGTTGTTCACCATCTTCGTCAGTTGTCCGCTACCCGGTGGACCCATATGGACAACGGTCTCCCCCATGTGTTGCAGCAAGGGCAGCACCCGGTTGAAAGCGGACTCTTCACCACCTACCATGATCGTCAATGTGCCATCCGCCGCCCTGCCCTCCATGCCACTCACGGGAGCATCAAGAAACCAGACGCCCTGCGCCCCGAGCCGGCTGGCGAATTCCTTTGACTTGTGCGCCTGAGTGGTACTCGTGTCGACGATGATCGACTCGGGCGCCAAGGCTGCCGCCAGCCCAGCGGCACCGTACAGCACCTGTTCCACGACCTCGCCGTCCGGCAGGGACAGAATGATCGGTTTGCAGTCCAGGCCGACAGTCGCCACATTCTCCGCCAGTCTGACGCCAGGGCGAGAGGCTGCATTCAGCGTTACGATGTCGCTGTCGTAGGCCACCACGGCAACACCGTTGCTGACCAGATTCGCCATCATGCCGCTACCCATGGCACCAAGGCCGATGAATCCCACGTTGTCCATGTCGTCCATTCTATCGATTACCGCGTAAGTAAGGAAGGCACCCGCTGAGCACGAGCCGCCTGCGTCAACTGCAACGCGACGACCTCGCCGACGAGCACAAACCGGTGTATGATGCCATCGTCGAGTCCCGCGGCGCTGTGGCCGGACCCTTCGGCGTCTGGCTACACAGTCCGGAGTTTGCCGATCGTGCGCAACGCCTCGGCGCCCTGGTGCGATACGAGACCCGACTCGATTCACGCCTCAGCGAACTGGCCATTCTTGTCACCGCCCGTGCCTGGGACTGTCAACTCGAGTGGACCCTGCACGAACCATTCGCCACCGAGGCCGGCCTGGCACCGGAGTTGATCGAAGCGATCCGCCTGGGTCAATATCCCGAATTCGACCGCGACGATGAACAGACCATCTATGACTATGTAGCAGAGCTCGTCTACAATCGTTTCATCCAGGAGCGGACCTTCGCCACCGCCCTGGACCTTCTGGGTGACGGCGGCATCGTCGATCTTACGGGTCTCATCGGCTACTACTCCATGGCAGCGATGACCTTGAATGCTTTCCAAGTGCCGCTGCCAAAAGGCAGAAAACCAACCCTCGTTGACTGTCCGACGTTTCGTTAGACCAGTCTACTTACGCAACACCCACATATCGAACACCCTGCCATCCACGTCCACGGCGCGCGCCTCCAGCGTCGTGCCGGCAACCGTGACGTGGACGAAGTGCGGCACCGCCCGCGACTGCGCCGTGTGCCCTGCTCTCTTCGGGCGAAACCACTCTGGCTTGGCCCCGGCGCCACCAGCCACGACATAAAGTATGCCATCCTGCTGAAATCGGCCGCCCCGCAGTGGGTGACTTCGTTCGTAGACGATGGTGTGTGAATTGAACACCAGGTCTACACCGCCGGCTTCCATATCCGGAACCAACGAACGCATTTCAGGAACTTCGAAATCACATGACACGTACGGCGGGTAGTGGAAGAATGCGATGCGCCAGTCCGCTGCGGCTGCTGCCGCCAGATCCTGTCGCAGGAAAGAACGTTGCCCGGAGTCGTCCTTCAGTTCTGCTGTGGCCTGTGGCTGGCCATCGATGTAGTCGACGAGGCGAGTGCTATCCAATGCCGTGAAGTGCACATTGCCGAAATCGAAGCCGTAGTAATTGCCCGGATGTGGGAATGCCGTGAAGCGGTAAAACCAGTCGGCATTTTCTTCGTGGTTTCCCGGGCAAAGATAGAATGGTGTGGAATGCAGCAACTGGCGACCAGGCCCGAAAAAGAATCGCTCCCAATCTTCGTATTTTCTGCCATCGCTCACCGCATCACCGACGACGAGCAGCATGTCGGGACGCCAGTGGGCCATTTCGGCAAACAACCGCTGATTGATGTCGTCGTCGCCATACCCACCCGTCTCGCTGGTGACGCAGAAACAGAAGGGGCGCTGTGGCGCTGGCGCCGCGAACAACGGATGCCGTTGTCCTTGCACCTCGTAGTGGTATTCCAAGTCCGGTTGCAGACCCGTGATCTCGAGACGGTGAATGCGCTTGGCCCCATCTTCGGTGACACAACGCTTCGTCGATTCCACAGTACGGGCAGATCCCGACAGACCGGCGTGGATTGATTGGGTCTCGAACCACACGACCTCTCCCCGTTCTTCCTCCACCGTCTCCCACATGACCGTCACCGACGACGTGGTCGGACACTGCAGGTAGGGTCCCTTGAGGATGGCACTCATGAGTGACAGACCCAGAATGGCTGTGTCCATGCCGTGGCGGCGCCATGCCCAAGACACTCGGCACGGACGTAGAGATCACTTCCCGATAAGCCAGCTTGAGACAATTCGGCCACCGACAGCTCCCCCATTCCCCCTGACTCTTTCTTCAGGATGACACCGTCATTACCAATCCAGCGAATCTCATCGGCGTCGGATTCGACAAAACAACTGTTGCCACCGTCCGCGGTACCGGTGCGTTCGATCGTCACCCCCGTGGACGCATAAAATCTGCCTGCGCCCAGCGCCTCGATGATTCCCGCCGCGTCAACAGACGCCGTCGTCGGCCACTGCACACAGTTCCAGGCGATGAAACGATCCTGTACGTCATGCTGATCGTCGGTGCCGTGCCCCCAGACGCGCCGGCCACGACTCAGCAGACGATCCCAGCGATCGGTGGCATCCGCCTTGCCCGCGAGCCGTTCGATAACGCCGCAATAGATTTCCATGCCACGCAACCCCGTCATCGAATTCAACAGTGCGTCCGTCGCGTACTCCGGCACTGGCTTCCAATTCGGGTGATCGAAAACGAACAGACCACCAGCGGCATGCACCTGGTTCATGATCTGTACTGCCGTCAGCTGCCTGGCAGGCAATTCGTGGGCGGGGCCAAGATGCATGAGACTCTGTCCCTGAGCCGAGGTGACCTCTACAGCAGGTAGCAGGCACATGGTGGTGAGCACCTGAAAATCGGCGGGATCGGCGAACCGATCGTGTTCACTCAGCGCCAGATAGGCGTATCCTGCCCGCTCATAGGCGACGAGCAACTGTTCAGGGCTTTCGTGACCATCTGACAGCGTCGAGTGCCCGTGATGATTGCCACGCAACCAGCGGCACGCTCTCTCCGGGTCGAGATAGGGGGAGACGAAGCGCCCCCCGTCAGTCGTCATACACCCTCCATCAGCTCGTCGGATGTGACCGAATAACGGCCGAACATCTCGGACAGCAGGATGGCGTTGTTCGTCTGCGTCAGCGTCGCGTGCGTCGCCGCCGACTCCATCCCTGTGGTGCAGTCCCGGACGATGATGACGGTATAACCGCGCCGACTCATGTCGATCGTCCCGTAGTCCCTGTGCAGGATACAGGCATTGGTATTGAAACCGGCGAACAGCAGAAACAGGATGCCCTTGTTGCGACACCACAGATGCAGCTCCTGTCCTGTTGCGATGACAGGCTCCCCCTGGATTGGCTGCATGTCGGGGTGGATTCGTAGTCCCGCCCGGTGCGCCTCGCGCTCGCCGTCCCGTGCTTCTTCCGGCAACCGATACGACGCGTATTCTCCTTCTGAGTGGCGGAACGAAGTCGGAGGCCAACTGTCATCCTGTGGCCAACTGGGTTGGTCCCATCCGGGCAGCTGCAGCCACTGGGCGTGTTCCCTGGCCTGGTCCGATGAAGGCGCATGGACGATGGGCAACGCCGCCTGGCGGCTTGCCGCCAGCAGTGGCCGCAGACGTCGCTGGATGATCTGCTCCGCCCGCGCTTCGGTATCCTTCAGATAGTGCTGGTTCCACACATCGAGCAACACGAGAGCACACTGGGCGCGTGGGATCGTCCAGTCGAGATGGGCATGCGTCGTGTTCGGCTCGATCCAGTCCACGCCCGGATCGACATGCCAACGATGGTAACGCGGGCGGAAGCGGATCGTTTTCTCAGTCATGACGTTTACTCCACTGTGTCGCGGCGCCGCATATATGACCAGGGAGACAATGACTTCGTCCTCCACAATCAGAATCCGCGCCTTCCCGGTTGCCTCCTCGTCAACCTGGGTAGGTACTGTTGCCGGTTTCGACTCCCCGTCCCAGGCATGGAGCAGGAGATGAAATGTCGTCCCCACGCCAGTGCATTCATACCGATCACGAGCACGGCGTCCTGCAGACCTTCGATCACATTGTCGCGAGCGATGGGGACCACATCGAGAAATTGTAACCGCAGCAAGGCCCAACCGACGGCCAGAGCGTAGAGGAGGAATGAGAGGCGTCAGATCGAGGTGAGGGTACGGACTCAGGTCGAAAACGTAAGCGGCGTTGGCCACCCATGGTGCCATGATGCCGATCGGCGCAGGCCAGTGCCGTCAACAGCAGCGCCGGCAGGAAGGGCGTGCTCTGCCAGATCACTTTGCAGGGGCTCCCAGACGCAAACTCGCCGAATCGATCGAGTAGCCGATGGCGACCTCTACATCCTGAATGGCCGCCGCCGTAAGTCCCAGACCATCGACGGAATCTGCAACCTCGATGGCTGTGGTGCCGTCGCGCACCAGGACGATGTCGTAGCCACGACTGCGCATCGCGCGCATGCCATAGTCACGATTCGGCACGCAGAAATTGGCGGCGAAACCGACGTAGAACAGGGTCGTGGTACGCCGGTCGCACAAAACGGCGTGCAGTTGATCACCGGAAAACACGACACAGTCCCCCTCCTGGGGTTCAGCCTCGGCAATGATGCTACGCTCGGCGATGATCCGGTCGAATTCCTCATCCGTGGGATCCACCGGCCGGGCAAAACCAGCGAATTCGCCAATTTTCTTGCGGAAATCACTGGGGGGCCAATCAGGCAACAGCCCTGGTGGGCGAACTTGTGATTCTTGCGTCGTGCCCTCTACACGGGTCAACAGATGTTCATACCGAGGCGCACAGTCTGGGCTCGGAGCATGGACCACCGTGGCACCCACACGGCGGAATGTCTCCAGCAATGGCAGGATGCACTCGCGAGTGATTCGTTGCCCCCGTTCCAGGTGAGAGGAGACGTAGTGTTCGCTCCACATGTCGACGAGGATGAGGGCGGCGCGGGTGACAGGTAATGACCAGTGCAGGCAAGCGCGGGGAAACTCCGCCTCCTGCATTCGCGCCCGCCGCGGCATGTGGTAGTACTCGACGTCGACCTCGAAGGTCTGGTCGCTCAACTGTTGGCCCCGTCCAGAGTATTACCGAGACGGCATACTTGACGCTCGGGTTGATCGCCGAAAGATCTGGCGTAGTCGATGGCTCGTA
>DPVW01000354.1:14182-21711 GCA_003529325.1 Candidatus Latescibacterota bacterium | reverse complement strand
GCGCAGCAGGTAGGTACCGGGAGGGGTGTGCGTGCCCTTCACCTGGGCATCCCACAACTCGGTGTAACGCCCCTCGCCGCGGGGCTCCGACACCAAGCGGTGAACCAGCCGGCCCGACAGATCGTAGATACCGACTTCGACTTCTGCACCCTCGATCCCGTGCAACGTGAAGGACAACTCAAGGCCATCGTTGACACCGTCGGCGTTGGGGGTCAGCACCGAGGAGCCCAGATCCAACGCCGAGAGCACCTCCAACTTGTCCAGAGGTGAGAAAACGCGCAGATCGTTGGTCGATACGAGCGAACTGGCGTCGCCGCCGTCGATCGACTGCGGCAGGTTCTCGCCACCGATCTGGAACACTTCACCCTCGAACAGAGTGTTGAAGTTGAACACGCGGGTGCCGAAGGTGAGACGTATTGGCGTGTTCGTCGCCTGTGCGACGGGATTCGACGGAAAGTAGACCACCAGCGATTCGTCATCGACGACCATGCTGTCCGGTTGCACTTCGGCCAGTGGCTCGCCCATTTCGAAGCGCTGTAACTCCACGGCTTCGGGCGTATTGAGACGGATCCCGTTGAAGCCCGTCTGCGACGGCGAGGAAAACTCGGCGCGCACGTCATAGGTCAGAGTTACTAGCTCACCGAGGGGTACCTCGACGACGCCGTCCTGCGGGTTCGGTTCGTCCACCAGGGCCACCTCACCCAGCACCGGATTGGCCAGCAAGGGCGAGAACTCGATCGATATCGACTTCAACCGGCCGAAAGCCAGGATCTCTTCGCTGGTAAGGAACGCCCGCACCTGGATGAACTGACGCCCGTCGGGTGCCCGGATGTCTTCGCCAGAACTCAGATGGGCGGCCGTCCAGAAACTCCAGTTGGCAATGTCGTCCTGCACCGAGCCTCGCTGACCGGGCGCCACGCCCTGGAACTTCACCGCGTCCGAACCGCCGCCGCTTGGGGCGGGGGCACGATTGAAGGTCTTGAGATCCACAACCCGCTCACTGCCCAGTTCGGTGATGACGTGATAGATCAACGGGGTGTCATCCCGGCCGCTGCGAGTTTCGACGGTCAGATGCACCGGAGCGTCGGGCGTCAACTCCTGTTCGGTGCCGAAACCCGTTGAGCGATACTTCTCGAAGACATAGTGCAACCGGCCGAAGTTTACTGGCTCGCCCATGTCGAACAACTGCGAGACGTAACGGGTCTGCGGCGCGAATCCCTCGCCGTAGGCTTCGATTTCGGCGATGAATCCCCTCAGGGGAAAGCGCACGCGGACGAAGCGCATGAACTGGGTCGAGAAGCGCACGTCGGCGATGCGCTCGCTCTGGTTGAGCTTGCGTTCGAGCACATCGTCGAAATCGGTGGTCCGGGGAGACGTGAACAGATACTCCTGCTCATTGAGTGATGCAGAGAGCGTGTACTGCCGTGGGTATTGATCCTTCAACAACAAGCCGTAGGACCCCTTCAACGTCAATCTGCCGGTTGCCGGAGGAAAGAATGTGACCCGGTTGATCGGCAGGGGAAAGCCGAAGTCCATGGTGTAGTGATCGACGGGCTCCGAGTCCGAGGCGAGGCTGATGTCCCCGTCGGTGACCTGTCGACGGCCACGCGACCCGTACATGAACGGCGTGCCGTCGGTTGACAGCACGTCGGGAGCATTCGCCGAGATCCCCCACACGGCACCGAAGATGCTGGTGTACTGACCGCTTTCCGTGAGCGGTCCCACGTTGACATTGACAGAAGGGTCCAACTCGACCGGCTGCAGGCCGTTGGCGGCCAGGGCCGTGTCCAGGCCGATGGTCTCCTCGATCGACCCCAGCCAGTCCACGCCGCCGTCGCCGATGATGAGGGTTTGCACTTGCGCGCTCGCGGCCAGGGGCAAGGCCAGCATCGCGATCACAACGCGAGTCACATTCATCCTCACCATATCAGTAGTAGACCGAAGGTGTTGTGGTGTTGTGTGTCGTCATCCTAATAGGCCACCCGCACGAGGCGTGTCTTGGTGATATCTCCGGTGGCTGTCTCCACGTTGATCCTGGCCAGATACACACCTGGCGGCACCGAAGAGCCTGCCTCATCAGTGCCGTCCCACGCCGGAGCGTAGATGCCGGCCGTCACGGTTTCGGATGAGACCTCACGCACGAGGCGACCGGACAGATCGTAGACCGCCACCTGGGTGACCGCCGGTTGCACCAGGTGAATCAGGGCGAAGGTGAAAACGGCCTCGTCGTTGACCCCGTCGCCATTCGGTGTGATCACCGGGGGGACAATATCGAATCCCTGGACGAGATCCTCTCCGGCTCTGTCGAACACCATACGGAGTGTGTTGCTGCCGACGTCCTCCGTTGCATCCCCTGCGGCCAGGGCCTGGGGCAGACTTCCGTGCGAGTCGAGAAGCTGTCCCGAAAACTCGGAACTGAACAGAAACAGACGAGTGCGGAAGGTGACGCGCAAACGCTCATCGCGTCCTTCGGTGATTCGATTCGTGGGAAAATAGACCAGCAACTCGTCGGCCCTTGCGCGCACACTATCGGGTGTGACGTTGAGTCGGTCCGGGCCAAACTCGAGCTTGACGAACTCGGCTGCAGCGGATGTCTCAATGCGCAGTCCGTCAAACCCCGTGCCTGGGTCTGCTCCCATGTCGACGCGTACATCATACGTGAAAATGGTATCCACGCCGGCACGAACCGATGGCAGGCCGAATACCGGATTCGGATCGTCCAGTAGCGCCACCTCCGCCACCGCTTGAGCCGCCAGCGCCGGGGAGTTTGTGATGGCGAGGCTGTCGATCTGCACGCCATCGGTCGCCGTGCCTTCGAAGGCCAACCGATATTGGAAGAACGGCCGCGGTCCTGGCAGTTCGAGGCGGACGTTGTAGACACTGTCGGCATCGGCCACGATCGGCGCCGTCCACGGCGACCAGTTGGTTAGATCCGGTCGGATCGAGCCCCTCTCCTCGGTGGTCGCCGCTTTATATTCCTTCTGCGTGACGACTCGTTCTGCCCCAGTCTCCAGGTCCACGATCTGGTAATACTCCAGCGGAGTCTCATCGCTACCGTTACGCATCTGTACCGTCACGCTGCCACCAGCATGAGAGCCACCCAGTTTACTGCCGATCCGCTTCGCCTTGAATGTCAACTGGCCGTAGTTGACCGGATCCGGCAACTCGATCAGTTTTGACAGATACGACCCCCTCGGCACGAAACCCTCGCCGTGCACCTCGATCTCGGCGATCTCGAAAGGGCCGGGGGAGCGTACGGTGAGTTTGATGAAGCGCAACAACTGGGGTGGAAAGCGGATGTCGACCTGCGGGTCGCGGTTCAACTCCACCAGGCGGAGGGTCTCGTAGATCGGCGTATTGCGTGTGTTGTACAGCCTGCCGTCATTGATCTCGATGGAGTAGGCGCGGACGAAATCTATACCGCCCTGGGGGCTTGGAAAGAAATTGATCTGACTGGCGGGGAAGGAGGCGCCGAGATCGAGGGTGAAGATCCGGCCCGTCTGGTCGATGCCAAATGTCTTGAATCGATCCCCGGTGGTGGTGGTGGCGTCACCGTCGACGATCACTGCCGGCGACCCCTGGGTGGCGGCGTTGTCCCAGACATGCCCCTGAGACTCGCTGATGAAGTCCACCGTCCGGGAGTCCTGCCAGGTGATCGCCTGGATCACGTTGTCCTCAAGTCCGAAGTTGACCGGACGCAGTTCCCCGTCGTCGCCCACGACCAGACCGGCGATGACCTCTGCCGGCACCTCCCAGGCTTGCCCGCCCTTGCCGACGACCCAAACATCAGTCTGACTGGCGACCGGGATCGCCGTGATCGACCAACTCAGGACAACTGCGCTCAGAAGGCGAGGAAAGCTGTTGCGCGTCATTGGAGATCACTGAGCCATTCGGCTGGCGGTTGGTAGCCTTTGTGGACTTCCCGTTCAAAGCGGAAGGTCAGATCGATCGTCTCAACCGGCTCGTCCATATAGTTGAATCGCACGGCCACGTCGCTGAGGTTGACGACGAAGGATGTGACATCCGGGTCCAGCGCCGGGAAGACAATGTAGCTCTCAGCCTCCTGCCCGCTGAACAGCACCTCTCCCTTGAACATGGTTCTGTTGAGGATGTCCTCGCGAGACTTGAATCGACGGTATTCATTACCGGCATAGCCGACGATCTGAGAGTAGTAGTATTCGACGATCTCCAGCATCTCGAGCGTCTTGTAGGTGCGGTAACCGTCATCGGAAACCAACTCGATCTTGGCTGGATCGATCCGGATCTTGGGATAGGCGTAGTTCTTGATCCGCAATCGCCAGACGCTGTACCGGGGTGGGATCCACTCTTCGCCCATGCGCGTCCAGTTGCCGTATGTGTACGGATTTGTCGATTTGGCTCCCTTGTCCGAAATCCCCGGGAACTGGCGATTGAGTTCCCCGTCCGACAGGGGCAACAACCCGATCTCCAGCCGCTCGTACACGAAGGTGACCGACCTGTCGTCCTGCACGACCATATGGTCGGCCTGTTCGGTCTCGGACAACGGCTTGACCAATCCGCCAAAGTAGCGTCCACATCCTCCGAGCAAAACGAGACCACATAGCAGCAAGATCGGTGACCTTCTCATCATCTCTGCCTTCTTCTGTAAAAGACGGTGGTGAGGCGGGAAACATGGCCCCGCCTCACCACCAACTGCATGAACGGACTACTTAACGGGCGAACGTTGCCTTGATCTTGCCCCACGCCTGGGCCTCGACGGCCGTGCCACCCTGGTTATCGTACTCGCCGATCCCCAGCAGTGTGTACTCAGACAGGAAGTCACCATTACCGGAGGCGCCCTCCTCACCAGCTGTCGCCACCTGGTGCGTGCGGCGGGTCTCAGCGTTGTCAGCTTCGTTGTACTGGTATCCGAAACCGATCGTCTGACCCACTTCGTTGATGTGCCGCGTGCTGGCATCCATACCATCAGGAAGAGCGGTGTCCCACAATGGCATGGCGAACTCGTAGTTGATCGTGACATCGGTCGCACCGTTGCCCTGACCTGGGGGATCCGTGACGGTGGCCGCCTCGACCAGCTCGTCGAGCCAGTGCATTTCCGGCGCGACCTGCCAGCGAAGCCACCAGGAACCGTCGCCGTAGTCGGACATGTACCCGTTGGTTGCCAGGTGCATGGTGAACTGCTGACCGGCGACACCGCGGGTGTCAAACTCACCTTCCATCGGGCCACCACTGAAGTCAGCATCGGCAACGACTTCGAGGTCGTCGTCACGCCAACCATCGTCCAGCAGAGTCTCGATGACGGTCAACGTGTCATCAGTAACACGCACATAACCGAAGATCTTGTTGTCACGATCCGTGCCGGTCCACGCGGTGTAGGCGGCGATGTCGAGATCGGCCTTCGTCGGCATCTCACCGGCGAGGATCTCGGTCATGTCGTCCGGCCCATAGATGAAATTGGGGTCGAACCAGGCCCAATCACTTATATCGCCATCGGCGATGATCGTCTGGCCTATGGGAACCTCAAGGGCAAAATACCCAATGCCGTTGGCATTGGAACCAGCGATACTGGCGCTTGCCATGGCAAGGGTCATGATGGCAGCTATTGTGAAACGTCTCATGCCTCTCTCCTGTAAGGGTAATCGAAAAACAGCTTTAAATGGATATTTATTACCAACTCCCGGCCCATCTCTGGCTGGAGTAAACACTTGTACGACAAATGGTTGTGCCCTCCTTTCGTGCATGGCTCTTCACCGAGATGATGACGAAGAATGTCAAGGCTAGCGGTATTGGTCCGCCGTTGTCAACACTTGGTCATAAACAACCACGGACATTTCGTACCGTTGTCGTAGATCCTCCAGGTAGCTGTAGAAGGATCCGGTGATCTCCTTTCGGTATTCGTGCCTCGTCTGGCGTCGGACGGTGTCCTGGACGAGGGGATCATCGTATGCGAGAACACGCGCCGGCTGCACCGCCAGCGCCTGGACGACCAGATACCCCATCGAGTCATCTTCGAAGGGGAGCTCCAACGGGCCACCGATCTGGCCGGGCTGCAGGCTGCGCACCAGTTCAACAGCCTTGGCCCAGCGCGCCCCGTGAGAGGCGTCGGTTCGCGAGGTGGTGAAGTGAAACACATCGTAGGTGCGCCACTGCTCTGAGAACGCCGGGTAGACCTTCATGATGTCCGCAAGCCCTTCCCCCTGGCGCAGGCGTTCCAGGACCTGTTGGGCCTCGATCATCGTGCTGACGAGGCCGCCTTCGAAGAAGATCCGCTCCGGCTCGAGAAAATCCGGTTGATGGTTCTCGTAGTAGGCGTAGCGCACGTCCTCGGTCAGGTACGGATCCTCAGCGATGGTCCGTCGGAGCATCTCGACCATCGCCTGCTCGCGCTTCTCGTTCAGGTATTCGGCGACGTCATCCGCTTGATGCCAGCCCTTCCGTTCGGCCACGATCGGCAGAACCACACGTTGCATGGTCTCATGCTCGATGTATTGAGCGACGGCCGTGCTGTCGACCGCCCTCGGTCGATCACCCATGCTCGTGTCCCGAAGCATCTCCAGGTAGTCGCCGAGGTCGATCTCACCCTCCCGGAAACGGACCAGGATCCTGGTATGATCTGCCGGTTCGATGGGGGGCATCCGATACACGGCGAGCCGACCCGCTCTGAGCAGCACCGACAGGGTCTCGGGATCTACGGTCAACTCAATCCGATCGCGCTCTTCGGCGAGATACTCGGCCCATCGGGCTTTCTTCTTCTGTCGCTGCAGAACCCGCCGAATCTGGTCTACCTGCCGTTCATAACCCAACAGCCGGTGTTCGGTGACCTTGACCAGATGGAACATGCCTCGGGCATTCCTGTAGGGCTTGGCGATCTTGCCCAGGTCCACGCCGATGAACTGCTGTACGAAGGAGCTCCTGCGAGCGTCCTCCTCCTGCCAGAATCCCATGTCGCCGCCCTTTGCAGCGGTCGGTGCATCAAGGGACAGTTCGCTGGCCAGATCAGCGAAATCTTCGCCGGCATCCAGGCGATGCATGATCGCCTCGAGATCCTCCGCCTTGTCGACGAGGATGTGACTTGCGCGCACCTCCCGTTTCTGATCGAGGCCGTTGTCCACGAAGTACTGGCGCATCTCTGCATCGGTGACGGATACCGCATACGAGACCTCTTCGCGGTAGACCTTTTCCGCCAGTTGGCGTCGGCGAATCCCGTCCAGTGTCCGCTGCACCTTCGCCGCCGTGTCCAGACTGGCCTTGCGGGCCTCCAGCAGCAGCAGTTCGCGGTCGATGAAGGGCTGCAGCAATTCCCTGTCGCCCTGGTCCTGCTCGAAGCGACGCAGTCGGCGTTCCGCACCAAGCAGATCGGACATGGTGATCTGCTGCTCCCCGACCCTGGCCACGACGGCCACTGAATCCACCCCTTCGTCCTGCGCCTGGGTCGGTGACACCGACGCCTGGGCGCACAGAAAGAGGGCTGCAACCCAGACTTGCGGTTTCATCGCCATAGGGCATCCGGTTGGGATGGGAACTGAAATCGGGATCTCACGCCTGGCCTT
>DPVW01000354.1:1560-13773 GCA_003529325.1 Candidatus Latescibacterota bacterium | reverse complement strand
TATAGGGCCCGAGTGGCCACCTCACCAGATAAACCACTCCGAATATATGTTGGCACATTACTGTCACATGTGGGATCAGTAGCGTGACGCGCGACATGTCCCTGCTGATGTCAGAGGTGGAACGTGCAGAACGCTGATCCTGCACCCTCAGACTCCCGCAGGGGAGTTTCCCTCCGGGCGATTGGGCTTGGTGTAGTCTGCTGTCTCGCCATCGCCGGCGGCGAGCCGTACGGCGTGCTCATGATGCAGAGCTCGCCCATGGCGGCGGACTACTCCACCGGGGCCGCCATCTTCCTGTTTTTCGTCATCACCTTGTTGCTCAACCCCGTCGCGCGTGGCCTCACCGGCTCCAGTTTGAGACCCGGAGAGCTGGCCACGGTCTACATCATGATGATCGTCGGCGCCGCCATCCCGTCCTGGGGGTTGTCGATGAATCTGATCCCGTTGTTGGGCGGATTCCTGTACTACACGACACCGGAAAACGACTGGGCGGCGCTCATCCTCCCCTACCTGGAACCGGCGCTCGTGGTGGGGGACGGGGAGGCGGTGCAGAAGTTGTTCGAGGGTCGGGCCAAGGGGGAACCGATCCCCTGGGGGGCGTGGGTGGGCCCGCTGTTCTACTGGAGTCTGTTCATCCTCACAACCTACTTCGTGACACTCTGCCTGCTGGTCGTGCTCCGGCGCCAATGGGTCGATCGCGAGCGCCTGACGTTTCCCCTGGCCACACTGCCATTGCAGATGGGTGCGGACACCGAGGGGCGCAGGCTGCCCCCGTTCCTGCGCAACTACCTGACCTGGGTCGGTTTCTCCATTCCAGCTGTGATCGGGTCGATCAACGCTCTGCACCGATACTACAACTTCATCCCCGGGATCGACCTCAATGTGTACCTGCCGATCCTGCGGCGCTCGGTCTGGCTCAACCTCAGGCCGCACTTCGAGGTCCTCGGCCTTTCCTATCTGCTCAACCTCGATGTCTCCCTCGGGATATGGCTGTTCGCCCTGCTCAACATCGTCGCCATGGGCACACTGCGCATGGTGGGCTTGACGATCGGTCCCGAACAGCCCTACTCGTCGCCATCTCCCCCCAGCCTCGCCCATATCGCCTTGGGGGCACTGTTCTTTCTCGTGTTCTCGAATTTCTGGTCCAGCCGCGAGCACCTGCGAGACGTGGTACGCAAGGCGTTTGGCCGGGCGCCGGACATCGATGACAGCGAGGAGCTGCTGTCCTACCGGGTGGCCGTGTTCGGTTTCGTCTTCGGCTTCGTTGCCGGCAACGTCTGGCTGGTTCTGGCCGGCATGAACGTCGCGACGGCACTCGTCTTTCAGCTTTCGGCTCTGGTCATTTTCGTCGGCCTGTCCCGCATCATATCCCAGGCCGGGCTGGCCTACTGTCGCGCCCCGGTGGCACCAGCGGTTTTCACCGTCAACACCCTCGGCAGTTCCTTCGTCGGACCCTCCGGTATCGCGACGCTGGCGCTCAACTTCCCCTGGTCCGCCGACATCCGCACCTTCGTGATGGCGTCAGCTGCCACGGGTCTGAAACTGGCGGAGGTCACCCGCCTCGAATACCGACGGCTGTTCTGGGCGATCGCCATAGCGATCGTTGTGACGATGGTCGGGTCGTCGTTTGCCGTCATCTACCTGGGGTACACCCATGGCGGAATCAACCTGGCCAGCTGGCAGTTCGGGTTTATGACGAGATACACCGGCAACTGGATCACGCACAATATCAGCAATCCGGCCCCCGTCGAGATCTGGCATCTGTCCTTTGCCGGTGTGGGCGTGGTGCTGATGGCACTGCTGACGTTTGTGAAAAACCGGTTCGTCGGCTTCCCGATTCATCCCATCGGGCTCGCCGTCGGCCTACCGCATCCGGTGCAGATCATCTGGCCGTCGATCTTCTTCGCCTGGCTGCTGAAGTCGATCATTCTCAAGTACGGGGGGCCACTGCTCTATACCCGGCTGCGCCCCTTCTTCCTGGGATTGGTCCTCGGGGCCTTCGGCACGGCCGGCATCTGGCTCATCATCGACGTCTGTACCGGCATGACGGGCAACCGGCTGATCAGCATCGGCTGAGCCTCCGGGCCCTCCGTCAGCCCTTGACGGCTCCCAGCTGAATTCCCTGCACCAGGCGCCGCTGCAGCAACACGAAGATGACGATCATGGGCACCACCGACATGGTGATGGCCGCCATCAGCAGGTTGGTCTGCTGCCCCTGGGTTGAGTCGAAGAACATCAGACCGATCGGCAGGGTGTAGCGGTGCACGCTCTTCATCATCACCAGGGGCCAGAAGAAGCTCTGGTAGTTGCCGATGAAGGTGAAGATTGCCAGGGTGATCATCCCCGGTCGTGCCAGTGGCAGGATGACATCCCAGCACAGCTGCCATTTGCTGGCACCGTCAATCTCGGCCGCCTCGTCGAGTGATGCAGGAATCCCGAGCATGAACTGGCGCAGCAGGAAGGTGCCGAAGGCGCTGAAGGAAGCGGGAATGATCAGCCCCCAGTAGCTGTCGACGATACCCAGCTTGATCATCAACTGGTAGTTGGGAACCATCATCACCACCCACGGCAGCATCATGGTTCCCAGGTAGAGCAGGAACACCTTGTCCCGCCCGGGCCACTTGAGCCGGGCGAAACTGAAGGCAGCCAGTGAGCTGGTCAGCACCTGCAGGAAGGTGACCGCGGCGGCGATGAAAAGGCTGTTCCAGTACCAACGGCCAAACTGGATACCTGCGGTGTGGAAGACGTCGCCGTAGTTGGACCAGTGGAACTCGGCCGGAATCCAGCTGTCCAATCCGATCTCTTCGAGCGTCTTGAAGCCGGTGAGGGCCATCCAGACGAAGGGCAGGCACAGGCTCAGGCTGAAGAGCACGAGTACGATGTGCAGGATCCCGGTAGAGACCAGCTTCCGGCGCATGAATCGCTGCGTACGGTTTTCGATCATGATCGGTGCGTCTGTCATATCAGTCATTTACCTGGCGGCTGCCGAACTTCCAGTTGAATACGGTCACGGAGAACACCAGAGCGAACATGGCCCAGGCAACGCCGGCGGCGTATCCCAGGCGTCCCGTGGTGAACCCCTCGTTGTACACGTAGTAACTCAGAGTAGTGGTTGATCCCGCCGGCCCGCCCGTCGTCATAACCCGAGCCATCTCGAAGCCGCCCTGCAGACCCCCGATCGTGCTCATGACAACGATGAAAAATGTGACCGGCGCCAGCTGTGGCCAGGTCACATGCCAGAACTTCTGGAACGCCGTCGTGCCGTCGATCTGGGCCGCCTCGTACAGCTCTCCCGGGATATTGCTGAGACCGGCCAAGTAGAGCAGCATGTTGTTGGAGCCGATCGCCGCCCACAGTCCCATGAACATCAGCGACGGCTTGGCCCAGTCGTACTGGGTCAGCCATTCCGGCGTCTGCAGTCCAGCGGCGGCCATGGTTGGCAGGCCGAAGAGGACATTGCCCAGACCGAGGAACCCGAACTGGGCGATCATGAGCACCGCGCCCAGCATGATGCCGTTGCCCAGCCCCTCGTCGGACCTGCAAGGATACTCCCGCCCACGCAAGACCTGCGCCGCCAGCACGAGTAGAGCCGCCAGGCTCCCCCCGGCGATGAGCCACAGCGCCGCGGGCAGAACGAACCAGGAGATCGCGGCGACGGGGGGCAGGGCCATGAAACCAAGCCCAATTAGAACGGCGAAGCCACCCATCTCCCCGTCCCTCCAGGACGCTGCCAGGCTGCGAGTCCCAAGGAAGAAGAGCAGAAACATCACCAGCGCACACAGCCACGCTCCCCCCTGCACCATGCCGGGCGGCAGCCCGTTGACCAGAGATCCAACCCCGTCCAGCAACGGCCGCAGCGCGTTGGTTACCGGGCCGGTGCTCGGATTGTAGAGTTTCTTCCAGAGGATATAGGTGGCAACGCCGGAGGTGAAGTGCGGCAGAAAGAACAACGTGCGATAGACCGTTGTCCCCCCCAGCGTCCCGCCCACCAGGATCAAGCCCGCCAGGCCGCCGATGAGGATCGTCATCGCCGACGAGTCCGCTCCGGCCATGAGCAGGCAACTGAGACCGAATACGAGTCCCGCCGTAGCGACGAGACGCTTCTTTACCCAGTTGCTCCCTCCCCCTGTATCCTGACTGAGCAGGATGGCCGCCCCGAGGCTCCCGGCGATCGAGAAGGGAATGGACATCATCAGAAAGAGCGTATTGCCCAGATACTGCCAGAAATCCGGATCGTCCAGCATCCGCGAGAAATTCTCCAGCATGACGATGCGCAGCGGCTCTTCCTTGAACATGTTGTGCAGTCGCAGGTCCCAGTTGGTAAACGCCAGGAACATGCTGAACAACAGGGGCCCCAGGGTGAAGACGAGAAACCCAAGGATATTGGGCGCCAGGAATCCCAGCCCGATGGCGAGATCGCGCTTCGATCGCTTATTCACTCTCAGCCCACCCCTTCTCCAGGTAGTAGCGCCGGTGGAAGGGATTCTGGATCCACGCCATGGGCACCTTCCTGCCTTGTTTCCGGTAGCTGTCAATTCTTTCCTGCACCTCTAGCGCTTCGTCGTACCGCGCACGCAGCCTGGCGCTTTCCTTCAAGGTCAACTGAATCTCGGCATCGATCCGCCGGGCCGCCTCGGCGGCCGCCGCTTCGGGTGTGGCCAGATCGGCCATGACTTCGTCCAGAGCCTTCTTCGTGTAACGGTCCACCGTGGCCATGGGCACAAAGGGACTGACGGAAGTGGCGATGGCGATCGTCTCGGCGCCCTCTGCCGGAATCTCGTGAGAACCCCACTCATGGGGAAAGGCTGCCGGCCGTGTGTAGGACTCGATCTGTGTGTACTCCGGACTTGGTGGCAAGGCGTCGGCGGAACGGACGATGCCCATGTTGTATTTCTTGCTGGCCAGATAGGCGAGAAACAGCTTGGCTTCCCGCGGATATCTGGTCGCAGCATAGACAGCGGCAACCCGGGTGCCGATCACGGCGTTGGGGAATTCAGCGTAGGGATAGTGACTGACGGCAACCCTCGGTGGCGCCTTGAACTCCCGCAGGCGGATCAGGATCCACCGACCGATGTTGTACATGCCGTAATGGCCCAGCTGAAACAGTGTCAGCCCCGCCCCGCTATAGCCCGATTCGGTGGAAAAGGCAGACTCCTCGGCGGCGCTGGCGGCGATGTGGTCTACGTAGGTCCACTTGTAGATGCGCGCCAGCGTCCGGGCATACCCTTCGTGATCCAGACCTGAGCGGGTCATGGTCTCGTTGAATTCCGAGACACCGAGGCTGCGATACATGGCCCGGATCATGTACGGGTGTTCGAACTTGTTGACGAAGAACACCGACTGCCGTTCACCGGCAGGATTGGCCTTGTGGACAAACTCCTTGCCGATGCGCTCGAAGGTATCCCAGTCCCAACTCGGTGGCGGCGGCGCCATGCCGAGTTTGTCAAACGTGTCCAGGTTGATCCACAGCGCCATGACGTTGACGTTGCAGGGGAAACCGTATTGCCGACCGTCGACGGACAGCAGTGGCTCGAGCGCCGGATAGGTCTGATCGATGCCGAAGCCCTGTTCCTTTGCCTCGTCCGTCACGTCAGCCAGCAGGCCGATGGATTGATACCAGGGGACGCTGCACTGAATGATGTCGGCTGACACGCCGGATACGCCCTGGATGACCCCCTTGTAATCTGCAGCGACCGTTTCCAGGCGCAGTTCCACAATTGGCTTGCCATCTGCGGTTGTATGGCCCTGTTCGACGAGCCACTCGTGAAACTCAGCAACCTGTTGAATCCGTGCCGGGTTCGGGTCCGTGGCCCAGTAGAGCACCGGCACGTCGCTGCTCATATCCGGCTCGGTCAGCCAGGTAGCCAACCCCGCGGCAGCCAGAACCAGGAAACAGGTGAGGAAGAGTGTCCTCATCCGGCCCAGCCCTTCTCCACGTAGTAACGCCGGTGGAAGGGATTCGTGATCCAGGAGATGGGTACCCTTCTGCCCTCATCACGATACCGGTCGATCTTCTCCTGCAGGCCGACGGCCTCCGCGTATTTCGCGCGCAGCTTGGCACTCTCTTTCAGTGTGAGATGGATCTCCGCGTCGATCCTCCGGGCCGCCTCGCGCACCGCCGCCTCCGGGGTCGCCAGATCGGCCATGACTTCGTCCAGCGCCTTTTTCTTGTAGCGGTCGACCGTAGCCATAGGTATGAAAGGACTGACGGAGGTCGAGATGGCGATCGTCTCAGCCCCATGGGCAGGGATCTCGTGTGATCCCCATTCGTTCCTGTGTGCCGGCGGGTGCGTGTAAGCCTCGATGCGGGTAAACTCCGGGCCCGGCGGCATAGCGTCGGCGGAGCGGACGATGCCGGCATTGTATATCTCACTGGCCAGATACGCCAGGAACAACTTGGCCTCCTCCAGGTGCTTGGAGCCGGCGTATATGCAGGCGGAGCGCGTGGAAATCACGGCATTGGCGAAGCCGCTATGCGGATAGTGGCTGACACCGACTCTGGGGGGATTGTCGAACTCGCGGAGACGGATCAGAATCCAGCGGCCAATGTTGTACATGCCGTAATGGCCCTTCTGGAAGAGCGTCAGCCCAGCGCCGCTGTATCCGGATTCTGTCGAAAATGCGGATTCCTCCGCGGAGCTGGCGGCGATGTGGTCGACGTAGGTCCACTTGTATACCCGCGCCAGGGTCTCGGCATATCCTTCATGATCCAGGCCTGACCGGGTCATGGTCTCGTTGAAATCGGAAACGCCCACGCTCCGATGCATGGCGCGGATCATATAGGGGTG
This sequence comes from Candidatus Latescibacterota bacterium, assembly GCA_003529325.1. Classification (GTDB taxonomy): domain Bacteria; phylum Latescibacterota; class UBA2968; order UBA8231; family UBA8231; genus UBA8231. Next base: position 6,985 of record DPVW01000354.1, on the reverse strand, counting down.
TTCGAACTTGTTCATGAAGAACACGGTCTGGCGCTCACCAGGGGGGTTGGCCCTGGCAACGAACTCCTTGCCGATGCGTTCGAAGGTATCCCAATCCCAATGCGTCGGCGGCGGCTCCATTCCGAGTTTTTCGAAGGTATCCAGGTTGCTCCACAGAGCCATGACATAGACGTTGCACGGAAAGCCATACTGGCGCCCGTCGACGGTGAGCAGGGGCTCGAGAGCGGCGTACGTATGGTCGATGCCAAAGCCGTACCGTTCGGCCTCCTCCGTGACGTCGGCGAGCAGACCGATGGACTGATACCAGGGCACACTGCAGTCCATGATGTCTGCGGCGACACCGGACACCCCCTGAATCACCCCCTTGCGATCGGCGTTGACCGTTTCGAGGCGTAGTTCCGCTCTCGGTTTCCCTGCCGGCGTGGTGTGTCCATGGTCCACCAGCCATTGGTGGAACTCAGCCACCTGTTCGATTCGAGCCGGGTTCGGGTCCGTCGCCCAGTAGATGACCGGTACATCGCTGCTCATGTCTGGCTCGGTCAGCCAGGTGCCCGTCCCCGCGGCTGCCAGGACGAGGGAGCATATCAAGGTCAGCTTGCGCACTATTGTCCCGTCGCAGAGAGGACTTGTGGAATTGGCGCGTCTCGACAGGACACTAGCGCGCCTGCTGATCCACCATTCGGGCGATCTCCTCCAGGTCTACTTCGCCCGTCTCGGGATAGGCATGTGGCAGCAGCCACCAGTCTTCGGTGAAAGAGGAGGATTCTCCCGGGGCCAGTGTCTCGCGGGGGCCGATCGGTTCCAGCTCCGTCATCTCCTCCTTGTTGTACCAGATGGAGATCGTCAGGCCCACCATTTCGTTGTAGACCCGTTCGGGGTACACCGGAAACCGTTTCACCCACATCAGGTCGTTCTTCGACAGGTACGAAAACCAGCCGGCGCAGGAGTCGAACCCCAGCTTGGCTCGCGCCGGGGGGCCGACAATCTCAAGGAACCCGTCGCGCACCCGAATGTTGGGATCCTCTGGCCGGTAGTTGATCACCGGTCCGGGGCCATACATCACGTAGTCATTGGGAAACCGGCTCTGGCATGCCAGGGGAATGACGACGATGCCTCCGCCCCGGCCGAACGTGCGGCTCCAGTGACACCACTGGGTGGCCTGTCCGGAGATGTTCCGGATGGTCTGGGTGACGCTGAGGTGAGATGTCGTCTCGTCGAGGACGAAGTCGCGGACCAGCTGCACACCCGTTGCGGCATGCTCCACACTGGTCAGTCGCGCGGCGCGGGGACCGGTGATCTCCGCCTGCCACTGGCCCAACCACAGTTCAGGTCTGCGTGGTATGATCGCCTCGGGACCGATATCCAGCCGCCCACCGGTGGGATCGACCGTAGGCTCCCCCGGAACGTAGACCCAACCTTCCTGAACCGGATCCAGGTGGATGGCGTTTTCGCCGTCACGAGAGTACTCCAGTATGCGCCCACCGTGCGTGGTGAGGATGACCCGGGTATGCTCGTTCGCAAGTGCGATGCACCCTGAGTAGCCGAAATAGTCGATGACCTCGGCACCCTCGATGTCCACAGCGTCGACGCCCCGACTCATCAGCGACATCGTGACGAGCAGCGGTAGCAGACCAAATCGACTCATGTTGTCCCCCTCCTTCATTGTTCGACTCCTGCCGGGGAAGTATAGTCACACTGCCCGGGGATTACCCGGAGCCGGAAAGACTTCCTCAAGGAGCTGGGTGGATGAAGTGCCGAATGCTGGGCCTGATGCTGTGGCTGACGCTGGTATCGTGCGGCGGCTCTGGCGCTGGATCTCCAGCGTCATTGCCGCAGGTGCCACGCAATCGCACGCTGATTCTGGGCATCAATTTCATGACGGATTACGACTCCTTCAACCCCTTCATCCTGGGGATCGAGTCGCCGGGTTTCGACTACCTCTTTGAGCCGCTCTATTTCTACAACGCCTATGTCGAACAGGATAACATCATACCTTGGATCGCCACGGGGCACGAGTTCAACGACGACTACACCGAGGTAACGATTCACATCCGCCCAGGCGTCACCTGGAGCGATGGACACCCGTGGACGGCACACGATCTCAAGTTCACGGTGGACATGCTCAGGAGCCACGCTCCCGAGCTGGCGTTTTCCACCGACATGGATACCTGGGTCAAAAACGTCGACGTGCCGGATTCACTGACGGCGGTGATCGCGCTGAAGGCGCCCAATCCCCGATTCGTGTTCTCGTACTTCACCTACAACTTCGGCAACGGCATCCACATCGTGCCCAAACACATCTGGGAGGATCAGGATCCAACGCTGTTCAAGAACCTGAACCTGGCCCAAGGCTTTCCTGTTGTCAGCGGCCCGTACAGGCTGGCACTGTCCGAACCGTTGCAGCGAATCTGGGATGTGAGGCACGACTGGTGGGCGGTGACGACCGGCTTTCAGCGGACGCCCAAGGTGGAGCGGATCATCTACCTGCCTCAGGGAAATGAGAACAAGTGGGTCCAGCTGTTCATAAATAATGAGATGGACCAGTGCACTGACCTGCGCCCGGCCAACATCAAGGCGCTGCTTGATGCCAATCCGAATGTCACCACCTGGTCGGGACGGGAGTCGCCATACGGATACCGCGACTGGTGGCCGCCGGTGCTTGGCTTCAACAACCTCGAAGCTCCTTTTGACGACGCCGAGATCCGTTGGGCCGTAAACCACGCCATCGATCGCGAACAGCTGGTGGAGGTCGGCTGGCAGGGCGCGGGTGAATACACCTTGCTCCCCTTTCCCGATTTTCCCCCGCTGAAGAAGTACACCTCGCAGGTTCAGGACCTGTTGGTGAAATACGGCGTCAACGAGCATAACCCTGGCAAGACGGCCCAGATCATGCAGCGCAAGGGTTGGGCTCTCGACGAAGAGGGCCTGTGGGTCAGAGATGGACAGCGGGTGAAAATGCCGATCGTCGTCTTCCCTGGGCTGTTCCAGGACTTCACACCGGTGCTCGTCCAGCAGTTGCGCAAGGCCGGCTTCGATGCCTCCTTCCGCATGTACTCCGATGCGTACACGAATATCTCCCTGGGAAGGGCACGGGCCTTCATCATGGGCATCGGCGGTTCGGTCCGCGATCCGTACTTCACCCTCAGGTTGTTCCACAGTCGCTTCGTCGAGCCCACGGGGACGCCCACTCCCTATTACTATCGCTGGTCAAACGCCGAATTCGACCGTCTGGTGGACCAGATGGGCCAGGTGGCACCCGACGATCCGGCGCTGATCCCCCTCTTTCGACAGGCCATGGAGATCTGGATCGCCGAGATGCCGGCGATCCCACTGCTGCAGTGGTTCCACCGGATCCCGCACAATCAGACCTACTGGACCAATTGGCCCTCGGCACAGAACCCCTATATGAACAGCGCAAACTGGGTTCGCACCGTGCTCATCGTCCTGCTCGGCCTGGAGCCGACACAGGATTAGTGTCCTGTCGCGAGGGTTTTCCCCTTTGCGTACAATACCGGCGACGGAAACGGATGACTCAACGGGCTGTCGTTTCGCAGCCTCGTGGCAAGAGAGCGGCATGACCAGAACTTCCATCCCGCAGCAATTCTCGTACATCCCAGCCGTTGCCGCCGCTCTGCTTCTCGTGAGCGTCTCGGCGTGCCTGGCTGACGTGTTCCGCATTGACAGCAAGGCCAATTGGGACAGCTGGACGTTCCCGCGGGGCGCCGTGGTGCAGAACGAGGACGGCAGTATTGGTCTGGGTCGAATCGACAGGTCGATCAACGCCGTCGCCGACGCGCGGCAGTTCCGCCACCTGACCAGGAGCAGCAGGGAACCCGTACCCGGAGGCATCCGTGTGGTCGGTTCCGCGGAGGAATCGGCGGAGAACATCATCGACGGACGGGCGGACACCTGGTGGCAACCCCCCCAGGATCACGTAATCGAGGACTGGTTCATCGAGGTCGATCTCGGCCGTGTGGTCCTGGCAACCAAAATCCGCCTGACCTTCCCCGACACGCTTGGCGCGCGACCTTTCCGCAGTTTCAGCGTGTACACCAACGATGGCGTGCGGGCGTCGGCAGCCAGAGATGTGTTTCAGTTTTCCCGAGCGGGACGCGCCAGCGAGCCGAACGTGGACCGCGTCGTCGAATACGAACTGCAGACAATCCACGCCGGCGGGGCAACAGGCGAGCACCTTGTCGTCAGCGATACGCTGGACCACGCCATGGTGCAGTACGTGCGTTTCGTCGCCGAGGAACAGAACGTGGGGGCCGCGCTGGCGGAGATCGAAGTGATCGGCCTGGGCAACAACGCGGTTCTGGGAAGCGTGGAACGTGGCGGCGGCGTGCGGGGCGGCACCGACCTGAGCAACCTGTCGACCCTCATCGACGGCGACAAGAATTCTACCTGGTCCCTGTCGGGGCCCAACGACTGGGTCCTGGAGGGTCACTGGTTCGAGATCGACCTGGGGGCCACCTACTGGATCGACCGGGCTTTCATGGACGTGAGCTTTGTACGGTTCTTCGGCAGCTGCGAAATCTCCACCTCGGACGGCACGCAGGCCAGAGGAGTGACGACGGATCGAGTGCGTGGAAATTTCGATTTTCAACAGTTGAGCGAGGTCGACAACACCGGAAGTCCCCTGCGTCGGGTGTTTGACTTCAAGTTCCCTCTACGAAAAACTCGCTACGTCTTCTACCACCGTCTCAACTTCATTCGCATCGCCGGAGCCCAGGGGGGAACCAACAACCCGTTCTATTCGATCACTGAGTTCATGCTCCTCGGAGACGGCTATGTAGCGGGCGCGGAGATGGAGTCAGACTTCATCGATCTGGGTGGTACCAAAAGCATTCGCCGGCTGAGTTGGGATGCTGACCTGCCCCCGGAAACCTTCGTGGAGATTCGCTCGCAGACGGGGGACACGTTCTTCATCGAAGAGAAGTTCTACAACAAGAACGGTGTGGAGATCTCGCAGGCCCAGTGGAGCAAACTCCCCAAGTCGCAGAAGCAGGACGTGGTGGAAATCCAGCGCAAAGGTTCCGACTGGTCTGGCTGGAGTCAGGTGTACGACTTCCCGGAAGAAGTGTTCCTGTCACCGACACCGAGACGGTTCGTGCAGTTGCAGGTGAGGCTGGGCAACGACGACCCCGAGGTCACGCCGACCTTGCGCAGCATTTCCCTCCACTTCGACAATGCACTGGTCAGTGGTGGCGTCACCAGCCGGGTCCTGCCGCGTCAGGTGGAATTCGACTCATTGCAAACATTCAGCTACGTGCTGAAACCGACCTTTCGCTTTGGCGATCAGGGGTTTGACCGCGTGCACATCCAGACCCCCGCTGCCGTTGAGGAAGTGTCGGTACGGGTTGGCGGCTCCGCCGTGACGCCTGTAGCGGTTACGATGGCGGGCGACTCGTTGCAGGTGGACCTG
>DPVW01000354.1:964-1154 GCA_003529325.1 Candidatus Latescibacterota bacterium | reverse complement strand
AGCCTGGTCGGTACAGGGGCGCTACAGGGAGTGAAACCGGCAGAGCAGCACGCCGCGACGGTATTCGTGCCCTCGGTGGCCAGCGGGGGCAACTTGATCCGCTCGGTGGATGTGACCTCCCTGGTGACCCCGAATGGGGACGGCGTCAATGACATGGCCTCGATCCGTTTCTTGTTGGCCAAGGTCGAGC
>DPVW01000354.1:511-633 GCA_003529325.1 Candidatus Latescibacterota bacterium | reverse complement strand
GACCGCGCCGGAGGTGACGATCTACGATCTAGCAGGTCGGGCGGTGCGGGTGGTGGCCACCGGAGTGGATGGCTATGCCTGGGACGGGCGGGACAGCGCGGGACGGATGCTGCCCCCAGGGG
>DPVW01000354.1:0-184 GCA_003529325.1 Candidatus Latescibacterota bacterium | reverse complement strand
CTATCTCTGCCGGATTTCGGTGGCCGCTGATGTGGGCGAGCACTCCGTGCGGCGCATCATCAACCTGGCGTACTAGTAAGCTCAGGTGGTGGACACGTCCACCGGCACGCGGTGCCACCCGGTGCGGCCATCATACCGGTCATCACCTTCATCGGTGCGGGGCTGGCGGATTCCGGCAGAATCG
>DPVW01000501.1:37659-37796 GCA_003529325.1 Candidatus Latescibacterota bacterium | reverse complement strand
GGCCCGCCTGCGGCAGGCGGGCTGGAACAGTGCCGCCTATCACGCCGGCATGTCCGGTTCCGAACGAGAAGTCGTGCAGCAAGCCTTCATCGGCGGCGACCAGGAGATCGTGGTTGCCACCAACGCCTTCGGCATGG
>DPVW01000501.1:26206-37354 GCA_003529325.1 Candidatus Latescibacterota bacterium | reverse complement strand
TTGCCACCAACGCCTTCGGCATGGGCATCGACCGTGCCGACGTTCGTTGTATCGTCCACCTGGCACCGCCCAGTTCGGTGGAGGCCTACTACCAGGAGGCCGGCCGTGCTGGCCGGGACGGGGAGGACGCCGTCTGTCTTTTGCTGTTATCCCCCGGAGACATGGCCCTGCGTCGACGCCTGATCGAGAGTGACGTGGACGGTCGTATCCCTGACCCGGAGACCGTCCGCCACCGTTGGAACCTGTTCCTCGAGCTCATGCGTTACGCCGAAGGAGGCGGCTGCCGTCACGATGCGATCCTGCGTTATTTTGGCGACGAGGCGGAGATCTTGTCCGGCTGTGGCAAGTGCGACGTCTGCCTGAAACTGTCAGATGACGAGGCTCACGATGCCGACGAGGTCAATCGAGTCGTGCGCCAGGCCCTCTGCGGTGTCGCCCGCGTGCACGGTCGTTTCGGTATCGGCGCCGCCGCCCGTCTGCTTCGCGGTGCCGACGATCTGCGCCTGTCCCGCGCCGGCCTCGATCAGACCCCGACATACGGTCTGCTTTCCGAGAGAGAAGAGGAGTGGATTCTGACCTTGCTGAGGCGTTGCGTCACCGCCGGTTGGGTCGATTTTTCCGGCGGTGACCGCCCCGTCGTCGTCGTCACCGATGAAGGCTACGACGTGATTCACGAACGACGTCCGGCGCGTCTGCTGCTACCCGCCGCCGATGCTGGGCGACGGCGCGCGCCGAAGGGCGCACCCCGCACTGGTGGCCGGAAGCGGGCCGCACCGGTCCCCTCCGACCTGGACCAGCTCGGCGCCAGAATCTTCGAAGCCCTGCGCGCCTGGCGCTTGGAGACGGCCAGAGAGGAAGGCAAACCTCCCTACGTCGTGGCCAGCGACCGCACCCTGCGCGATATCGCCACCCTGCGTCCCTCCGGCATAGACGAACTGCAACTCGCGCACGGCATCGGCCCCAACAAGGTGGAGAAATTCGGCGACGACATCCTGCGCATCCTTCGAGACGTGGGAGCGTCCGGCAACAGCGTATGACACAGCCCGTCATCCTTACGGCCGCCCTCAATGGCAGCGTTCCCAGTCGCGACCGTACCCCCCACGTGCCGCTGACGCCGGAAGAGATCGCCGACGCAGCGGTGAAATGCCGTGACGCAGGTGCCGCCATCGCCCATGTCCATGCGCGCGACGCAGAGGGGGGCGCCACGTTGGATCCGGAGATCTTCACCCGCATCCACACCCTGATCACGGAGCGCACAGACCTGATCGTGCAAATCTCGACGGGCGGTCGTGCCGATCTTGACGCCCAGGTGCGTGCCATACCCGTGCGGCGGATTCAGCCCGAGATGGCGTCGCTGACGACGGGTTCGATGAACTTTCCCGACCAGGTCTACGCAAATTCCTTCGACACCGTCGCCATCCTGGCGCAGGCCATGGTCGATGCGGGGACCAAACCGGAGATGGAGATCTTCGAAGCGGGTATGATCGACAACGCTCTGGCGCTGGTCGAGCAGGGTCTGGCGACAGAGCCACTGCATTTCGACTTCGTCATGGGCAGCCGTGGCTCGCAGCCGGCGACGGCGAGGCAGCTGCTGTTCCTGCGAGAGTCGATCCCACCGTCGGCAACGTGGACGGTGGCAGGTCTCGGTCGTTGGCAGCTGCCCATGGGGGTGCTGGCCATCGGCATGGGCGGCCATGTTCGGGTCGGCCTCGAGGACAACCTCTACTACCGGCGGGGAGAACTGGCCAGCAACGAACAACTCGTGGCCCGCATGGCCCGCATCGCCGTCGAGGCGGAGCGGGCCGTAGCGACCCCAGAGGAGGCCCGGCAGATCCTGAGTCTGTCTTGAGTCTGCTGACTCGTAATCAAGATTGATGGTCCAGGCGGACCGTCGGCTCTTCCATCTGCAGAAAACGATCCGTCGTGTTGTGCGTTGCCGGTGAGGTGCGAAAGTCTGCGATCCACGGCTCGCGAAACCACGCCTGTCTCTGGCGCGACAATCCGGCCATCACCTCTGGTGCAATCGTCAGGCGATGCCAGTGTGTAGCCAGGTGGGAGTATGCATTGAGTACAGCTACCCGAGGCGTCTCCCGCTCCCACGGGGGACCGGCGTGGCACAGATTTTCTGTAAAGAAGATCGCACTTCCCGCAGGACACTCGTAGGTCGCGAGAAATTCCGACCGCTTCCCAGCTTCCAGCGACATGTGATCTGCATGCATGGGAAAGTTCGCCTTGTGGCTACCGGGAATGAAGTGCGTGGCACCGTCCTGCTTTGTCACATCCGTGAGTTCGAAGATGACGCGCACCATACCGGCATGGATGCGGCCATTGGCACAACGGTAGCCGAAGATGGGATCGATCTGTCCCGGTCCGCCACCATGAAGGCCGCCATGCACTTCCCCCTTGCTGCGCCAGACGCAGAATGTGCCCTCCATGCGCACGTCGGGACCGATGAGGTCGTGCAGAACCTCCGTCACCTTGGGATGATCGATGAGCAGACTCATAGCGCCACCGGGAACGGCCCGCTCTTCCACCGGCAGTGACTCCGGGTCGTGCTTGATGCGATCGATCTGATCGACGATGGGGGCGATCTCGTCGGCTGTAAGGATCGCGGGCCGTACGAGAAACCCCGTGAGATCGAAGCGGAACTTCTCTTCTTCTGTCATACCCATTGTGCCGTCTCTCCTGGAGAAGGCGCCGGCAGTTGTCGGCGCCACTGATTCTGGTTTGTTTGCCCTCTGCTAACTTGTCTTTTACCGGGAGCGACTCACGCATGGCCAGCTCACGTCCCAATCTTCTCCTTATCCTCACCGACCACTGGCGCGGCGACAGTCTCGGTCGCCTCGGACACCCGGTAGCGGACACACCGCACCTCGACTCGTTGTCGGCTGCTGGCACGACGTTCACCAGCGCCTACACACCCTGTCCCTCGTGCATCGCCGCCCGCCGTTCGCTGATGACGGGCATGACCCCCTACTCCCAAGGCATGGTGGGATACCAGGATGGCAAACCGTGGGAGTACGACAACACGCTTGCTGGGACGCTGCGTGATGGCGGCTATCAAACCGTCAACATCGGCAAGACGCACTTTCACCCTGCACGAGCCCACCTGGGATTTGAGTTGCTCAAAACGAGCGCCGACTACAGCGCCTGGCTGCAGCAACAACAGGGACTGTCAGGGATCGAGAGATTCGCCCACGGTGTGCCCGGCAACTCCTGGCTTGGGCGGCCAAACCACCTGCCCGAACACCAGATGGAGGAGACCTGGTTCGTCACCGAAGCACTCGACTTCCTCCGCCACCGCGATCCCACTCGTCCCTTCATGTTATGCCTGTCCTTCAATGGACCTCATCCGCCATGGTGTCCACCACAGGTTTACTACGACCAGTTCATCGACCGCCACCTGCCCGCTCCCGAGATCGGCGACTGGGCCGCCCATCATGCTGACGATGCTACGTACCCGATGGATATCAATCAATGGCGTGGTCGGGTGCCCGAGCACGTCATGCACCGGGCGCGGGCGGCCTATTTCGCCTACCTCGCCTTCCTCGACGCACAGATCGGGCGCCTCATCGAAACGATGAATCGCTCGGGTGATCTGGGTGAGACGCTGACCCTGTTCACCTCCGACCATGGCGAGATGCTCGGTGACCATCACCTGTGGCGCAAGACCTACGCGTACGAGGCGTCGGCGCGGATCCCCTTCATCCTGTGTCCCCCGGCGTCATTCCAGGGAGCGCGCAATGTCGAGGTCGGCGCTCCCGTCACCGTAGGCTGGGAGGACATCATGCCGACATTGCTCGAGACGGCGGGAGTAGCGATTCCGGAGAGTGTCGAAGGCCGTAGCATCCTGCCCCTGATGCAGGGAGAAACCAACGGCTGGCGTGAGTTCTACCACGGGGAGCATTCCCCCTGTTATCATCCGGAAAATGCGAACCAGTATCTCACCGACGGTCACTGGAAGTACATCTGGAATCCGATCACAGGCGAGGAGCAGCTTTTCCATCTGGACGAGGATCCACACGAATGCCGGGACCTTGCGTCCACAGACGGCACCGAACTCAATCACTGGCGCAGTCGGATGGTCGCTGAGTTGCAGGACCGGCAGGAAAATCTGTCGGACGGCACGAGGCTGACCCCATCTCAGGTGCCAGCCTGGCGCTTCGGATCCGCGGACGAACTACACCTGGGATAATGAAGATTATCCTCCCCGGTCTCGTCTGCGTCGCCCTCGCCGGTGTCCTTCACGCTGCGCCCCGGCAAGGCGTTGCACCCACCACCGGTATCCGCGACGCCACCCCTCGAGTACACGCCATCGTCGGCGCCCGGGTCATCCCGCGCCCGGGCGTCGTCATTGACAGCGGCACGATCGTGCTGCGTGATGGTCGCATCGAAAGCGTTGGTCCAGCGGCGAAAATTCACCCCCCTGCCGACGCCCGTCTGTGGGACGGCGATGGACGCACCGTCTACGCCGGATTGATCGAACCCTACGCCCACATCGGCTTGCCTGACGCTGAGACCCAGCGTCAGCGCGCCAACTCGCACTGGAATGTGAATGTCCTGGCGGAACTGCGCGCCGCCGAGCTCTACCAGCCGGATGCAGTCGGCCTGAAAGGACTTCGCAGCCTTGGCTTTACGGCGGCCCTCGTCGTGCCGGCGTCTGGGACATTTCATGGCAGGAGCGTCCTCGTCAGCACCGCCCCGAGCGACACACGATCAACACTGGTGCGCAGCGATGTGGCTCATCACATCGCGGTGAAAAATCCGGGGACACAGAGGGCGACGTGGGAAGAGGTTACCTATCCGGGCTCTTTGATGGGCGCTATCGCACTCATACGGCAGACCCTGCTTGATGCTGATTGGTATACCCGCATCCACGCCAGACCACCGGCGCACCGAGCCCCGCCGGAAATCATCGATGCCCTCGCCGCCCTCGACGGTGCCCTCTCCGCTGGTGATCTGGCCGATCGGGAGCTCGTCATCCTCGAAGTCAACGATGACCGTATGCTGCGCATCGCCGCCGAGTTGTCCACCGAACACGGCCTGCGCATCGCCCTGCGGGGTGGTGGCGCCGAATATCGCCAGCTCCAGCGCCTGCGCAGCCTCGACGTCCCCGTGATCCTGCCAGTTAACTTTCCCCCGGCGCCGGACCTGTCCGATCCGGAGGACGCCCTCGCCGTCAGTCTCGCCTCCCTCTGGCATTGGGAGGCGGCACCAGCCAACGCCGGTCGCCTGCGGGACGCCGGCGTGACCGTTGCACTGACCAGCGAGGGTTTGCCGAAGCGCGCCGACTTCCTCGACCGCGTGCGCAAAGCGATCGAGCACGGCCTGTCCGCCGACGATGCCCTTGCTGCACTGACCACGGTGCCGGCGCAGATCTTCGGTGTCGCCGATCAGCTTGGTACCATCGAAAAGGGGCGCCTCGCCCATCTCGTAGTCACGGACGGCGATCTCTTCGCAGAGGGCACGCAGATAATGGCGTTGTGGATCGACGGTGACCGCCACCGCGTCAACGATCCGGCTCACCTCGACCTGCGGGGGAACTGGACGCTGCAATTGCAGCTGTCGACTGACCCCCCCCTCGTTCTTGGCCTGAAAGTCAAAGGTAAGACGGGCGATGCGAGCGCGTGGAAGGGTACGGTGACGGAGGACAGTCTCGAGATCAAAGTCGGCACGCTGCGCCTGGAGGGTCAGCGCCTGACCCTGACCTTTGCCGGCGATTCGCTGGGGTTGGAGGGCATGCTGCGGCTGTCGGCACGGGTCTCTGACAGCCTGCTTGCCGGCGTCGGCGAGACCCCGCTGGGCATCGACTTCACATGGCAGGCAACCCGCGCTGCCCAGGACACGTTGTCCAAGGCGGCGAACGACTCCACCGCGACTTCCGACGAAACCGCAATCAAGCCCCTCCTCCTCCCCTTCCCACCCGTCAGCTTCGGTTTCGCCGGACTGCCCGAGCAGCCCCGTGCCGTATTCGTTCGTGGCGCCACAATCTGGACGTCTGGACCGGATGGCATCCTGCAGGATGCTGATCTAATGGTTCGCGACGGCCGAATCGACGCCATCGGCCATGACCTCACGGTACCTTCAGGCGCCGTCGTCATCGACGCCACGGGCAAACACGTGACACCGGGACTCGTCGATGCCCACGTGCATGTGGGAGCCATGGGTGGCCTCAACGAATGGACGCAGGCTGTCAGTGCTGAGGTGCGGGTGCGTGACGTGCTCAACCCCTATGACAACCGCCTGTATCGCCATATGGCCCAGGGCACGACGACTGTGCACGTCATGCATGGTTCGTCCAACCCCATCGGTGGGCAGAATGCAACGATCAAATTGCGCTGGGGCGCCGACGTCGAGGAACTGCTGCTGGAAGGCGCCATGCCGACGATCAAGTTCGCCCTCGGCGAAAATGTGAAACACAGCAACCGGGGACCCCACTTTACCAGCCGCTACCCACAGACGCGTATGGGGGTGGCGGCGCTGATCCGCGACCGTCTCGCCGCCGCGCGTGAGTACGGCGAACAACGCCAGCGTGATTCCTCGGTGCGCCGCGACCTCGAACTGGATGCGCTCGTCGAGGTGCTCGCATCAGAGCGTCTCGTCCACTGCCACTCCTATCGGCAGGACGAGATCCTCGCCCTGATTCGGATCGCCGATGACTTCGGCTTCACTGTCGGCACCTTCCAGCACGTGTTGGAGGGATACAAGGTAGCGGAGATCATCGCCGAACACGGCGCCCACGCGTCCACCTTCTCCGACTGGTGGGCCTACAAGTTCGAAGTCCGCGACGCCATCCCGTTCAATGCGGCGCTCATGCATTTCGTCGGTGTCGGCGTCTCTCTCAATTCAGATCTGTCCAATTATGGCGGTCGCATCCACGTCGATGCCGCCAAGGCGGTCAAATACGGTGGGGTCGAACCGGAACAGGCCTTGCACATGGTCACCATTGAACCGGCACGACAACTGGGCGCCGATCACCGGGTCGGCTCACTGGAGCCTGGCAAGGATGCGGACTTCGTCATCTGGAGCCAGTCACCCATGTCGAGTTACACGCGTTGTGAACAGACCTGGATCGATGGCCGACGCTACTTCGACCTGGAAACCGATGGTCAGCGCCGTCAGCAGGTCGATACCGAGCGCAACCGATTGATCCAGGCCGTACTCGCCGATGGGGAGACCAACTGATGCGCTCCCTGATCCTCCCTCTTCTCATGCTTTTGCCCGCTGCCGTCGTCGCCTCTGACCAAATTCCAGGTGCGCCGCAAAAGCAGCCCATCGCTCTGCTCGGGGCGACGGTGCACACCGTGTCCGGTGATGACATCGCGGGTGGAACGGTGCTCTTCGTCGATGGTGTCATCACCGCCGTAGGCGTGGATGTCGTCATCCCCCCCGACGCGCAGCGCATCGATATCACCGGCAAACACGTCTATCCGGGCATGATCGATGGCGCCAGCGTCATCGGCCTGTCCGAGATCAGGGCCGTACGTGCCAGCAACGACTATGACGAGGTTGGCGCGGTAACACCAGAGGTCCGCGCCGATGTCGCCGTCGACCCGGACAGCGAACACTTCCCCGTAGCGCGCGCCAACGGTGTCACCGCGACGCTGGCCATCCCCACTGGCGGACTGATTTCCGGTAGGGGCGCGCTGCTGCGTATGGATGGATGGACGGTGGAGGATTTGGTCATCAAGACCCCAGCGGCGCTGGTCGTCAACTGGCCCCCCATGTACATCAACCGCCGCGAGGGAGCCAAACCGACGCCCGCCGAACAGATCAAGCGTCGCGACGCGCAGATCCAGCAGTTAGGCGACACCTTCGCCACCGCCCGTGCCTACGGCAAGGCCCGTCAGGCAAACGACGGGACCGCTCATGACCTGCGCGCCGAAGCCCTGCTCCCGGTCCTGTCTGGCGAACTTCCCGTATTGGTCACGGTCAATAATGTGCGCCAGGTGCAGGCCGCCCTGGACTGGTCGGAGGCGGAAGGAGTGCGGCTCATCATTGCAGGCTCTGGTGACATCTGGCGCGCCGGCGCCGAACTGGCGGCGCGGCAGGTACCCGTCATCTACCACAATACCTACTCTCTGCCCACGCGCGCCGACGATCCTTACGATGCCGCCTACACGGCGCCAAACAAACTCTTCGAGGCAGGTGTCCTGTTCTGCTTTGCCCATACCTGGGAGCCTGCCTTCATCCGTTACCTGCCTGAAGAGGCGGGTCGGGCCGCCGCTTACGGATTGCCACGGGCAGAAGCATTGCGCGCCGTCACCCTGAATCCAGCCCGTATCTTCGGTGTGGATGATCGACTCGGTTCCATCGACGTCGGCAAGGAGGCAACCCTCGTGGTCACCGATGGTGACCTGCTGGAACTGACCACCCACGTCGAGTTGGAATTTATCGGTGGTCGGCAAGTAGACCTGTCCAGCCACCACACACAGCTATACGACAAGTATCGCAGCAAATACGAACGCCTAGGTTTCGACGTTGGCACCCGTTGATTGGGAGACTATGACAGCACAATTTACCCGTAGACAGGCTCTGGCCACTCTCGGCCTTGGTGCCGCCGCCCTCGCCGGTGGTACCGTGCCATCCGCTTGTGCCGCCTTCCGCCGGCGCCCCAATGTTGTGCTCTTCGTCGCTGACGACCTCGGTTCGGTGGACCTGCGCTGCTATGGCAGCAAGGACCTGCTCACCCCACACATCGATGCACTGGCCTACAGTGGCGTGCGGTTCTCACAGTTCTATGTGACCGCCCCGGCGTGCACACCATCCCGTGCCTCCATGCTCACGGGACGTCACTTCCCGCGTGTCCTGCGCCTTGGTCATGGCATCAATCCGGCGGAAACAACCATCGCCGAAATGCTCAAGCCTGCCGGTTATCACACCGCCTGCATCGGCAAGTGGCACCTGGGCTTTGACGACGGCATGTATGCCGATGATCAGGGCTTCGATGAGTTTTTCGGCCACCGCACCGGCGCTATGGACAACTACTCCCACCACTACTACTGGGGTGGCCCCGACCGCCATGTGATGTGGCGTAACAAAGAGCGTTGGCACGAAGAGGGCAGCTATTTCCCAGACCTGATGGTGCGTGAGTCCGTACGCTTCATCGAGCAGAACAAGGACGAGCCCTTCTTCCTCTACATGCCCTTCAACATCCCCCATTATCCGATTCAGCCCGATCCGGCGGCCCGGGAACGCTACGGACATATCGAGAATGCTTCGCGGCGGGAATACGCTGCCCTCGTCAGCACTCTCGACGATCGTGTCGGCATGATCATGGCGAAACTGGAAGAGCTCGACCTGCGGGACAACACCATCGTCATCTTCCTCTCCGACCACGGCCACTCCACCGAAGAACGTTCCGGCGGGGGTGGTAGCGCCGGCATCCTGCGTGGCGGTAAGATGACGTTATGGGAGGGCGGTCTGCGAGTGCCCGCAATCATCTCCTGGCCGGCGCATATCTCCGGGCGTCAATTGCGGCCGCAGCCGGTGACCGCTCTCGACCTGTTGCCAACCCTCGCCGAATTCTGCGATGTGCCGCTGCCACAGGTGGAGATCGACGGAGCCAGTCTGGCCTCGGTCTGTGCCTCGGACGAAGCCAGTTCTCCGCACGACGCCCTCTACTGGGTCTACAAGGAGGATTGGGCGGTGCGGGAAGGTCCCTGGAAAATCGTTGGCCAGGGGGACGACATTTTCCTCGCCAATCTCGCCCTGGATCCAACAGAGACGATCGATCACGCAAAAAGCCATCGACATGTACAGAATCGATTGGTCGATCTGCACAATCGCTGGATCCTCAAACTGAGCCAGGACGCCAATGTGGCCAGTCAGGCACCGGCTCCTCATCGACGACGAGCAGGCCGAGGTCGCAGACCTGAATAGCCTCCGCTGTGAGAAAGGCCCGCGCCAACTTTGGCCCAAGGCCTTCATCTTCATGTTTGAAGAACACGAAAGCCCGTTCCCAGTCCTGTGCCAGCACCCGCCGGGACCAGGCCATCATCTCCTGCTCCCCATATTCGCTGCCACGCAGACGCAGATACCCCCAGTCCGCGGTACTTGCGAAGCGTTGTTCGACCTGCTCGACACGGTCTCCGCCCAGTTGCGTACAACATCCGGTTTGGGCACACGATAGAAGGAGTTGTTGATCTCGACACTGCGGAACTGCCCGGAATAGAACTCGAGCATGTCCTTCGCTGGCATCTTCTCCGGGTAGAATGGTCCCTTCCACTCTTTGTAGTTGTAGCCGCTGGTGCCGACGAAAAGATCCATGTTCAGTCCACCGCGTAGAGTCGATTGGTAGCGGCTAGGTTGATCCGTTCAGAATAGTGGTGCACTTCGGTCCCCGTGGGAGCAGCACCGATGGTGGTGGGCACCTCGACGACAAAATCAGCGAAGTGCGGCACATTGAAGGCGACGAAGGCCAGGCGCAGTCCATCGACGCTACGCTCATGGCGCTTGAGATCCGGGAGCAGCACCGGACCCGTATCCACCTGATACATGTCCTGTTCACGATTCGTATTCATCGTCTTCACCGGAGACTCGATGATAGCCCGCAGACCACTGGTGCTGTCCTTGATTTCCGTCTGGGCAACGATTGGCTCGTTGCTGTATGTCGCCTCCCTGATCACCGCATTGGTTTCTAGCTCACGTGCCGCTCCCTCTACCAGATCTGTCCGCTGACCATTCCACCACCCCTGGGCGGGTCGTGTCTCGCGGTATCCCTGGTTGAGGTAGGCCTTGCGGCGAAAGACCACTCCCCAGATGGGCCCAAAGACGGGCAGGAAGTCGTAGTTGTCGTCCTGAAACAGGTCCCTGGCGGCAAAGGTGGCCTCGCTCTTGCACGAAGCACACTGCAGATAGTCCTCCTCAGTGCCGGCCACATCGTCGATCAGACGGGTTCGTGACTCCACCCAGAAACGGACCTCGTTCTCGGGACCATTGCCGATGACGAAAGACCGACCATAATCGAGAGGGTTCATCGTTGCCATTTTCGTCCTATCGTCTCTTGCACAGGGGCAAGTCGAATGGTAGGGTTACGGTATGGATGGCTTGACGGCAATTTTAGCCGACACCGCATCAGCTCTCAGTACGCAGCGCCTGCACAGCGAGATGACGATCAGACTGCTCGACAAGGCCCTCGATCAGCAA
>DPVW01000501.1:7789-25825 GCA_003529325.1 Candidatus Latescibacterota bacterium | reverse complement strand
CCGGCGAAAACAGGCGCACGAATTCTGCCACCTGGGCAAACTCTTCTGCCGCCCCCGCCTTCAGAGAGCCATCCCCGAGTCGAAAAGAACACTGTTGTCAATGACGAGACGGGGGACGACGATATCGCTCTTCATCGCCGTCTTGTAACGGATCATCGGACGTGAGATCGCTTTTTCATTCGGGACGAATCGACCGACCGACGACGACTGCTGCGAAGCCTCGATCAGCATGGTGCCGATGAAGACGCGGATTGCCACTGGCAAGCCGGGCACGATCCGTTTCTCGCGATATACGTTGCGCAAGTCTCCCTTGTTGATACTCGACCGTTGGCCACGGTCGATGTAGTAGCGCCGTTCCTTTTTATCCGTTGCGACCTCAAGATCGGTACTGACAGGATTGATGACGCGGTGGATACGTGAGGGGCTTGAACTGCGCCGCCACCTGGACAGCACTCAGGGTGATCAGAACAGCAACAGACAGCGCGGTACGATGGTTCATCGGCATCTCGAGCTAAGTGAAGAAGTGAAGCACCAGGCCTGTTAAAGCTACACTATCCCTTGCCCGGCTGCTGGCGTCCCCTACTATATCGGCTATATGGAACAATCCCTCCAGACCCGTGACATCCGCCTGATTTTTGTCTGCGCCGGACTCACCATTGTGAGCCTGCTGGTGGGGACCCACTTCTTCTACGATGCCTTCCCTGAAGCGACCATCGATTTTCGTATCACAAGGGATGAGGCACGAGTGCGCGGTGCTGCTTTTCTCGAGCATCGGGGCTTTGATCTGACCGACTACCGCCAGGCGGTTGTCTTCGACTTCGACGACCAGGCCAAGACCTTCCTCGAACGGGAGCGGGGACTCGAGGGCGCCAGCAGAATTATCGGCAACCCCGTCCGCCTGTGGCGCTGGAGCAACCGCTGGTTCCGCGAACGCCAGAAGGAGGAATACCGCGTTGAACACACCACGACGGGTGACCTCGTCGGCTTTCAGCACCTCATCGAAGAAGAGTCGAGTGGCGCCAGTCTGACCCAGGGCAAGGCGCGGCGACTGGCGGAGCAGTTCCTGGCACAGACGATGGGGCTCGACATGGGGGGGCTCGATTTCGTCGAAGCGGAGACGACACAGCGGCCCCAGCGTGTCGATCACCTCTTCACCTGGAAACTGGCGGGCTTCGAAGTTTCCGAAGGCACCTATCGATACCGCGTCAGGATCCAGGGCGATCTCGTCGGTGGCTACACCGAGTTCCTCAAAGTGTCCGAATCCTGGCGCCGACAATACACCGAGTTGCGTTCGAGCAACCAGGTGACGGGACTGATCGCCGGGTTGCTGATGTTTCTTACGGCGATCGCCATGCTCTCGCGGCTCGTCACCTCCATCCGTGGGCAGGATGTGCGTTGGCGTACCGCCCTCGTCTTCGGCGGCATCGCCTTCGTCCTCACCTTCCTGTCGCATCTCAACAACCTGACCGTCACCATCTACGGTTTCGACACGACGGACACTTTCTTCAACTTCCTTACCCAGAGCATCCTCTTGGGATTGGCCGGCGCCCTGGCAGCTGCCGTGGGCATCACCTTCGTCGTTGCCAGTGGCGAACCTGAGTACCGCCGCTGGTATGGCGACCAGATCAGCATTTCGGAGCAGTTCCGGCCGGACGGCCTGCGCACCAAACGTTTCCTCATCGGCACGATCATCGGCCTCACCCTTACGGCGGTTTTCATCGCCTATCAGACCCTGTTCTACCTCGTTGCCGATCACTTCGGCGCCTGGAGTCCGGCAGATATCCCCTATCGCGAGATGGTCAACACCCATTTCCCGTGGGTTGTCGTGCTGCTGATCGGTTTCATGCCCGCAGTCAGCGAAGAGTTTACCTCACGCGCCTTCTCCATCCCCTTTCTGCATCGGCTACTGAAGCACCGCTGGCTCGCGGTGCTGATCGCCGCTCTCATTTGGGGATTCGGCCACGCCGGTTATCCACAGCAACCCTTTTGGATCCGCGGCCTCGAGGTGGGCATGGCGGGCGTCGTCATGGGTTACGTCGTCATCCGTTGGGGGTTGTTGCCCGCCCTGGTCTGGCACTACACGATCGACGCGCTGTACACCGCGCTGATCCTGCTGCGCTCCTCCAACACCTACTTCGTGCTGTCCGCCGCCGTGTCCGTGGGACTCATGCTCGTCCCACTGCTGGTGGCGGTGTTCCTCTACCTGCGGGGGCGCTACTTCATCGAGCCTGGGTCGCTGCTCAACCGCGAGGACGCCCCACCCGCGCTCCGACCCCGCGACCTCGATCGAGCCGACTTGAGTCCGGAAGCACAGATCCTGACCGCCGAAGTCAGCACGATCTCCCTCTACCAACCATTGCGCCCCCAGCGCCTGGGAGCGGCAACGCTCGTCGTGCTCGCCGGCTTATCCGTATTTGCTCTACAGACCCCGGGCCGGTCGCCGGAGACAGATTTTGCTATCACCACCGATGCGGCGTTGGCGCGCGCCCGGTTCCACCTGCAGAGCACCGACGTTGCCGTCGACAGCTTCCACACCGTTGTCTCCCACCTCACTCAGTGGGGTCACAATGACGTCGCCTATCGTCATGCTCTTGCAGGCCCGGAAGCCGCGGTGCAGCTCTACGACGACGATCTGGCACCATCCCTGTGGCAAGTCCGTTTCTACCGCGAACAAGAGAAAGAGGAGTGGCTCGTCTATCTGCGTCCGGAGAATGGCGAGGTCTACTCCGTGCGGCACCAACTCCCCGAGGACGCGCCAGGCGCTGACTTGAGCGAGGCGGAGGCGCGGAAGTTGGCTACGGACCAACTGCTGGCGCATGGACTCGAGCCGAAAGATTTCGACCTGCAGGAGTCCTCCTCAGAAAAACTGCCAAATCGACGTGACCACTGGTTCGTTTGGGAAGCATTGCCGGGGGATCCCCGCAACCTGGAAGAATCCACCTTCCGTTGCGAGGTCCACATCGCCGGGGATCGGCCGGCGGGACTGCGCCGCTATACAAAACTCCCCGAGCAGTGGTTGCGAGAACGGGAGGAAGGCAGCATCTGGCGCACGATTCTGCGCTGGGTGCCGATCCTGACAATCATCGTCATTGCCTTGCATCTTCTATGGCTGGTCATCAGCCGCATCCGTGCCGGCGAGTTGTCCTGGACTCGACCTCTGTGGATCGGCGCAGCCTGCACGTCGATCTTTTTTGTAGGCATCACCAATGGCCTGCCCACCTTCTTCGCCGCCTACACCACCGAAATTCCGCTGGCCATCTTCACCCTGACACAGACGGTGATCATCCTCTTCGGTGCGTTGATTTTGGGCGTCGCCGTCGCTGGCAGCGTAGGACTCGCCGAATCGATGTTCCCGGGCACGGTCAGCAAACTGTCATCCACATCGCTGGTGCCTCAGTTCAAGGACGGCGTGCTGCTGGCAGGTCTTGCCGTCGCCGGTGGTCTGGCCGTCGATCGCTGGATGGAGGTGCTCATGCAGCTCTGGCCGGAGGCAGCCGTCCCCGCAGGCCCGACCCTGCCCACTGTAGATGGTTTCCTGCCCTCCCTGGGCGGGCTTGCCCGGGCGGTGCCGGGGGGACTTTCCACCCCCTTGTCGGCGGCGTTTGTCATCTACTACAGCACGCAGGTCTTGAAACGTCCATCCTTTGTTGTCACGGCGCTGCTGATTCTGGGGGCCTGTATCGCCGGCGCCGGCGCCTACACACCAGCGGAATTCTTCTTTTCCTGGGGTGGGTTTCTACTGACAGCTGCGATTACGGCGGCGGCACTGGCTTGGCTATATCGTGACAACATCGCCGCCTACGCCCTCACCGGATTCGTGACCCTCTCCGTCGACGGCTCCCTCGCCATGATCGAGCAGTCGGCGCCGTCGATCCGTCAGCAGGGATGGATCTGGCTGGGCGTCGCACTGACTCTGATTGTCGTCTCTTGGATACTGATCCTACGCGCCCGGAACCTGGCGGACGCCTGACCGTCCATTCGCTATGCACTTCTTTGGATTCGTTCTGACCGTCATCGGTACGCTGTACCTCCTCGACCTGGCCCTACTCGTCAGTGCCCATCGCGTCTGGTGGCGGCGGCGTTGGGTCAAGTACACGGCACTCACCATCCCCCTCCTCGTCGCCATCGGTCTGGGGATCTGGGGGACCGCTCACGAGCACCAATCGACAACGTGGATTGTCGTCGGCGCCGGATTGACGTCCATTCTGTTTACCCAACTCGGCGCCTTGCTGCTCGCGCTGCTCGCCGCCGCCATCTTGCGTGGAGCAGTGTACGTCACGCAGAACGTGAGGCGCCCCGTACAACTGACGGCCGACCCCGAACGTCGCCGCTTCCTGCGTGCCGGACTCGCCGCAATACCATTGATGTCGGCCACCGCCGCCGCGGCTGGTACCATCCGCTCAGCGCAGTCGCCGTCTATCCCGCGCATTCGGCTGAGATACCCCGATCTGCCACCGGACCTCGAAGGCCTCCGCATCCTGCAACTCAGCGACATGCACGTGGGACCTTACGTTGGCCTCAATGATGTGGAACGCCTGCTCCAGCGAGCGGCAGCGCTGGAACCGGACCTCGTCGTCGTCACAGGGGATATCTGCGATCATCTGCCCGACTATCTGGCCACCTTGCAGCGCCTGGAAGGGTTGTCCCCGCCTCTGGGGACGTATGCATCCCTGGGCAATCACGAATACTTCCGCGGCTTGCGAGCCGTGCGCGCCTGCTTCGACCAGTCGTCGATTCCACTTCTGGTCGAAGAAGGGATCACGATTCCCGTCGGTGCCGCACGGCTGCATGTCACCGGCGCCGACGACCCCCGATTTCTCGGTGATGCCGCCGCCCACGCCAGACTGCGCAGATCCGTGGAAGCGAGCCTCGATGGCGCCCCCGCCGACGCCTTCCAGTTGCTCATGAGTCATCGCTCCCAGGCCTTCGACACCGCCGCACCCCTGGGCGTGCAGTTGACCCTGTCCGGCCACACCCACGGTTTTCAGCTAGGTTTTGGCGGACGTAGCCTGTTCGACAGCTGGCTACCGAAGAAGTATATCTGGGGCCACTACGGTGGTGGCGCCACCCAGCTTTATACCAGCGCCGGCGTCGGCCACTGGTTCCCCTTCCGTCTCGGTTGTCCACCCGAGGCACCCCTGTTCACCCTCACCTCGGCAACGCAGGAGACCACATAGATATGTTTATTCTCGTCACCGGTGCCGCCGGTCGTGTCGGCTCCTTCGTCTCCCGTGGTCTGCGTGCCAATGGCCACCGCGTACGCGGTATGGATATCCTCGATGTCGGCGATGCTGCCGACGAAATCGTCGTCGGGGATGTCGGTGATTTCGACCTGATGCGTCGTGCCGTAGAGGGTGTGGATGCCGTCATCCATCTCGGCGGCAATGCCGGGGACCGCCCCTGGCGGGAGATCCGCAAAAACAACTACGTGGGCTGCTACAACGCCTTCGAGGCGGCTCGCGAACTCGGCGTCCGACGCATCGCCTTTGCCAGCCGCGCCGGTCTGCTCGGCGCCTATCCGGATACCATGCAGCGTACCGTCGACATGATCCCACGCCCGCGTGGCCTCTACGACAACAGCAAGGTTCTCGGAGAGGGCTTCGGCTTCATGTACAGCTCGCTGCACGACATGCAGTGCGTGTCGGTGCGCATCGGCAACTTTGGCCCGGACCGGGATCGCCCCGAACACCCCCACCATCTCAGCCACGGCGACTGTGTGCGTGTCTTCGAGGCGGCCGTCACGCACCCTGGGGTCAAGAATGAGATCGTCTTCGGCGTCTCCGACAGTGACTGGAATCTGTACGACAAGGATCACGGCCGCCGGGTCATCGGCTACGAACCACAGGATGTCTCCCACGTGGCTGAGGCGGATCGCTCCTTCGATCGCGGCGAACCGGCCGAACCTGTGAGCGCCAGCCCACCGAGGCGAGTGCTCATCACCGGCGCCGCCGGCCGCGTCGGCAGCGTGCTCGCCACAGGACTACGCGATCGCTACGAGATCCGCGGCTTCGATCAAGTCGAGATGCCCGACCTTGATGACAGCGTCGTTGCCAGCGTCGGCGACTACGACGCCTGCCTGCGGGCGACGAAGGACATGGATGCCGTGATCCATCTGGCGGGTGTGCCCAGTGGTGGCGCGCCCTGGCAGGACGTGCTGGAGGCCAACTTCGACGGCACCTACCACATCATGGAAGCCGCCCGTGAGAATGGTGTGCGCCGCGTCGCCTTTGCCAGTCGCGCCGGCATCCTCGGGCCGTACCCAAAAGACCAGCAACGAACCATAGACATGATCCCGCGGCCACAGAGCTATTACACGATGAGCAAGGTCTTCGGCGAGGGGCTGGGGCATATGTACGCCTGGCGCCATGGCATGCGTTTCACCAGCGTCCGTATCGGCAACTTCAAACTGGAACGCGACCTGCCCGAACACCCGCACCAACTCGGCCACGCCGACAATGTCAGCGCCTTCGAGTCAGCCATCACCCATGCCGGTTCGGCATACGAAGTCGTCTTCGGCGTCTCTGACAGCGACTGGCCGCTGTATGACCTCGACCACGGACGCCGGTCCATCGGTTACAAACCCCAGCAGCGCAGCAACGTGCCGGAGGCGGAGCGGAAGTAGTCTAACCTACAGCGGGTCAGACTCGGTCCTGCTGTGGTTGTGCGGCACCATGTTTGTGATCCCACAGATGACCACGGCGCTTCTGCCCTTCCATGGTGGTCTCGAAGTAGACGGCGTGGATCGTTTCGTCTACGATGGGCATGTCGTGGTGATGCCCCATGCCCGTGGCCACACAATCCCCAGGGCCGACAGCGTAACGACAACCCTCACTGAACACCTCCCCACGCCCCTCGAAGAGAATCCAGTATTCATCACAGTCATGGAAATGGCTGTCGAAGTTCGTCTGCTTTGGGTATTGCACACGATCACCCCCATCCTTCGGCTCGTCACTCACAACACAGCCGAATAGTCCGGAGCCACCCAGTTCTTCCTCCCAGCGACCACACATGCGAATGAGCGTCGTCGCCGCGGCCACATCGGTGACACGGAAAGTGCCTGTGTCCGTGGTGAGATCGAGATTGGCGCCTCCTTCGGCGAGTGCGGCATCCTGCCCATTTTTCCAGATCCCACATGTCCCTGAACCGACGATAAGTTTCTCCTTGGCGCCGATCCGGGCAAAAGTGTGCTCCTGCCCAGGCTCCAGACGCACGATCTCAAAGAACTCCAATTCACTCCAGGCCGGGGCTTGGTCGCCGCTTCGAAAGATGGGCATGGGAGCAACTCCTCTAGGCCGGGGGACATTAACGCTGTGGGAAGATAAGTTGGTGCGCGTGTAACCCATTGACGAACGCCCCACGGCATTGCTGCCGCGGGGCGTCTGACCCGCAATTCCCCTGCCGGAGTCAGTTACAGACTGGTCCCAGCCTCCGACTGCGCCTGATCGTCCTTCGGTTTGTCCTCTTCGAAGGTCAGGTGCTGGAATTCCTCCGGCATGTCCGTTGCCCGCCACGCCTTGAAGTCCTGCTCGATTTCCTCCGACCACTTCGAATCCATCTGGAACGAATTGTACACCCCCTCGTGGATGCGCTTGAACTGAAAGATCTCGCGCAACTGCACGTGTTCGGCGCGGGTGCAACACTCTTCCGCCAGATGCGGTGGCACGAACAGCAACCCCGCCCGGGTACCCAGTACCACGTCTCCGGGCATGCAGATGGCGTTGCCGATACGACAGGGCACGTTGATCCCCGTAAGTGTTACGTCGCCGATGGCGGTGGGGTCGTTGCCACGGTGGTA
Source organism: Candidatus Latescibacterota bacterium (assembly GCA_003529325.1). GTDB lineage: Bacteria > Latescibacterota > UBA2968 > UBA8231 > UBA8231 > UBA8231. Next base: position 18,030 of record DPVW01000501.1, on the reverse strand, counting down.
GGTGACCAGTTCCTCCATGTCCATGATCTGTTCGAGGTCGCGCACACCGCACCACAGCACCTGGCCATTGGCGCCCCGCGCGGCGATAGCATTGGTCAGATTGCCGCCGGAGTAGGTCCCCTGAAAGACCTTGTCGAACATGTCGATGACGATGACGTCATCCTTCTCCAGCAGCTCGATAACCCACGAGTTGAAGAAGCCGACCCGGCCCTCCTCCTTCTGCCCGAGTTCGAGCAGTGTGTCATGCAGGTCCGGTCGTTTGGGCACCATCACCCCGGTGACGGCACGCCCTGCCAGGGTCTTGCCCTTGGGGTTGATGACTTGCCACTCGCCCTGGAACTGGTGTTTATAGTCCTTCCCCCAACAGACACCCCAGGCTTCCTCGATCGCGATCCTCGATATACGGGTGAGAATTTCGTCGGGGACGCGGGGTCGGCCATTGTCGAAACGGTCGCCTTCCCACTTCGGAGTCAGTTGCAGGATGTCGTCAGAATTGTCGAAGCGCACGGTCTATTGCCTTTCGAGAATTGGGGATGTTGTCGCGGCACATGTTGGACACAGGCTACCTTCATGTCAATCCTGAACGGCAGCCATAAACACCTACCACCCCTGGGAGACTGGACACAATGATCAAAATTGCCGTCAACCTGCCCCCCGAAACCGGTCTTCCCTGGACCCTGATGCGACAGTGTGGGGTCGACCATGCCGTCTGCCACAAGAGTCTGGTGACGATTCCCAACGCCCCGGAGGACGAACAGCCCTGGAGTCTGGCGGGGCTGCGCGAGTGGCAGGAGACCTACGAGAAAATTGGCGTCGAACTGGCTGTCGTGGAAGGCAGACCTGGTATGGAGAAGATCAAACTCGCCCTGCCAGGACGCGACGAAGAAATCGATGTCGTCTGCCGCATGCTGCGCAACATGGGCGAACTGGGGATCCCGGTCTGGTGCAGCAGTTGGATGCCCATCCTCGGTGTCATGCGCACCGGGCGGAATCTGCCTTCACGTGGCGGCGCCAAGGTCTCAGCCTACCACCATGAGGAGACGGGCGAAGAGTTGACCGAACATGGTGTCGTCACGGAGGAGGAGCAGTGGGACAATCTGAAGTATTTCCTCGAGCAGGTAGTGCCCGTCGCCGAGAAGGCAGGCGTGATTATGGCCATGCACCCCGATGATCCACCCCTGTCACCGATCCGCGGTGTCGCCCGTATCATGAGCACAGTGGACAACTACCAGCGTATGATCGATCTGGTGCCAAGTCCGACGAATGGCATCGGCCTGTGTCAGGGAAACTTCGCCCTCATGACCGACGACCTGCCCGCCGTCATCCGCAACTTCGGCACCCAGGGCAAGATTCACTTCGTCCACATGCGCGACGTGCGTGGCACACCCGAACATTTCCAGGAGGCCTTTCACGACGATGGCCAATCCGACCTGGTCGAGTGTTTGCGCGCCTACCGCGACGTCGGCTACGAGGGGGTCCTGCGTCCCGACCACTACCCGAAGATGGGCGACGACGAATTCGAAGATGAGCTGCGCATTGCCCGCCTCTTTGCCGTGGGCTACATAAAGGGGCTGCGGGAGGCGGTTTACGCCGAGTCCTGAGTCGCGTAGACAACCTCGACGACGGTCTGCTCTACAGCCGCCCGCAATTGCGCCAATTTTGCTTCGACCTGCGCGACGATGTCGGCGCAGGGCACCTCCTCGCCTTTGCCATCGTCGGTGCGCACCTTCAGCTCCATGATGCCATTCTTCAAACCTCGGTCCCCAACGGTAACTCGTAGCGGGCAGCCGATGAGATCGGCATCTTTGAACTTGACCCCCGGATTTTCCTTGCGGTCATCGTAGAGCACCTCCACACCCACCGCTGTCAGCTCGTCGTAGAGTGTATCGGCTGCCGTCCTCGCTTCCCCCTCGGCCTTGGCCAGAGAAACCAGGTGGACCTGATACGGCGCAATCGTGATCGGCCAGACGCAACCACCGTCGTCATGTGAATGTTCAGCCACACAGGCCAGCAGACGACCGACACCGATGCCATAGGACCCCATGATGATGGACTGTGCCTTGCCATTTTCGTCGAGAAAACTCGCACCGAGTGCATCGGTGAAGCGCGTCCCCAACTGAAAAATATTGCCCACCTCCACGCCCCTCGTCAGTGCCAACTCTTTGCCGCAGCGGGCACAGGTATCCCCTTCTCGTGCCGACGCGATGTCGGTGACATGCGTCGCCTCCCAGTCACGCCCATAGTTGACATTCTTCGTGTGGAAGCCTTCCTCGTTGGCCCCCGCCACGAGATTGGTCGCCGTCGTGATCGACTCATCGGCGATGACGAGAACATCCTGCAACCCAACCGGTGAGGCGTAGCCGGCGACGGCACCGATCCCCTTGATTTCGTCGTCCTGTGCCGGACGCAAACCGAGGGCGCCGGCGGCGTTGGCAACCTTGGTCTCGTTGACCTCCAGGTCACCGCGGATGACGGCAAAGATCATGCGCTCCTCGTCCCCCTCGCCCTCCTCTTTTTTATAGCGCCCCATGAAGAACACGGCCTTCGCCGTCTGCCGGGTCTCGATATCGAGCAGCGTTGCCAACTCCTCTATCGTCTTCGTATCAGGTGTCGAAATCTTTTCCATCGCCACTACCTCGGCAGCCGCCGGTTCCGTCCGGGCAAATGCGGCGACCTGCCCGTTGGCGGCATAATCACAACCGGAACAGCGCACGATGGTGTCCTCCCCGACACCGGTGAGATACATGTACTCGTGCGACACCTTACCCCCCATGATGCCGGAGTCGGCCGCCACAGCGACGGTCGGAATGCCACAACGATGGAAGATGTTGAAGTACGCCTGGTAGTGGGCGAGATATTGCTTTTCCAGCCCTTCTTCGGTCGCGTCGAGGGAGTAGGAGTCCTTCATGATGAACTCGCGCACCCGGATCAACCCTGAGCGGGGGCGCGGATCATCTCGCCATTTGGTCTGCAACTGGTAGACGAGTTGGGGTAGTTGGCGGTATGACTTGATCTCCTTGCGTGCCAGGTCGGCGACGACCTCTTCGTGGGTCATGGCGAGCACCATCTCGCGATCACCGCGATCCTGGAAACGACTCATCTCGGCATCGATGTCGAAATAACGCCCCGTCTCCCGCCACAGGTCCGCCGGGTGCACCACCGGCATGCTAATCTCCTGGCCACCGATGTTGTCCATTTCCGAACGGATGATCTGTTCGATCTTGCGCAGGGAACGTTGAGCCAGTGGCAGGTAGCTGAAGATGCCACTCGCCAGTTGGCGCATGAAACCCGCCCGCAGCAACAACACATGGCTGATCGCCTCGGCGTCGTTTGGCGCTTCACGCAGGGTCTGGCTGAAGAGTTGGCTCATTCGCATCGTACTCGACCTCTTTCCTTCGTCAACTTTGACTCGGTTCATGTTTCATGACAACTCCCATGGCGCGATACATCACCCACAGAGACAACCACACCCACAGTGTGGCGATGGGGTAGGCCAACCATGGCAGGCCCCAGTAGGCGGCGAGAATCCCGGCGTCGGTGTATTCAGCAAATAACCACAGGTCACTGTGGAAATCGTGCACACTGTACAGACACAACATCACCCCCAGCCAGACGGCACAAGCGGCCCCGGCACGGGCGGAATACATGGCCAGACAGACCAGGGCGAGGCCACCGACGATGCCCAGAAGAAAATCCGGGCCACCGACGGGCGTGAAAGCCATCGTCATGCCCATGGTCACCGCACCCACGAGCAACACGAGAAAACGCTGCAACTGCGGCAGGATACCGGCACCGATCAGGGCCGCCCCGATGAGGGCCGAGCCGACGTAGCCGGCGGAGATGATGACCATCGACCAGCCACCGCGAGTCAGGGTGTGCCCCGACTCTTCCCAGGCGGTGTGGATCTCGATCACCTCTCCACCCGTCATCAAGGCTGCCGTGGCGTGGCACACTTCGTGCACCATCACCACGAACACCTTGAAGGGCTTGATCAACACCGTATTCCACAACAACAGTGCCCCCACGGCACACAGAAAGTGGTACCGAAAGCGCCACAGGATCTCCGCCTGTCGACGCACCCGCTTGCCCAGGGGCTGCCGCCGTCTTGCCACCCCCCGGATCCCCTAGTCGATCGCGCGCGTGGAGATCTTGTCAGTGATCATCGCCAGTGCCGCATCCACGCCCATGGGATCCAGATTCTCTCCGGAGCGAAGTCGAATCGCGACCTGGGAGTCCTCTACCTCACGATCACCGAGGATCATCATATACGGCACCTTCTGCTTCTGCGCCGCACGGATGCGATAATTCAGCGTCTGATCCTGCGCCAACTCCGCACGGACACCAGCGGCACGCAGGGACTCGAGTACTTTTGCCCCATACGGCTGGTGCCGCTCGGCGATGGGCATGACGACGGCCTGCACCGGCGCCAACCACGGCGGGAAGGCACCGGAAAAGTGTTCAATCAAAAAGCCGATCGTACGCTCGTGTGTGCCCAACGGGGCTCGGTGGATACAGAGTGGCACTTCCTCGCCACCCGCCGACGTCGTGTAATGCAGACCGAATTTTTCCGGCACGGCGAAGTCGACCTGATTCGTCGCAATGCTGAACTCACGGCCGATGGCGGACCAGATCTCGACATCGATCTTCGGCCCATAAAAAGCGGCCTCACCCGCGACCTCTTCGTAAGGAATTCCCCCGTTCTCGAGTGTGCGACGTACCATGTCTTCCGTCTTCTTCCACAACTCCGGCTGGTCGACGTACTTCTTGCCCAGTCCCTCCTGAGAGTGTGTGGAGAGGCGCATCATGTATTTTTCGATGCCGAACAGTTCAAAATACTTCAGATACATCCGGCAGACGGCAAGAAACTCCTCCTCGAACTGATCGAGCCTACAGTAGATGTGGGCATCGTTCATCTGCATCGACCGCACCCGCATCAGACCGAACAACTCACCGGACTGTTCGTATCGGTAACATGTGCCATACTCCGTCAGACGAATCGGCATGTCACGATACGAACGCGGCAGTGAATCGAAGATCTTGTGGTGATGCGGGCAGTTCATGGGCTTGAGGTAGTATGTCACCCCTTCCAGCTCCATGGGCGGATACATCGACTCCTTGTAATACGGCAGGTGACCGCTCCTATGGTACATCTGATCCTTGGCAATATGCGGCGTCCGTACGCGCAGATAACCGGCCTCGGCCTCCGTCTCCTTCGCCAGCTTCTCCAATTCGTCGATCAACACCGTCCCCTTCGGTTGCCACAGGGGTAGTCCAGGACCGACCTCGTCGTCAAAGAAGAATAGCTCCAACTCCTGCCCAAGACGCCGGTGATCCCGCTTCTTCGCCTCCTCGATCATCTTCATATGGTGATCGAGAGCCTCGCGCGTGACGAAGGCCGTGCCGTAGATGCGTTGCAGCATCTTTCGACTCTCGTCTCCACGCCAATAGGCGCCGGCAACGCTGAGCAACTTGTAGTGCTTGATCTGGCCAGTGCTCAGCATATGTGGGCCCCGACACAGATCGACGAAGTCCCCGTCCTTGTAGAACGTGAGCGTCTGGTCCTCCTCCAGATCATCGAGGATCTCAAGTTTATACGGGTCGACGGCCAGACGACTGCGCGCCTCCTCCCGGCTGATCTCCTCGCGCTCGAAGCGGTGGTTCTGCTTCACCACCCGCTTCATCTGTTTCTCGATCGCCGTCAGGTCCTCGGGCGTGAAGGGCGTTTCCACGTCGAAGTCGTAGTAGAATCCCTCGTCGATGGCTGGACCAATCGCCAGTTTCGCCGCCGGAAACAGATGGCGTACCGCCTGCGCCAGCACGTGCGACATGCTGTGACGATAGATCCATGCCGCCTCCGGATCGTCCCAGGCCATGAGGGCCACCTCGGCATCGGCGCCCAACTCCGTGTGAAAGTCGATGTGACTCTTGTCAGCATCTGTGGCTGCGATAAATTCGCGCAACAGCTTCTTGTCATGCTCGATGAGGATGTCGCGCAGATTGCCGCCTCCCTCATAATCGAGCACTTCACCTTCTCGTATCTGAATTTTCACGTCTCTAACTCCCATTTCCGATCGCATGAAAAAAGCCCGCTGTCGATATGTCAGTCGACAGCGGGCTTCTCGTCAAAGTTCGTTCGAGATCGGGTCTTACCCCGGAAACTCCACCATCGCTTTTCCGCCACGAGTACCCGTGGGGAGCGGTGTGGTCGTAGGGGTGGACGTCATCCGGCACAGGGCGCTTTGCAGCTGGCCCTTTCCGGCAACCGGTACCATCCGGTCGATTGACATCCGAGTTGACTCCGATTCTGCACTTAATTTTTTTCGTGGACGGTGAATCTGGCCCTGCAGTAAATCTGATTAAGTATAGCCGGCGCACTTTAGAAATGTCAAACCCAGAACACGCCTCTCCAAAACTCCGCACAAGTGCCTACTTGATGCGCACCTCACGCCCCGTTGCAGCCGACTTGTAGATCCCGTCCAGCATCTGCATCAACCGCACACCCTCTTCGGCCCCCATCAGGGGCGTCCGTCCCGTCTGTACACACGCGAGAAAGTGATCGGTCTGTCCACCGAAGGCGTCGGCATCCGGTACGTGTGGGGTGATATCGACCTGCACGCCGTCACGCTCCGTCAGAATTTTCAACGGGTTCATCTCGACACCGCCCTTGGTGCCGGCGATCTGCGTGACACTACCACCGGACAGATTCAGTGCCCAGCTGCACTCCAATATCAACGTCGCTCCCGAATCGAAGCGGATGAGGCCAAAGGCGGAGTCATCGACGTCGAAGTGTGTCCCCTTCGGCAACACGTCAGCGAACTTGTGATAGGCGCTCCCACTCACCGACACCGGTTTCGGTGAACCCATCATCCACCAGGCGCAGTCCAGCGCGTGCACGCCGATATCAATCAATGCACCCCCACCAGAGCGTTTCTTGTCCGTGAACCACGCGCCCGTACCCAGAGGGATGCCTCGGCGTCGGTGATAGACGGCACGGCCGAAGTAGATCTCCCCCAGTTCTCCTTTGTCGACGTAGTCCTTCACCAGTTTCGCTGCCCCGGTGAAACGCTGGCACAGCGCATACATCAGCGTCAGACCGCCCTTCTTTGCCGCATCAGCCATACGACGAGCTTGTCTTGCATCGAGGGCGGGTGGCTTCTCGCAGATCACGTGACGGCCTGCGCGCAGGGCGTCGAGGGTGACAGGGGCGTGCAGGAAGTTGGGTAGGCAGACACTGACCGCTTCCACATCAGAAGCCTTGAACATCACCTTGTGGTCAGCATAAACCGACGGGATGTCGTGTTCTTTGGCGATGTTGCCGGCGAGTTCTTCGTTGGCGTCGCACACGGCAACGACCTCTGCGCGTGCCGACTTCAGATAACCCTTTAGATGTTCACGTCCAGGCCAGCCCAGGCCGATGACGCCAACCTTGATCCTCTTCGCCATGATCCGTCCTTGTCCTCTGGTGTTTATCGTCGAGTGAATGCGGGGCACCGTGTCAGGGCATCGGCACGGCGTGAGCGTCCTCTGTGTTGATACTCCAATCCGCCAGATGCAGACGCATCTCAGCGATCACTTCCGTGTGCTCTACTAGATGGGCGACATTCATCAACTCCCAGGGATCGCTCTTGAGATCATAGAGTTCATCCAGATCCCCCATCGGGTCGTGCACATACTTCCACTCTCGCGTACGTGCCATCTTGCGCCGGCCTTCAGCCTCGCGCCACTGCAGCGACTTCATCAAGGCCCGGCGCCCGTATGGCTGCTCCATCTGTTCCAGGTCGGCCATCGTAAAGGCAGGGCCCCCGGCGCCATATTCACTGAAGGTCACCTGCCTGGATGGGGCGTCCGTCGCCGATGGCAATGGCGCGCCGTGCATGGAGCGGGGCACATCCAGCCCCTGAAGTCGAAGCAGGGTAGGTACGATGTCGATCAGATTTACCGGGCTGTCTTCACGCACACCACCGGTGATCTGGCCCGGCCACGACACCACCAGCGGCACCCGTGTAAGGCAATCGTAGAACACACCGCCCTTGCATTGCATTCCATGTTCGCCCATGAAGTCGCCATGGTCGGAGCAGTATACTACGATCGTATTCTCCCGCAGACCCAGTCTGTCGAGGGCGGCCGTGATCTGCGTCAGACCATCGTCGAGATACTTGATCATGCCATAATAGACGCCCTGCACACCAAACACATCCTCAGGTGCATCCTCGGCGAAACCGAGGATCTGATTCAGTACCCTGTTACGCTCCGGCACCGTCGCGGGATCGTCAAACTCGTCCCTGCGCCAGGGCGGCACGTCGATACGATCCGCGGAAAACATGTCGGCGTACGATTGCGGGCAAACCCAGGGTTCATGCGGATCGGGGAATGAAACCCACAATGCGAAGGGATCGTCGCGGTGCTGTTCGAGAAAGCGCACGGTCTGACCAGCGACGAGCCCTGTGCCACTGTCCTCCAGTGGCAGGTCGTTTGTGGCATAGGAGAACCGCGGACTCTGTGGGATCATGTTCTTTCGCGCCGCATGGGCAGCATCGATTCCGGCTCGGGGGCGAAACCACTCCATACCCTTGGTACTCGGTTCGGTGATGCCGCCGTGGCCGACCTCACACCAGGTATCGAATAGAGCCAGGTCCTGATCTGTCTCGAAACAGTGATTCTTGCCGATAAGGCCATTATGGAATCCCGCTTCCTTCCAGATCTGGAAGGCATGCACATTATCCGGCGACATCAGAGTCTGGTTGCGTCGACCCCCGTGTGAGTGCGGGAACTGGCTCGTCCACAGCGACTGTCGTGCAGGCCCGCAGAGCGGGTGCGGCGTAATGGCGCAATCGAATAACACCCCATCCTCCGCCAGTGCCGCCAGTGCCGGCGTCTCGCAGAACGTGTTCCCCCACAGGTGGCTCGATGTCGCCTTCTGCTGGTCCGCCATGATGACGATGACATTCGGTGGTTGCTTCGACATTATCTTCCGCCTCCTTCAGGTGGTAATACTCCCAGCACACCCCGACCCTCGCGCACGAGGTCTGATGCCATGCGGACAGCCGCAGCGACTGCTGCACCGGGCACCTCGCCGCGGGCCAATCCGTCGATGAGACGAGCATTAAAACAATCCCCGGCACCGACGCTGCTACCACGAACCGCCTGCGCCCGTGCCACGCCTGCCTCTTCGTCGGTAGCCCAGACGGCACCTTCTGGACCACACTTTACGACAGCCAGCCATGGCCCGTGGTCGACCACCGCCTGTGCCAGAGCCAGTGCATCGTCGATGCCAGGAAGCCAGTGACTCAACTCATCCTGTGTTCCCGTCAGCACATCGATCTCGGTCCATAAGGCCAACATCTCAGCCACCGATACGCGATCGGCGAACCACGGACTGGGATCGAACAGAACCCGCGTGTCGGCCACTCGCAGACGTGCACAAACAGGGATCAGTTGTTGCACATCCTCGGCGACCACCGCCCCATATCCGGTGGCGACAAACCACTCTGGTGCATCGGCAGCAAACCCTGCCTTCCAGTCGACACGGTTGCCCTGCCAGTACGAGGACTGACGGTTGCTGCCGAGCACATAGATCAGATGCGTCGCCGACGCCACGCTGGGATCGGCCGGTGGTCGCAGCACGACCCCGGCAGCATGCAACCAACTCTGTATCAGAGAGCCAAAGGCATCATCGCCGATATTCGTCGACAGAGTCACCGAGTGCCCGAGTCGACCCAGCACATACGCTGACGCCGCGCCGCAGCCGCCAAGGGCAGCCACAACCGGTTCGGTGAGCACGTTCACATTGGCGCCCCAGCCATCCACCACCGGACCAGCAGGCGCTCGACCCTGCACGATGACGTCGAGCACCGAATTTCCGGCAACATGGATTCGCGCCATGCTCAGTCCGGCAACCCGTTGACATAGTCGCTCCGTTGGCAACGTTGGTGCCGATCGAAAGGGCCGGCCGCTGCCCCGATGGAAGTCGTCAACTGGCTGCTAACACGGTGATACGGTCACCCCGTTGAATGCACCCCGTGCGCTGCACTGGACCGAAGACGCCGCCGCGCATATCTGCATCCAGGGAGGCGAGCAGACCTTCTTGCTGCTGCTCCATCAGCGCGCAGGGAGTCGTCTCCCCGGCGACGGTCAGTATCGCCGGAAACTGCATGGACATTCCGTCCACCGGTACCCCCAACTCTCTCAGGGCGGCCAGCATGTCCCGGTGCTGCGGTGCATCACGGAGTGTCCGCATCTCC
>DPVW01000501.1:0-7469 GCA_003529325.1 Candidatus Latescibacterota bacterium | reverse complement strand
TCTCCGGCGAAGGAGTAGTGTCGCACGATGGAACGACTCTTGTCGACGTGATTGATGCTGATACCGTAGAAGTCAATGTCCAGCCCACGCAGACTGTCATGAATCGTGCACAGCACGTCATCGATCTGTTCCGCTTTGCTGATTCGCCAGATCGCATCGCGGATCTTTTGGATCGACTCTGCTTCGGCTTCCTGCCGCTGGCGCACCTTGATCTGTTGTTGCAGCTGTCGATAGGCAGAGCGGATCTGCCCTGTATGCGCACCGATCCGCCGTGCCGACTCTTGCTGCCCTTGCAGAGACGCTTCCTCCAGTTCGCGATCGCTGATATTGCGCGCCACGCCCTGGGTATAGAGAAAGTCCGTCGAACAGGGCCGTTGTGACGAGTAGACCCCCTCCGCATCGATTTCTACCAAGGCGTCCGACTCGTTGAACTCGAAGGGCAGGTCATGATCATTCGGCAGAACGAGACGGACCTCGAAGGAGCGCGACCCGTGCGGCGGTCGTCGACGTGGTGACGGGCGTGTCGCGATCCTCTGGATGGATCAGATCAAAGAAGCTGACACCGACGAGTGCCTCAGGCTCGAGGCCGTATCTGCGCACCGCTTCGCTGATAAAAACGATGCGACCATCGGCGTCGACGCGATAGATGATGTTGGGAACGGCATCGACAATGTCGCGCAACTCTTTGTCCAAGGACTCGACCTGGTGCTCCATGTCGCCGAGGTCCGTCATGCGATGTTCCTGGGATTCAGATCACTCATGAGAATTGAAGAAAATAAAGCGAATTCGACGCTGTCAGGCGAGTTGCTGGTGTCGTGTGTGTGACAGGAGGCTCGTGGTCAGGGGGATAGCAGGGATCCGATGAGCATATATGCTTCATCCTCATCCAGGCCGCTCTCCTTGCGACCCCGTTTTATGAGCTCCTGCGACGTGGTGATCCCAAGCTTTTTAAATGTGCTTCCCGCGCGCCGGGAGACCTCGTGTACGAAGGCAGCCGACGATGGCCCGTCCAACGCCGAGGTCGTCGCCGCAGCAGCGATCCAGCGAGCCACCACCTCGTCGTGCGGTTCGGCAAGTTTGGCGAGCAGATCGACGAGGAAATTGCGTGACTGGTCCCGTCGGCACCCCGCTGCAGAGGCCATATCGATGACGAAAAAATCCACCCGGGTCGTAATGCGTTGCTGGACGATGCGATCCATCTGTCGGCGCAGCACGGCGTAGAAGCTGTCGACCTGGGCGTCCGACAACTCCGGGTCACGGTCGAGGCTCTGCAGATATTGGGGCGCTCGCAATGCGGCGCGGCGAGCCAGCAATTTCCGATTCAGACGCGCCCGGAGCGAACCGGTTGCCGAGGATGCCGCGGCGACATCGGTCGTGGCCACCACACCGGAAACCGCCGTAGGGCCAGTCACCGCGCCGGCCACGGTAGTGGCCGCTTCGGCGGCGGCTTTGGCGGCGGCCTGCGCTTGTGCCAGCTGCCTGACACTGTCAGCCGCTGCGGCAATGGCGATCTCCCGTGAGCGCGCGACGGCCTCCGCAATACGAGGGTCGAGGGGCTCTGCCGCCGCAATGACCCGCTGCTTGGGCCGGGGGGGCTCTTTGGCAGGCCGCGGACGTAAACCATCTGGTTGGCCGACGAGCTCGAGGCCCCCCTGCCACCAGATCCAACTCTCCATGTTGCTGGCGATCTTGACGGCCACATCTTCACCCGGGCGATCGGAGTCGGTGAACAGAAATGTCCCGTCAAAAACGTCACCGGGCTGCGGATAGGCCTCCATCCACGTCCAGGGAATGGCGATCTCGAATGTTCGTGTCGTACCGCGGACGATGCTGGCCGCCTGAATCGGTGGGTGCACGACCTCGGCCTGGCGCTGCCGCCCTCCCCACCAGAACAGCCCATTTTCGTCCGCCGGCGCAAACCACAGATTGTACCCCGCATTGGCTCCCGGTTCTCGCACGAAGGCCTTCAGGTGGTCGTAGTAGAACATGCGATCCTTGCGCTGCCCCCCAGAGCCATTCCACTCGCGCTGGGTTGGCAGCACCCGGCCTACATCGAGGGTGTCATCCGTCACCGCTGCGGCGATGTACAGAGCTTCGGCGTCCCATTGCACGAGGAGGGTGGCGTCATGATCCTGCTCGCCATGAAATACCCCACGGAGACCAACACCGTCAGCCGCCGGCTCAACCGAGATCCACGCCGCCTGGCCCCACTCGCGTAGATCACCGTCGATCGTCACGACATGTGCGGCAAGTGGGACCTCGTTAGCCCCCGCCGGAGCTACGATCCAGCAAAGCAGGTTGAGCATGATGACCACCGTGTGCCGCATCAGCTGCCCTGCTCCCGCAAGCTGGAGACCGCCCAATTCTCCTCTTTGTCGACAAGATCGACTGGGTGCACACCGTCGGCGAACTGTGCCTGCAGATACTGGTACGTCTCCTCCATCTCACTCTCAGGGTAGTGCCAATCGTGCAGATAGAAGAAACCGGAAACGTTGGCCTGTAGCAGCTCCTTGGTACAGCCGAAGCATGGCCGCATTGTGGAGTACAGCGTCGTGCCTTCCGTGGCAATGCCAAAACGAGCGGCTGCGAGCAAGGCATTCTGTTCCGCATGTACGCATATGCAGATATCGTATGCCCGTCCCGACTCGTAGCGCTCCCGCTGAGCACAACGGGGACACCCCCCTGCGGTGCAGTTCGTCATGTTCGCCGGCGTGCCATTGTAGCCGGTAGAGATGATGCGGTCATTGAGAACAAGGATGGCGCCGACCCGATTCCCCATGCAGTCGGCCCTTGCCCGCACCGCCATGGCGATGCCCATATAGTAGTCGGCCCGATCCGGCCTCTTTCGTTCGCTCACACTGCCAGCCCTTCGTATCTTCGTGTTATGACAAGTTCAGCCACTTCCGCCCGCCCATTCGACGCCAACGACGTTGAACGTTATCGCCAGGATGGTTACATCCTCGTCCCCGATCTCTTGCCAGCCAGCGCTGTCGATGCATTCTGCGAGAACGAGGCCGCGCAAGACGAGGCAGGTCCCAGAGGTCTGCAGAATCACCGCGATGATGACGCCTGGAGCGCCATCGCCCGCCATCCAGAGATCGTCACCAAGGTGAGCCAGCTGTTGGGTGGCTCGCCATTGATCGTGCAGACTATGTACATGGCGAAGCTGCCCGGTGGTGGCACCGGTGTCGCCCTGCATCAGGATACTCACTATATACGAAACGAGCCAAACACATTGATGGCTTGCTGGATCGCCTGCAACGATACAGGCACCGACAATGGGGGTCTCTGCGTCGTGTCTGGCAGCCACAAGCGGGGCCTTATGGAGGCTGGCGAGGTCCGTGAGTCAGACCAACACGCCACCTGGGTGAATGACTACGGCATGGTCGATCGCGATGGCGAGGAGTGGACGGAAACGATGCATTCCCACGACATCCACCAGTTCACCCGCGATCAGGTCGAGATGCTCACCGTGCCGAAGGGTGGTGGCGTGTTCTTTTCGAGTCTCACCGTGCACGGCTCATATGCCAATGAAAACTCGGACAAACCACGCCTGGCCTTTGCGACACACTATGTGCGCGACGACACCTGGGTATTCCGCAAAGATCTGCAGGGCATGGTCGCTGCCTAAGACCGGCGCCGCAGTTCGGTGAGATAGGCCTCTGGATCATCGCCGATCCCCCCTGTCATGTTATAGTACTCATCGTCGAGTTCGTAACAACCGGCCCGGGCGGCCAGCCAGGGGGCCCCCGCTCGAGGATGCTCCTCCAGCATCTGCTCCCAGCGTCCGTAGTTTTCCGGCCCATTCGACTCCATCATGCCGCCACAGACACCGGGGAATGCCGGTAACCGCGCGGCGACGTTCTTGTTCCATTCCACGAGCACGGGTACGCAGGCATTGTCCGCCACGAATGCGACCATCTCCAGCTGTTGTGCCGCCGCCAGCATGTCGAATGCGACAGACAGCGTCTTGCCCGCAGGTTTGACGGCGATGGCGCCATAACCTGCCGCCTTGCGGGCGGCGACATCCGCCGGGTCATGGAGAGATTCGTCAGCGGCGACGAGCACACCCAGATCAGCGACACTCTCTTTCACATTCGGGGCGAAAGGCTCCTCGAGCACGGCGATTCTGTGCCGCAATCCCAATCGGTCGGCCTCGTCCAGGACCTGGCGCAGCGCCACTTTCGAGTGATAACGCCCATTGGCATCGAGATAGAGCAGCACCTGACCACTTTGCGTCAGAGTTGTCTCCGTCTCCCGCAGCAACGGTTCGAGACGCTGCAGACTGCGGCAATCTCCGGCGACCATCTCCTCTTCCTCCCCGGGGTGTCCCAACTTTACCTTCAAGATAGCTGCCCCATCGGCAAGCAACCCTCGGATCTGCTCCTCCGGCATGTTGTAGCCCACCGCTGGCGTCAGTGCCACCCGAGGCTGACGATGGCATAGGGCTGCAGCCGCTGCCGCCGGTACCCAGTCAGCGAAGTCGGTGATGCCTTGTCGTCTCGCCCACAACACCCAGGCGGCATTGTCGAGCGCGACCAGTGCATTGAGGACAAAGGTGGGCTGCAGGTCGGTGCCACGCCCTGTGGCCTGTTGGGCAAACAGCTGCGCTGCACCACGCACCGCCGCCAGCAGCTGTTGGGGGTGCTCCCAATCGACGGTCAGAGACAGTTGCAGTGCCCTTTCGAGGGTCCCCACCATCAACGCATTGCCGCCGGTTTCTGTGTGTGCCGAAAAGACCTGCGCGTCAGACCAGAGCACGGCGAGACCACCAATGCCATAGGCCTCGGTCCCCGCCTCGTCGCGCAGGCGGACGAGCAAGTTCCATTTTTCATGGAAGGCTGAGCCCTTGAAGGCGAAAGGCCGGGCGAAGGGCTCACGCTGGATGTCGAGATCGACGTTGACGATCCTCATCCCTCTATTGCCTTGCCTTGAGGGGTCGCAACAACGGATACTTAAGCATAATTCCTTTCACCATCGAGTCTGACTCGACGAAACGACGCGTCTATCACGATCAGTCCACAGAGAGATCACCATGAATCCGCGGGAACAGCGTATTATGGCTGCCATTTTCGTGGCAGCAGCGATCTACCTCTTCGAGTGGAAGGCACTGCTGTTGCTTGGCATCGGCGGCATTATCTACTGGATTCTACGCAACCGCCGGTGACTGCATTGACATTTCCACCTTGATTGATGTTACTACGGCAGAAGGACTTGTCACGATCCTATGCGGCCCATCGACCTCCAGGACAATCTCTCCAAAGCGCCTCTCGCCGGCCGCGAGCAGGGCATCCAACAGGCAAGTGCCGATCTCGGTCAACGTCACGGTGCGCAGGAGCTCGACGTCAACACCTGCTTGACCAGACACGGACGAAGGCGGGAGACGACGTTGACGGACCGGACAACCGTGTCGACGATCATCCCGAGGATGGCAACGGCAAGCAGCGCCGACGGCGCCCCCAGACAGATGATGAAGACGAACAGGCTGTGGTCGAACGTCCTCCTCCTTCTGACACCTCCCGCCAGATCGACCTTCTCGCCTGACTCTTGCTTTCGCCTTACTGGTAGGACTCTGTGCGGTCGCCCCCATTCACCGTCAGATTCTGCCCGATGACATAACTGGCGGCATCGGAGATCAAAAAACTGATGACGTTGGCGATCTCCTGCGCCTCACCAGGTCGCCCAATGGGAATGGTGTCGATGAAGCGTTCCAGCACAGCTGGGTCGCGCCGGTCCATCGCCCCCTGTCCCATACCTGCGGCGATCAACCCGGGTGACAATGCGTTGACGCGGATATTGTCCCGTGCCACTTCCTTCGACAGCACCTTGGTGAAAGCCACCAGCGCACTCTTGGTGGCGGCGTAGGCCGAACTGCCCCCGGGCAGGCTGTTGACGATGTTCGAAGAGACGTTGACGATCTGCCCGCCCCCTCTGGCCCGCAGCCGTGGGATCGCCGCTCGGCAGAGGTAGAACACACTGTTGAGATTGACATCTACCATGTGCAGCCAGGCATCCACCTCCATGTCGGCCACGTCCAACCCGCCTACTGTGATGCCGGCGTTGTTGATCAGAATGTCGATTCCGTCCAACTCATCATCGACACGCTGGACCAACTCTTGTGCAGCTTGCGGTCGCGTCACATCCGCACCATAGGCTACAGCTCTCACCCCCAGACCTTGCAAGCGCTGGGCGAGCTCCTCTGCCGCCGCCTTGTTCTGGTGATAGTGAACTGCCACCGACACGCCGGTTGCTGCCAGAGTCTCGCAGATCGCCTCACCGATACCACCGGTGGCACCGGTGACCAATGCCGTTTTTTGTTTGTGTTCCATAGTCGGTAATGAACCGCTGTACTCAGACCCGCGCAACGCTGTGTTGAAGCGCCCCGTTGGCCGTTGCCCGGGCCTCGTCTATACTCCTTGCGTCTCTCACCTGGGAAACCAATGACGAACTCCGGCAGTGGACGTGGCGCCGTCCTCGCATGGTCTCTTTACGACTTCGGCAACAGCGCCTTTACGACGCTCGTCGTCACCTTCGTGTATTCTTCCTGGTTCACCCACTCGCTGGCCCCCGACGTCCTCTCCGGCACAGCCATGTGGTCTCGGGGGGTCGCTCTTACGGCGATCATCGTCGCCCTGCTCTCTCCGGTTCTTGGCGCGCTCGCGGATCGGCACGCCTGCCGCAAGATGCTGCTGGCGGCAACCACCATTCTCTGCGTCGTCAGCACAGCCGCCCTCTATCTGCCTACGGCGGGTCAGATCGGTGCGGCACTCATTCTTTTCGTGCTCGCCAACATCGGCTTTGAGCTGGGGACGGTCTTCTACAACGCCTTTCTGCCCGGGATCACCACGCCGGATCGAATCGGTCGGGTCTCCGGCTATGGCTGGGCCCTTGGGTATGTCGGAGGACTGCTGTGCATGGGTGTCGCCATGGTTGGCTTCGTCGACAACGACACGCCGTGGTTCGGCTTTTCTACGGAAGAGGGACAGAACATCCGCGCCACCAATCTGCTCGTCGCCGCCTGGTTTGCACTCTTCAGTCTGCCCCTCTTTCTACGACTGCGTGAGCCCAACTCGGTAGCTGGCGTCGACCAGGGCGGCTCCCTGGGACAGTTGTGGAAAACCTTGACGCGCATTCGAGAATTCCCGCAGATCTCGCGATTTCTGCTCGCCCGTCTGTTGTATAATGACGGCCTCGTCACCGTCTTCGCCTTCGCTGGCATCTACGCGATGGGCACACACGGCTTTACCTTCCGTGACCTGATGTGGTTTGGCGTCTGTACCAACATCACAGCCGGCATTGGCGCCTTTTTCGGGGGCTTTCTCGATGACTGGCTCGGAGGCAAGCGTGCCGTCCTGCTCTGTCTTGCAGGCCTGGTTGCAGCATCGGTGGTCGCCGTATCGACGCAAGACAGTAGCGTCTTCTGGGGCGCCTCGATGTGCATTTCAGCGTTCGCCGGTCCAGCGCAGGCG
>DPVW01000363.1 GCA_003529325.1 Candidatus Latescibacterota bacterium | reverse complement strand
GTCTGCAGAGAACAACCGTCGGGCGCCGTCAGTTCAGACTGGGATCCTCTGGGATGAAGCTCATGGGGGCGTATTTGCCGCCCAGGGCCTGCAGCGACTGTTGCCAGACGCCGTCTGGATCGTTGCTGAAGACGAGTTCGGTTTCCCCTGGCGCAAGAATCCAGGCGCCGAGGGCGATTTCGGACTCCAACTGACCGGGCTCCCACTGGGAGTAGCCGAGATAGAAGCGCACGAAGGGTCCCTCGTCCTCCGATTCCGCGGAGAACGCGCGCAGGGCGTCCAGATCACCGCCGGCGAACAGTCCGGGCACGATGGGTGTTGCCTCACCCTTGAGATGGTCGACGCCGTGCAGGAAAATGAGGGAGCCTGGCTCGACCGGACCGCCCTGGTAGAATAACTCTGAACGCGTGACGGACTCGTCGAATTCCATGCCTTCGGTGATACTGTCGAGTTCTTTGCTCGGGTACAGTTTGGCCCGGTCGCCGAGGGGGCGATTGATGATTACACCCAGGGTCTTCTCGTCGGGGACATGCTGCAGGATCAAGACCACCGTCCGAGCGAAGGTGGGGTCTTCCAACCCGAGGGAGGCGATGAGAAACGTACCGGGTTCGAGTGGCGCGGGCATAGGAAGAATCAAACCGGCGTAGCCGGTACTGTCAAAGCGGATAGTGCAGGTACTTCTGTCTCAGTTCTTCAAAGCCAATACGCTCCTTCGCCCAATCGCGCAGCAGGTCCTCAATCGACGTGCCGGCGTCGATGGCGAGGCGCACACCATCGCTGCCAGCGAGTTTGTCGAAGTTGTGGATGCCCTCACGATTGGTGCGCCAGGCAAACTGATCTGGCCATGCGCGACGCACGGCGGCGATGGCTTCAAAACCAACACGCACCGGCTGCAACCGGGCGTGGTCAGTCACATGCAACTGCACACCCGCACAGCTCTGCCCCTCGTATTTGGCGAAGGCCGGGCGGAAAAACACAGGTCGAAAGAGTGCTCCGGGCAATCGCAGTCCATTGAGTTCATCTGCCAGGGCAAAGCCATCGATGTATGGTGCCCCCACCTGTTCGAAAGGGCGTGTCGTGCCACGCCCTTCGGAGATGTTCGTGCCCTCGAAGAAGCACATACCCGGATAGACGCTGGCCGTGTCCTGTGTGGGCATGTTCGGTGACGGCGCAACCCATGGCAGCCCCGTGTCCTGCCAGGACATATTTCGGTGCCAACCGAGCATGTCGATGACGTGCAGGTCGGCGCCGATGCCGAACTCCTCATTGAACAGACGGGCCAATTCGCCAACCGTAAGGCCGTATCGTACCGGGATCGGGTAGAGACCGACGAAGGAAGCGAAGGCAGGGTCGAGGATGTTGCCTTCTACTTCGACACCGCCCACAGGGTTGGGACGATCGAGGACAACGATGGGCACACCCGCCTCGGCGCAGGCTACCATGGACAGGCTCATCGTATAGAGGTAGGTGTAGAATCGCACGCCCACATCCTGGATGTCGAAGAGGAGCACATCGAGGTCGGCGAGTTCTTCGACTGACGGCTGGCGCCGATCGCCGTAGAGACTGATGGCGGGTACACCGGTGTGCGCGTCGATTCCGGTGTCGACGGTGACGCCGTCTTCGGCGTCACCGCGGATGCCATGCTCGGGGCCGAAAAGCAGAGCCAGATCGACGTCGTCGGCAGTATGCAGTCGGTCCGCCGTGGCGCGCAAGCGGCCGTCCACACCAGAGTGGTTGGTCACCAGGCCGACCCGGCGATGGCGCACGTGGGCGACGCAGGCGTCGTCGAAGAGCCGCTCGCATCCCAGGCGAACATTCATCACCGCGAATCTCCGTCTCCGCTGCTGGCCGTCACCGACGTGGGTTGGATACGGCGGATGACAAAAGCGACACCCCCAAACAGGCTGGCGAGGATGCCGGCGGCATACCCGAGGATCGATGTCGAGAAGGCGAGACTCTCCTCGACGCCGATGCCGCCGAAGAGTTCGACGAGGACGCCTTCGCGCACGCCGAGACCGCCAATGGATATGGGCAGGGCGGCGATGATCGCGGCGACGGGTTGAAAGCCGACGAAGTATCGCAGACCGACTTCGATGCCGACAGCGGCACCGGCGGCCCAGTACACGAGGATGCGGCTGAATTGCACACCGAGGGAGACGGTCCAGACACCGACCAGCAGGGGTGCCTTGTGGCGGTAGACGACGATATTCTGGCGCAGTTCCTGGAGAATCCCTGCTACCCGTGACGGCAGCAGACGATGCAGGACACGCTGCACGAGATAACCCAACTGACGACTCAGTCCGATGGCGAGAAGAAAGACCAGGGCAATGAAGACCGGGACCAGCATGGTGACGACCCCAGGGCGTCGCACCTCGGAGACGAATACACAGGCCCCCAGAGCCAGGCAACAAGTCGAAAAGAGGCCGATGAAGCGGTCCATGAAGGTCGCCGCCGCGGCGCGACTGGTCTCTCCCGTAAGGCGCCTCATGTCGTAGATGCGCATGGCATCGCCACCGATGTTGCCGAGCAGGACGTTGTTGAAGAACACGCCGACCCAGTAGAACACGACAGCCTGGCGCAGGGACACGACCAGGGCTTGACCACGCAACAACAGGAACCACTGGAAGGCCCCCAGGGCGTTGCTGAGCAGGAAGAACCCGGCGGCGAGGACGAACAACCAGACTTCGGTGCGCTGCAGGATATTGGCGAAGGTCGTCAGATTGGATTGGGCGAGCAGCCAATAGAGCAGACCACCGCTGACGAGCAGTTTTGCCGCTATATCACTGAACGTGCGCAGGGCCGAACGGCCTTCGTGGCCATCTTCGGACTCCGATGCCATCAGCGGCCCATTCCTCCCATAAGATCCGTCGCCGTGTGCCGCCCACGCACGTGATACTGCCACAAGGCACTCCCGTGGAATATGCCTTCGCTACCGACATCGGTGCCGGCGGAGGCGAGTCTGCGACTGGCGCGTCGTCGGCGCCAGATGTTGAGTGGATGGGTGACGATCCAGCCCAATCCAGCTAGTGGCGCCAGGGTTGCCAGGAATCGCCCACCCACGAGATAACGAATGCTGGCCAGCAACTCGAGGGGGAGTCGTATGGGCAGGATCCAGGCGAGTCTGCTCGCCGGCAGATTCTTCAGCAGGGCGATCATGTTGTTGCGGTGGTTGAGGTAGACCTTGAGAAAGGTGTCCGGTGGCAGAGACTGAGCATTGAAGTGGAAGATCGTCGACGCCGGCACGGAGAGAATACGCCACTGCGCCAGGCGCAGACGCCAACAGAGATCGATCTCTTCAAAATGCATGAAGTAGTCGAGATCCAGAGCCCCCACCTGGTCGACCGCTTCGCGGCGTAGGAACATAGCTGAGCCGCAGGCCCAAAACAACGGGGCCGACGTGTCATACTGACCTTCGTCGCGTTCGATTGTGTCGAATGTCCGGCCTCGGCAGAATGTGTATCCAAGCCGGTCGATGTAACCACCGGCGGCGCCACTGTAATCGAAGAAACCCTCCCGGGTTGCTGACAGCAATTTCGGTTGGCATGCACCGATACGGGGGTCCGCGTCGCAGACCGCCAGCAGCGGGGGCAGCCACCCGGCGGTGACCAGCGTGTCATCGTTGAGCAGCAGGACAAACTCCGTCGACGCCGCCTCCAGACCGCGATTGCAGGAGCCGGTAAACCCCAATCGCGTCTCGTTTTCGAGCACTTCGATCTCAGGAAAATCGCGGCGGGCCTGCTGCAGATTGGGGCTGCCGTCGCCGTCGTCAATGATGATCACCCGCGCCGTGCCTGCGTCGGTGTGGTCCACCAATGACTGCAGGCAGGACACAAGTGTGTCGGCGTTGAAATGCGGTATGACGATCGTTGTCCGCAGAATCATGGCGCCGGACGACTCCATCAACGGGTCGGCTACTGCTCCGCCGGCGCCTCGGTGGGCGCTTCTGACGCAGCTTCGCTACGCGATATGGCGTTGGCCAGAATGTCGTAATCGGACTGTGCAGAGTCATTGGCGCCATACGCTTGGATATAGTCGCCTACGGCCTGCAGGGCGTCGGCAGGACGGTTGTCGGCCTGCAGCGTGGCAGCCAGTTCGTGGACGCCGGCATAGGACGCGGGGCGCAGGTTGATGGCACGACGATAGACACTCTCCGCCTTGTCAAAATCGCGATAGCTGTTGAGTAGAATGCTCGCCAGTGCCAGGGCGTTGTCGTACGTCGCCGAGGGATGGTCCCCATACTGTGACAGCAGACCATCAGCGGCCTTGACGATAAACTCCAAGGCCAACTCGTGACGGCCCGCCTCACGATAGTTCTCGCTGGCGGCATAGAAGCCCTCCCAGCCCATGGGAATCGTGCGTTCCGCCCAGCGCAACAGAT
>DPVW01000135.1 GCA_003529325.1 Candidatus Latescibacterota bacterium | reverse complement strand
GATCAAGGACGCCTGACCGGAGTTGCGCCTCCTGCGGATAACCATCCGCATAGATCTGCAGCTCCCCCACAGCCCCCCAATTGCCGCAGTCGGGTTCGCAGCTAGGGTCGAAATACAACCAACGCACACGTACGAGTCGGGCCGGAGCCAGATCCACCTCGTGCTCCACCCAGCCCTGCTGATTGAGAAACTCCGTCCACTGGCCGGGGGCTCTGACCTCCCAATCGATCGAACCGTCAGGCGCGAGTGACCCATCAGAGCTGAGCAATTCATACTTTTGGAGGTAGAACCGCCGCCGCAGATCAAGCTGCCGACCGTTACGGCTGTTGTAGATGTCGGGTATGATTCTGCCGACGATACGGACCCAGTCTACCCAGTACGTCGCCCCCAGATCGGCGGTGATCGTCGCCCAGGTCGCGCCTTCAAACTCAGTATCGTACGCATTACTCCACCAGATTGTGCCAAAGTCGCCATCGTTGAGACTCGCAAGATTGCTGAGTGAGGACCCCGCCACGGTCTGATCGCCGATGTGAAAGATCATATCTCCGCCTCGATCCTTCAGATTCAGCGCCAGATTATCGCCCACGGCGTTAACCTGGATGTCTGTGAGTCGCGCCCCTGGGATGGCGACGAGATTGGTGATGCGCATGGCGCGCAGTGTCGAACTTTCCAGTTCCTTGAGATCCAGTTCGATCCACCAGTCCTTTGGGTTGTCGGTCTCCTCAGGATTCCAGCCCGTTGACGCATTTCCGTCACCAACCAGCCGTGCTCCTTGGATGTCACTGCCAGCGCGAATTCCGCCGCCGAAGCTCCCGGCATTCGCCGCGGCGTCGATGTCTCGTCGGGCGCGGATCGGCTGCAGCGTGCCCGCAGGTGTGATCTGCACTGCCCCCTCGGGTATTTCCCAACGACGCCAGTCGGCGGCGGTGTCGAAGCGGAGCTCGTCTGCCGTAGACAGCAACGGCCAGACAAGCGTGAGAAGACAGACAATCAGCACGCGGGCATGCACCATGACGTAACAAACGCTCTCTTGTAGCGGTGAGCCGTATGGTCATCACCGGCCAGATTGCTTTGTGAGACGGGCCTGTCTCATTGTTGCTGGCCTGATGTTAGACCCATTGATTCATTGGCCGCAACGGCCTGAATCCCGGCCTTGAGGATATTCTTACCTGAGACGTGGCCTTGAAATACGATTTTCTCATCATCGGTGGTGGCTCCGCCGGCTGCGCCCTGGCCAATCGGCTCAGCGCCGACCCCGGCAACCGTGTGCTGGTGCTGGAAGCGGGCCGTCCCGACTCCCTGTGGGACATCTTCATCCACATGCCTGCGGGACTGTCCGTCCCCATCGGCAACCGGCACTACGACTGGATGTACGAATCCGAACCGGAGCCACACATGCACGGGCGGCGCATCTCCCACGGCCGTGGCAAGGTGCTTGGGGGATCCAGCAGTATCAATGGCATGATCTTTCAGCGTGGCAACCCGCTGGACTACGCACGCTGGGCGGCAGATGCCGGTATGGAAACCTGGGACTATGCCCATTGTCTGCCCTATTTCCGGCGCATGGAGACCTCCCTGGCCGGGGGGGCTGCCCGAGGCACGACAGGGCCCCTGGTGCTGGAGCGGGGCCCGGCTGCAAGTCCATTGTTCGCCGCCTTCTTCGCAGCCGTGCAGCAGGCGGGCCATGCTCTCACTGACGATGTCAATGGCGCATGCCAGGAAGGTTTCGCCGCCTTCGACCGAAACATTCATCGGGGACATCGCCTGAGCGCGGCGCGTGCCTACCTGCATCCGGTCCTCAACCGGCCGAATCTGCACGTCACCTGTCGAGCCTTCACCCGGCGTATCCTGTTCGAGGGCCGGCGTGCAGTTGGCGTCGAGTTCACGGTACGGGGAAAAACCCAGCGCGCCTATGCGGGACAGATCCTCTGCTGCGCCGGTTCGATCAACTCCCCGCAGTTGCTGCAGCTATCGGGGATCGGGTCTGCCGCCGAACTCGAGGCCCTCGACATCGACGTGGTCCACGACCTTCCCGGTGTCGGGGAAAATCTGCAGGATCATCTGGAGGTCTACGTACAGCACGCGTGTACCCAACCGGTCTCCATGCAGCCGGCGCTACGGTGGTGGAATCACCCCTGGATTGGCCTCCAGTGGCTGCTGTGGCGCCGTGGCCCGGCGGCGACCAATCACTTCGAAGCGGGGGGATTTGTCCGTAGCAACGACGCTGTCCCCTATCCGAATCTGATGATCCACTTCCTGCCACTGGCCATCCGCTACGACGGCACGCCCCCGCCGACCCGAGGTCACGGCTATCAGATCCACATCGGTCCCATGGCCTCCGACGCAAGGGGCTCAGTCAAGCTCAAATCATCCGACCCCGCCGACAAACCGGCCCTGCGTTTCAACTATCTGTCCTCGGCGCAGGATCGGACCGAGTGGCTGGAAGCGATCGCCTGCGCCCGCGGCATCCTCGAACAGCCCGCCCTGCGTCAGTACAGTGGTGGCGAGATCGCTCCCGGGCCGGATGTCCTTTCGGACGAGCAGATCCTCGATTGGGTGGCACGGGACGGTGAAACCGCCTACCACCCGTCCTGTACCTGCCGGATGGGAACGGATGAGATGTCCGTCCTCGACCCATCGAGTCTGCAGGTCTTTGGCGTCGAAGGCCTGCGTGTCGTTGACGCCGCCGCCATGCCATACATCACCAATGGCAACATATATGCACCGACCATGATGCTTGCCGAAAAGACGGCCGACCTGATCCTTGGCAACACGCCACTCCCCCCCGAGTGCGTGGCCGATTCTGCGACGACGTAGTCTCTTGTCGCATCAGATCAGCCTGCCGGCAAATTCCCCTCTATTGCGCACCAGCACCGTCGTCGGCAGACCCTCAATCACCCGTAGCAGATTCTCCGCGTACGCCTCCTCCTCGCCAGGGATCCGGGTCGCGCAGCCCGAGGAACACCACGTCCGAGTTGGCGCTACGCTGGTGCATGATGTCAGCCACGTCCTCAATGCGCGTCTCGTCGATCATGGCCGCCAGATTCATCTACATCTGCTGACGCTGGGCCTCATCCGCCACGATGGCGCACACGGCGATACGCGCCGTCTGCCAATCCAGATGCAGACGCAGCGTTGTACATGCAGCGGCTCCGGGACCCCTGCACCGAGGGCGAGGATCGATTCGGCGAGCCGTAGCAGTAGAACGTGATGCTCAGGGTGCGACACAGAAACAGCGGAATGCCAATAGCGCCCCCCACCTCGAGACCGAGACTGTGGGCGACCATGCTAGTGGCAAAGGGCCGCTGATCGTAGTCGGCTCATAACCCCTATCCCGGCACACCAGTTCGATCTGAGAGCACACTATCGCATTCGCGATCTATGTGCAGTTTCAAGTGAGCAAGTAATCCATCCGTTGAGATTACGAATCGTAGACATGGAGGAAACGTGACAACTGAACTCCCCAAAGTTCTGCTCACCGGAGGGGCCGGCCTCATCGGTTCGATCATGGTGAATAGCCTGTCTGATGAATACGAGTTCTCCTCATTCGATCTCAAGGAGGCCGAGGGGATCCGCTCGATTGTTGGCAATCTGGACGATTTGTCTGCGGTGGAAGAGGCCGTCGCCGGTCATGACGCGGTGGTGCATCTGGCAGCCGACACCAGAGTCTCGGCGGACTGGGAATCGACGCTGAAGAACAACTTCATTTCCACATACAATGTGTTTGAGGCCAGTAAACGAATGGGCGTCAAGCGGGTGATCTTTGCCAGCTCGCAGCACGCCACCGGGGGATTCTACCTCGATGAGCCGTGGAAGCACATTGTGGCGGGAGACTTCGCCAAGCTGGACCATGGTCAGTACGAACTCATCGATGAAACCTGTCGCATCCGCCCCGACGGTTATTACGGCGCTTCGAAAGCCTATGGAGAAGCCCTTGGCAGTTACTATCTCGACTACCATCAGTTGAGTTCAATACACGTACGTATCGGCTGGTGTATGCGTGGCAACGATCCGACCTTCTCTCCCTTTGCCCTTGCATTGTGGCTCAGCCACCGGGACGCGGCTCAGTTCATGAATTGCTGTCTGAAGACGGATGTTCAGTACGGCGTGTATTTCGCCACGTCCGACAATCACTGGAAGATCTTTGACATCACTCGGGCCCGGGACGAACTCGGCTATGTGCCCCAGGACGGGGCCGGCGAACAGTGGGTCCAGAAGGATTAGACAACGAGTAGAGGAGCCATGACATGCGTGTGTATCAGTTCATCATCGCCGTCGCTCTCCTTTCATCTTGTGCGGAGTTCGTGACCATGACCGAGTCGTCTCCGGGAGCGCGCCTGGTTGCCGCTGGCCACCGGGTGATCGCCTACTACCCTGGCTGGACCTCCTAGGGGGCGCAACCCGTATGAGGTCGCCGACATCCCCGGACACCTGCTCACTCACGTCAACTACGCCTTCGCCAACGTCGGCGCCGAGAGCGGTCAGATCGCCATCGGTTACCCCCACCTCGACGTCGACCGCGCCTATCCCGGCGATCCGGTGGGCGTCTTCGGCGGCCACTTCCGGCAACTACTGAAGCTGAAACAGCGCCACCCACATCTGAAGACGCTGATCTCGGTGGGAGGCTGGACCTGGTCCGGGAACTTCTCCGCCGCTACGGTTTCGACGGTGTAGACATCGATTTGGGAGTATCCCAACAGTGCGGGCCTGCAGCCGGGGCGGCCCGAGGATCGCGAAAACTTCACGCAGCTACTGCAGTCATTGCGCAAGTCCCTCGATGCCCAGGCAGAACTGGACGGGCGCGACTATCTGCTGACCTTCGCGCGGCGTCCCACCCGAAAAGCTGGTCATGGGCCTGCCTTTCAACGGCAAGAGCTTCGCCGGCGTTGGCACGAGGAAGCCAAATCGCCGTGGCTCTACGATGCCCACAAGGGAATCACCGTCGTTTATGAGGATCCCAAATCGGCCAGACTGAAAGCCGAGTATGTGCGTGGGCA
>DPVW01000160.1 GCA_003529325.1 Candidatus Latescibacterota bacterium | reverse complement strand
GTGTCATTACCCTCCCGGCAGCGATGACCAAATGAAACAACTCCACCTCCAGGGACACGAGTTCCATGCCGATTGGAACTACACGATCCGCCCGCGCAAGGCAGACTCGAATTGATCACTCATTTCCATGCGCGCCCTAAGCACCCTCCGTCGCCCGGATCGTCTACTTGCCAGGCACATCGTTTGGCGCCAGATCCAGATCCACGTCCAGGCGTCCGTCCGTCGCCGCGTAGGCGCCACTGAACTCCGCAGGCGGCCCTCCGGATCGATGACGTCAGTTATACCGGGACGACGGCCGGTAGCGGTCCCTGCTCGTCCTGAAAGGCCGAAGTCCGTCTCTTCATGTGCTCTTCGGCTTGCCCGTGGTCGCATCCCACCGCCAACGCTCATCGGAGGGTGAGACAGCATCCAAGCCAAAAATGACGCGCTCCGCTCCGGCTCGCTCAAGAACACCCGGATCTACCACGTGGGCCATCTCATATTCACAACGCTGCCAGTGTCGGCGCCAGGGATTGAGTACAGCGTATCGATTGGCGTCGCTGCGATTTTCCGACGGACCATGCCAGGTGTTGACGTCGAAGAGGATCACCGATCCACGGGGCGCCTCGATGGTCGTCGCCCGGTTCTCAGCCCCTGAAGGAATGTCGAGGCCCGGATGCAGATGGCTTCCGGGAACCAGCCGCGTGGCGCCATTCGTCGCCGTGAAGTCGGAGATACACCAGATCGTGTTCAACGCCATCACATGGCTCGTGACTCGCGTGCCATCATCGACTGCGGAGATCGACGTCGGACGGGTGTGACCGGTGATGATGCCGTCGGCATGCAATCCACCCCCTCCCTCCCCTGGACGCAACAGGGAACCGTGCATGGCGCTGAGCAAGGCATCGGCGCCAAGCACGTGACGCACCAGGTCGAGCACGGGTGCCACTCGAAAGAACTGCTCAAAGATCGGCGCTTTATTGAACAGCAGTTCGAAACCGCCCCGCTCCCGCGCTTGCTCGAGGCGATCGAGTTGCGTGGCAGCTTCGTCACATTGCGCCGCCGTCAGTTGCGGTGGCAGGACGATAAATCCCTGCTGCCGCAAGTTCTGCCCATCTGATTCGATATCGTCGTCTGCCATCTCGATAGGATAGGATCTTTCCGACGACTGTCCTATGCTTGCCATGGTTGTCTCTCTTTATGGAGTGCCCATGGCCAGATCGATATTGCCGTCCTGATTATGGCTCTCACCTTCGGCGGCTGTGCAGATCTCCAGGCAGAAGAAGGGAAGAACGGATAGCCATTTGACACAAAAGCGCAACAGAAGTGCACAGACCGAACCGGCGGTACTGAACCGGGTATCGATCCCCCAGCCAGCAAATTGAAGGACAGCGCCGCAGCGATCGAAGCAGGCCCGCAGCGTCCCTGGGGCGCCTTCCTCTGTATCGCATTCTGCGCCTTGACGTCCTGCCTCGACACGCAGATCACGTTCTCCCGCAACGAGTTTAGCCTGGATGCGGACGTCCTCGGTTGGTCGGCGGGGGGCCCCGGCCTGCTGCCATGTCTTCTGGCACTTGCCCTGGTCGGTGTCGCCAGCACTCGTCGTCATCTGGGCGCTCGTGGTTTCGGGCGCCTCGCCGGTCTCGCCGCCTGCCTCTGCCTGCTCAGGCTCACCAGCCTCTGGCAACCGGTGGGCACCATATTCCCCTTCCTCAGCATCCTCTGGTCACCCCATGCCAGTTGGGCCCTCGCAGCCTGCGCCCTGGCCCCACTCATGTCGTGTCTGCAAGCTGCCACTGCCATTGCCTTTGCCCGGCGCACCCTGACACGGGGACGCATCGCGGCGGCACTGTTCGTGCTTTTTTCAGCGGCATATTGCGCCTGGGCCCTGTATGTAAGTCAGATGTCGACGGTCCATGGGGACGAGGTCCATTTCCTGCTCGTGTCTCAGAGTCTGCAGCGGGATGGTGACATCGACCTGCACAACAACGGTACTCCCGAAGATATCGCCGAGTTCCGTCAACTCCCTTTCGAGATCCACCGCGCACCCTCGTCGCCTCCGGGCACTACATACAGCGTGCATGCACCGGGGCTATCCGCCCTGTTACTGCCGGCATACGCCACCGGTCTCGCTCTCTGGCAGAATCCGCGACTCGCCTGTTACCTGTTCATGGGCCTCGTCACGGCGGCCGTTCTCAGCCTCCTCTTTCTGTGGCTGACACGTCTCGGCTTCACCCGTGCGCACTCCCTGTTAACGATCGGCATCATGGGCACAACGGCGCCGACCGCCTTCTTCAGCGTGCAGATCTACCCGGACTTTCCCGCCATCTTCGTCGCCGCCATCCTCCTGGTTCTGCTCGCGCATTGGCAGACCGGCCTCCCCCGCGTCGACTTTGGTCGCTTCGAACCGGCCATCCTTTTCTTCCTTGTCCTGGCACTGGGAGCGCCGCTGTTGTTGCACCCACGGTTCCTGCCATTGTCGATCTTGCTGGGCCTCCTCCTCCTGCTGCAGGCCCATACCAGCCAGCATCGTGGGCTCGCTCTCGGCGCCGTAGCCACTGCCGTTCTGCTCTGCGGCGCCGCTCAAGTGGGCTACAACATTCACGTCAGCGGCGACTGGCTCGGGCACATGCGGCCGGGCAACGCCTGGAATGAACACGCTCTGCAGCTGTCCACCTGGCAGCGGTCATTACCCGGGCACTGGCTGCATGCGACGAAAGGAGTCGTAACCAACGCGCCGATCTGGCTGCTCACTTTCGTCGGTGCCGGACATCTGCTGCGACACCGCGATCGGCGACTCCTCGTGGCGGCCGGACTCTACGCTGCCACAGCCGTCGTCAACGGCGTGCATCCGGACTGGAGCTTCGGCTTTGGCATGCCCGCACGTTTCATGGTTTCCGCCCTGCCCGCCCTGGCGTTGCTGCTCTGCGCCGCCCTGGAGTACATGCTACGGCGTCCAGTGACGATCTTTCTCGTCGCCATCCTGCTCGCCATGAGCTGGGACAGCCTGTTGCAGCTGATCGCCATGCCCATCGTAGCCTACGACGGCAAACACCTTTTCATGCAGAGCATCGCTCGCTTCTACCCCGTGACGGTACACCTGGTGACGGGTGAGGGGGATACGCTCTCTGTCGCTGATGCCATCCTGTGGACGGGGGTCCTGGTCGCGCTCTTCGGTCTGGGGCATGGACTTGGACGGCCCTGGCGTCTCGTAATGGTGCTGGGCACGGCAGCGGTCCTGCCCGCCCTCTGGGGACTGGCGCCGACGAGTCTGTCCCGCCTCACGGATCACGTGTCACCCTTTCTGCTGACGCCGATAGCAGACCAAGAAGGTTACCCTGTGCGTCGCACCCTCGGACTCAGGGCATACCAGAGCACGACGGGACACCAACGGACGGACGGTACGTGGGAGGCATTACGGCAGGACCATCTCCCGGGTCTGTTGACCTCCAACTTCCTTCCCTTTCAACAACCTGGCGTGCATGAGCTCAGCATCGACAGTTTCTTCGTGCACGGCGATGGTGCACCGGACCACGTCGTCTTCACCAGCAGAAAGACCCTTCCTGTCGTACAACGCTGGGAGACACGCGAGTATCTTCCGGTGGACCGCGCCGTGGGCAAATTTCGTCGTATCTATCTCGCTGAATCGTACGACCTCGGGTACGTGTTCTTCCCATTCACAGGCCGCAATGACCTGAAAGTGGGTACCCTCAATGCCGCCTTCCAACCGATGCCATTGCGCATCGATCGGCAAGAACTGGAGCGCTTCGATACCAAATATCTCGGTGCCAAGTCGCCAATGCACTTCGGTGTCGATGGGGGCGTGCTGGAGCGTGGACGTTACCGCGTCCGCTTCCTGCTGCAGGGCAGTGCCTGGAGCAGCCTCCTGGTCCCCCACCCGGAACCTGTGTTGACCGCCGTCATCGCCGGCGAAACCGAAGACGAGCCTGAGTTACGTCTGCTTGGACACCGCTGGTTTCTCGAGGACCGGAGCCGGGGAGCTGTTTTCAGCGATCCCAACTCTGTGCGCCCCCTGGTGGAACGTGTACAGGCGCCCTGGTGGTTGCACATCCCCGGTGGGGATGACGCCTACGATCTGCAGTTCAACCTCTCGCAGCAACGCCGCGTTCGTCTGCTTTTTCGTTATGACGGCCCGGCAAAATTGAGTCTGGACGAGGTCGTACTGTTCGCAGAGGAAATTCTCGAGTAAGTGCATCCGCTCTCGGGGATATGGATGCCTCTGACTCTCAAAGACGTCCTCGAGCGTACCAGCGCCGCCCTGTTGCGGTTGTTGCTGCACCTCGACCAACATGCCCCTGATCTGTTGAGCTTGTCCTGGGGCACCGATCGTTTCGGACCGCGCCCGGGCATACGCTAGTCGATGGTGTCACCGGACTCGGTCGTCACCATGCGGGCTGGGCGCGAGCCATCGAAGATTGGCAACCCCACAGCCGGTCCGAACGTCAACGCTTCACGGAACTTTCCAGGCACCTGCTGGCACGCTACGAGGTGCCCGCCTTCTTCGACTCGGTATGGTTTGCCGGCGATGACGACCAGGGGCGCCGACAGCAGGCCTGGTTCGCCCACGTCGGTGGTGGCCTCAATCTGCGCACAGCTGCAGGCCTGCCATTGGTTCTGACCAAACGAATGGCCCACAACGTGCCCCTGGCGCCG
>DPVW01000389.1 GCA_003529325.1 Candidatus Latescibacterota bacterium | reverse complement strand
GCGAGCGGGTTCGCCTCGTACATCAGCCGGAACTTGCCGTGAACGTGCGTGGTGTCGCCGGGATATAAGTATATGCCGCCCTTCAGCATGTTGCGATGGAAATCGCAGACCAGTGACCCTATGTATCGCTAGGTGTACTGGCCTTGGAGGGCAGTCACCGCACGCTGAACAGGCTCTCCCCAGTCTCCGAAATTTCCGACGTTGGCACTGTAGTACTCGCACTTTTCGGGATAGCGAATATCCGGGTGCGTCAATAGAAACTCACCACTCGCATTGTCCAGCGTAAAACCCTGCACGCTTCCCAGCGTGGCGGCAACGAGAATGGTACTGGTCCCGTAGATTACGTAGGCCGCAGCCACCTGCTCGTTGCCAGGTCGCAGCAGTGAGGATTCCTGAAACGGACCCGGTGCGTCGTTGTGCCAGATGCCGAATACGGATCCGATACCGGCGGCAACATCGATGTTAGATGAGCCGTCCACGGGGTCCATCTGCACCATGAATCCGGTGGCGTCGTCGCGATCTGCAATAGTCGCGTCTGTCATCTCTTCAGAGCCGATGGCAACGACATTGCCGGTTTTGATCAGCCTGTCAACGAAAATGTCGTTGCCTATGGTATCTAGTCGCTGGACGATCTCTCCCTGGACATTGATTTCTCCGGTTGTGCCTAGATTCCCCTCTAGCGCTGCGGTCCGGATTTTTTGTTCCACCTGAATTGCGCCGTCCGCGATGGCGAGAATCACGTCGCCGAGGCCGTTTTTATCCCATAGCGATGCGGCGATCTCTTTCAGGGTCTGATGTCCAGCCTGTGGGGGCTCGCTCATGGATTCCACCTCGAACCAATTTTATTGCACAGACGCCCCAGTGCCTAGAGTGCGACCTCGAATCGAAGCCTCGACCGGGGATCGGGCATCTCCGGCCCCGCCCAACCCAGCGCACGCAGTGCCTAGACTACGGAGGACATGCCACCGTCGATGTTGACCGACGCGCCCGTGATGTAGGCGGCGCGCGCGGAGGCGAGGAAGGTTATCAGATCGCCTGCCTCTTGCGTCTCGCCGATCCTTCCCAGAGGCACGTCCCTCTTGCCCCAGTCGGCGTAGAACGCCTCTCGCGTCGCCTCCGGGTCTTGAGCATTCGTCTCGTCCGCCAGGCGGTCGTGTTGACCGCTCTTGATCAGGCCGATGCAGACGGTGTTGACCAGAATGTTGTCGGCGGCGTACTCCTTCGACATGGCTTTGGTCAGGGCGATTCCTGCGGCGCGGCTGACAGAGGTCGGTACCGAGCCCCCCTCCGGTGCCTTGCCTCCAACGGTCGTGATGTTGATGATGCGACCACCCCCGGACGCCCTCAGATGGGGAAGGGCCAGACGCGAGCACCGGATGGCCCCGAACAACTTGATGTCGAGGTCGTTCTGCCAGTACTTGTCAGTAGCGTCGCTAAAACTTCCTCCGGCGGCGGTTCCTGCGTTGTTGACGAGGATGTCGAGCCGGCCATGAAGTGAAAGTGTCTTGTCGAACAGGTTCTTCAGATCGTCCGGTTTGCGCACGTCAGCGGCTATGGCTGTGACCTGACCACCGGTGGCGCGGCTTACCTCAGCGGCGGCCTGTTCCAGCACATCGGGACGACGCGCGCAGATCACCACGCTGGCCCCCTCCCTCGCCATCCCCGTCGCCGCAGCCTTGCCAATGCCTTCGCTACCGCCGGTGACGATGGCAATTTTGCCCTTCAATCCCATGTCCAATGTGGTTCTCCTAGTGAGTGTTCATCTGTCCGAAGAAAACAAGATAGATAGGAATGTATGTGAGGGTCAGCCTCCACACACCCGGCAAAGGGGCGACGCCCCTCTGCACACCCATCTAAGCGCTCTGAGCGTGGGTTGGGACACATACCGCTAGGCCGCCGAACCTACTCTGCCCTGTAGGCCTCGTCGAGCAAGTCCGTGACGTAGCGCACCACAAGCCCGGCGCCCTGGAGGCGTGCGCCGTAGTCGAGCTGGAGAATGCACCCGGGGTTCGCCGTGGCGACGATTTGTGCGCCGGTCGCGGTGATCACTTCCATCCTGGCGTCGAGAAGTCGCAAGGAGAACTCCCGCTGCGTCACGGTGTAGGTACCGCCCGCACCGCAGCACTGGGTAGCGCCCTCCATTTCGACCAGCTCCAGAGCGGGGATGGTTCGGAGCAATTCACGGGGCGCGTCGGTGATCCGCTGAGCGTTGGCTAGATGGCAGGAGTCTTGATAGGTCACTCGCGCTTCCAGTCGTCCCTTCGGGGGCAGCAGCGGCAGTTCGGCCAGGAACTCGTGGACGTCCTTGACCTTGGCAGCCAGAGCCCCGGCACGGTCGGCATATTCGTGGTCGCGTCGGAGTAGATGGCCGTACTCCTTCATGCGCGCACCGCACCCGGCCGATGCCACGATGACGGCATCGAACTCCTCGGCCATGAACGCGTCGACGTTTTGGCGTGCCAGATCGCGAGCGAGGTCTAGGTCGCCTACGTGGGAGTTGATCGCACCGCAGCATGACTGCTCTCGGGTCACGACGACCTCACAGCCGTTGCGGGCCAGCACCCTAGTTACCGCATCCATTTGGGGCCCGTGGACCAGGGGCATCACACACCCGGACAACAACGCCACCCTTGCACGCTTAGGACCCTGAGCCGGGATGACCTGTCCCGAAGCCTTGAAGGTGTTGGCGGGCACGGTCGGTGCGGAGTCTGCCAGAGACGCGAGGTTGGGGGAGATCATCTTGAGTAATCTGGTCTTGCGTACGAGCGCCTGCGCCCCTGTTCGCTGGAACATCCTCAGTCCGCCCGTCACGAGCCCCAGCCTGCGCTGGTGAGGCAGAATCTGCTTGAGCAGCAGGTTTCCAGCCAACTTCGGCAGCATACCCGT
Source organism: Candidatus Latescibacterota bacterium (assembly GCA_003529325.1). Taxonomy (GTDB): domain Bacteria; phylum Latescibacterota; class UBA2968; order UBA8231; family UBA8231; genus UBA8231. The sequence goes on along the minus strand of DPVW01000389.1, from coordinate 118 downwards.
CTTGCGTCTCGGCGCCACCTGAGCCATCGTTGCCTCGATGAGTTTGCCATATGGCACGCCAGACGGGCAGGCCACCTCGCAGGCCCTGCACTGAATGCACAGGTCCCAGTGGTCTATG
>DPVW01000484.1:2411-2804 GCA_003529325.1 Candidatus Latescibacterota bacterium | reverse complement strand
GCGTCAGCGCCCCATAGGCGACCGACCGCCCACTGGTTGCGTGGACGACAGCGCCGTCGATGGCCTCGAGTTCACCTCGGTCGACACCCAGCGAGGTGGCTCCGAGATCCAGAATCCACTCCCGTGCTGCTGCAGCCGCCCGGCGCAGTTGCGGGGCCATCGTCGGTGTGCTACGACTGCCGTAGGTGCCGCGATCGTATGGCACCAGATCGGTGTCACCCATGATCATGACCGTGTGCTCGAGGGGCACACGAAGCTCGTCGGCCACAGCCTGTGCCAGCGACGTGCGAATGTTCTGGCCGACTTCGACCTTGCCCGTGCAGATCGTCACGACACCCTTTTCACCGATGTGCAGCCAGGCACCGATCTGGCCTTCATCGACCCCGGTGGCTG
>DPVW01000484.1:1795-2042 GCA_003529325.1 Candidatus Latescibacterota bacterium | reverse complement strand
GACGACGGCCATGCCGGCCCCCATGAGCTTGACGAAGCTGCGTCGACTCATCTCGAAGTGGTAGAGCGGCGCTTCAGCGAGTTCGTATCTCTCCTCCTCGATGATCTGGGTCTGAGCCTCTACGTGGACGGCTTCGATGCGCTCCTGCCGCTCAGCCACGATTCTGCTCCTGCGTGATCGTGGCGGCGCGCTGCACGGCGGCGATGATTCGTGTGTATGTGCCGCAGCGGCAGATGTTGCCTTCCAT
>DPVW01000484.1:0-1492 GCA_003529325.1 Candidatus Latescibacterota bacterium | reverse complement strand
CAGCGGCAGATGTTGCCTTCCATGGCGCGCACGATCTGAGTACGGGTCGGAGCGGCATACCGCGCCAGAAGGGCGGCACCGGACATAAGCATGCCCGACGTGCAGTAACCACACTGCAGGGCATCCTCCTGGAGGAAAGCCTGCTGTAGTGGATGTAGTTTGCCCTCGCTGGCCAGTCCCTCCACACTCGTGACCTGGCGGCCCTTGACCCTGTCGACGTTGAGCAGGCAGGAACGCATGGGTTTGCCGTCGACGAGCACGGTGCACGCACCGCATTGCCCTTCACCGCAGCCATAGTGTGTGCCCAGCAGGCCCAGGTCCTCACGCAGGGCGAAGAGCAAAGACTTGCCCTCGGGACCTGCGACATTCCGGGGACGGCCATTGACATTGAGCGTCACCATTTCAGCCATTGGGGACTCCTGCAGAAAAGAGGCTCACTCTCGCACCTCAAACTCTGCGTGGGCATGGCTTGCAGACGTTTGACCATGCTCTCGTTTTCGGATATTCTAGCGCACCGCAATGCGAGGCGCCAGATGCGGCGCGGCGCCAAAATAGGGACTGGTTGAGAGTATGGAACGAATCCGCACGATCCTCGAGGGAGACGACCCCGCCAAGTGGATCTTCTACGGTGACAGCATCACCCATGGTGCGCTGCACACCTTCGGTCAACGCGACTACGCGGAACTGTTCGCCGAACGCTTGCGCTACGAACTTGGACGTACCATGGACATGGTTCTCACCACGGCGATCAGTGGCGACAACACGCGCGGTCTGCTCTCCGGTTTCGACTGGCGCGTAGGCCAGTTCCGCCCGCAGGTCGTACTCGTCATGATCGGCATGAATGACTGCAGTCAGGACAACGACATCTCTCTGGCCGAGTTCGGGGATAACCTGGACCGACTCGTGGGCAGACTGAGCGAGATCGACGCACTGCCAGTGCTGCAGACGACCTGTCCCATCCTGCCCGGCCAGGCGCCGGAACGGGAGCCACATATCGACGCCCACATGGAGGTCATCCGTCAGGCTGCCACCACACACGGACTACCCCTCGTCGACCACACCGCATTCTGGCGGCAGCATCCGGACAAGCTCGATTACTGGATGAACAATGCCTTCCATCCCAACGAATACGGACACCGCGCCTTCGCTCACCTGCTGTATCGCGAGCTCGGCATCCTCGATGAGGCCAGCCCCGCGTGTCGACTCTTCTTCCCCTGAGCGACCGTTCGCCTTGGTATTAGAACGGCATGTTTCGCGGCGCAAAGGGTGGCGCTGCATAGACCGTCGCATCAAAACTTTTCCGCAGCAGATCCCTGAGCACGTCCTGATGCTCGGGACTCTCCGACAGATCGTCGTGCTCCCATGGGTCGGTCTGCAGATCGTATAACTCGAACAGATCCTTGCCGTGGTAACTGATCAGCTTCCAACGGCGATCGCGATACATGGTTGCATGCGTCTGATCGGGATAATTGATAGCGCCGAAGAATTCCGT
>DPVW01000359.1:885-6508 GCA_003529325.1 Candidatus Latescibacterota bacterium | reverse complement strand
CTGAAGATCCTGGCCCAGATCCGTGCGGAAGTCGGTCAGGCCCGGCCAATCCAGCATGCGGTGCATGTGGGGGTGAACATCCCTCCGCGAGCTGAGACATACGAAGAATGGCTGGACCAGAACCAGCTTGTGGTCCATGAGGCCAAGTCAAAGGCTAGAATCGATGACCCCGAGGACGTGAGTCCTCGTACAGGGCGCGCGACGGGTTCACGGCTCCTACCTCAACTTCGCCGGTGATTGACAAATAAGCGCCGCTTAGCCTCTACGTGCGAAAACCCGAAGTGCAGTCACTCACTTTCTTAGCGAAAGAATCAGGTCACGTCCCGTTCTGACCACGAACACAAAAGGCGCCATGCCTCAGGGCAGTAGTTTTGCTATACAACGAAACAAAGGAGATATAGAGACATGACACAGCCGTATTACGACTTCTGCGTGGCGGCGGGCGAGGCATCCGGTCGCGATGCAACGGGCGGTGGTCGGCACTGGGATGGCGGTGCACTCTACACGTGCCGACTCGACTCTGATGGCAGCGTAATCCGCGTCGTAAGCACGACAGGATTACATAGTGCTGCCCCTGGATATTTGACTGTCACCCGAACGCGGTCTGGAGAGCAGATACTCTACGCCATAAGTGGCGAGGAGATATCGTGGTTCTCGATTGGTGCCGACGGCAAGATAGGGTTACGCGGTAGCGCTCCAACGGGTATCGACAGAGCTGCACACTTGTGCATAGACAGCACTGCACGTCTCTTATTTACAGCAAATTACGGCAGCGGCACTGTGTCTTTGCTGCCTATCGCCGAGGATGGCGCACTGGGTGAAGCGAAAGTTTATTGGCACGGCCCAGGAGCGCATGACGGTTCTGAAGGTAGTTGGGGCGAGGGACCACAATTCCGGCAAGAGTCAGCACACCCTCACGGAGTGGTAGTATGTGACGGGCAGCTCTACGTAGCGGACCTAGGTACGAATCAGGTCGTCTGCTGGACCATCGATTTCGACAATCGCACACTGCGACCTGCAAGCGCCATCACACTGCACGATCTTGCGGGACCTCGACACATCCAGTTCACGAGTGGTGGTGAAGTGGGATTTGTCCTAAATGAGCTCGATAATACGGTCTGCGTGCTGCGGCGTGACGCTGCGGAGGGAGGTGGACTCTCGTTGGTGCAGACTCTTTCCTCGTTGCCACAAGGATGGACCGAGGCCCACAATGACCCTGCGACGTTCCCAAACGAAGTTTACTCCAAGCCTTCGCACGCCTCTGAGCTGCTTCTCTCTCCCGATGATCGCTTTGTATACGCTAGCAACCGTGGTCATGATTCAATTGCGGTTTTTGGGATAGATGCACCGGATGGAAAACTTACGCCATTGCAGTTTGAGCCGACGAGGGGGCGCATTCCTTGGGTGTTTTGCTTGAGCGAAGACGGCCGCTTTGTGGTAGTGCAAAACAATCACACTCGGGCTTGTGAGACGGGGCCAGACAGCGTTGTGGTGTTTCGGCGAGATGAGCACACCGGACTTCTGAACTTATCGGCGGCGCGCTTGGAGTTTCCAACTATATCATCCGTTTGGGCGCTCCCTGGGAGTCGACCTTGAATTGATTACGACAAGTGTGTTACCATACTGACCGCCCCCCAGACCCTGGCCCCTTGCACTCTTCCCGTGAAAGTGAGGATGTGAATTTATGCTTGTCTGGCCTCACCATTCTTGCCGAGCTGCCACCGCAGCGATCCGGCAAGTAGCCAACCCGAACCGATTCTAGTATCGGGTACACTGGCAGCGACGGTTCAGAAGAATCGCGCAAAATGGGCGGCTGAAGGCTCTGCGAACTATCAATTCAACCTCCAGCACTCGTGTTTCTGTCTCACTGATTGGACTCGTAAAGTGACGATTCGCGTCGCGGAGGGATCGATCGTCGAGATGCACTATGCGGACGATGGCAAGGCAGTGGAAGAGGCTCGCTGGGGCAGTTACGAGACAGTTGAGGTGCTTCTTGCGCTCATTGAGCAGGCCATTGCTGCCGATGCGGCGCAAATAGACACCCAGTTTGATTCAACGCTGGGCTATCCGACCAATCTGTACATTGACCGTGATCTGCGCATTGCCGATGAAGAGATCGGCATTGCCGATTCCCGAATGGGTCGCAAAAGCCGGGAAAATCGGCACCCGGGACAAGCGTTGGCCGGGACGCGCAAACTGGGTTTCAAGGCGCATCAACGAAGTCAAACCAAACCTCGCCGACGAGGGCGTTCACATCACCTGTGGTCGATCCGGTGACAGACTGATCTCTATTCAGAGAGTGTCGAGAAATGCCGGGAACGCCGTCCATCTGGACCCGGATGACGATAATTTCTTGCCCTCCAATGAGTTAAATCCGGACGGCATTCCCCCATTTTTCGGCATTCGAGATCGGCTTCACCTCAATTTTCCATCGATATTCGCATCCCCCGCTCCATCCTCTTGCTGCGGAATTACTCCTTCGCCATTCTCACCGTGATCAGGGCCTTGACCTGCTGGTCTGTCAGCTTCTGGTCGGTCAGGACCAGGTCGACGGGCTTCCAGATGCCGCCCATGCCCTCGGTGTTGCGGATNNCTTACTCGTCGGTATCGTCGCCATCGTTAACAAAGTGGAGCAGATCGCCCGGCTGGCATTGGAGGATGCCGCAAATCTTCCCCAGATTGGCCATAGAAGGCTGAAATTGCCGTTTTGGACGGGATGACGACGGAAGAATGCTGGCGTCAGGGATATATCTGTATCGGTTACAGACCGGGATGCAGACAGAGACGCGGAAGCTGATACTGTTGAGATAAGCCGCGTATCGGTCTCGGAGACGGCCCCAAGCGCGGATTTGTGGGCGCCCTGTATTTGCCTTCCCCATCTCGACATTCGAGATCGGCTGTACCTCAATTTGTCATCGATATTGGCATCCCCCGCTACATCCTCATGCTGCCGAATTACTTCTTCGCCGTTTTCACCGAGATTAGGGCCTTGACCTGCTGGTCGGTCAGCTTCTGGTCGGTCAGGACCAGGTCGACGGGCTTCCAGATGCCGCCCATGCCCTCGGTGTTGCGGATACGGACCGCCAGCAGGTCATCGCCGCGCAGTTTGACGTCGTTCAGAGACACGACGAAGGGGGCTATCCAGATTTCCGACGACAGCAGTCCCGCCTCCTCAAGAGTATGGTCGAAGATCTTCGTGCCATTCAGGTAGACCCACGCGTCCTCGTCGCAAGCGCCGAAGTGGAGGTACTTGAATTTCCTCTTCATGTCCCGCTTCGTGAGCGGCAGCTCGGTGCGGTACCAGCCGAAGCCAGGCTCGTTTCCCCAGCCCCCTCCTGCTGCGCGCGTATACTTGCCGCCGACCCGCACCGATTCCCACTGGCCGTCATCGGCCGTCGGATCGAACCACTTGCCTTTCAACCCGGTGTCCGCCTCGGACCAGTTGGGGCCCAGCAACGTCGGCGGGTCAACTTCAACCAGCTTGAACCGCCACGGCTTGTCGACGGCAACGATCTCGATCCGATCGACGTCGACCTCCACTAGCGCCTCCTCCAGCGTCAGGTCCTTATAGCCCAGGCCCTGCAGGGCAATGATGCGCCGCGCCATCTCGCGGCGGATCGCGTCCAGGTCGCCCTTGGCCGCGTCCAGGTCCTTCAGCCACGCCTGCGTTTCGTCGACGAGCGGCTCGTCGGGGAAACGCCCGATCGTCTCGTTCAGCGTCTCCAAAAGGGTTGTGAGATAGCGCACGTCGTCGACGCCCTCGCGGAACCCCTCCCAGTGCAGCGTATCGAGCACGCCGTCATCGAGCCGAAAGACCATCGCGAAGTACATCGCCTGGCTTGCGCCGTCGCCGCCGATGTGGCAGTACGCCCAGTTCATGACGCCGTCGAAGCCCATGCGCCACAGGCCCAAACCCTCGTGCCGGCGCTGCCACTCGGGTAGCGGCGGTCGCAGCGTGGTGTAGGTGAGGATCTTTCGGCCCAGGCGATGCAGGCCGTCGATCGACCGACGGAGGTTGTCCTTCCCCCTATAGCGTTCGAAGTTGATGATCTGCGCGAACTCGTCATTGCTCCGCAGCGATTCCGCCGGGCCGACGCCCCTCTCCTTCGCCACCACGTCGATGGGCGTGCTGATATCGATCTGCATGACGGGGCAGTGCAGCACGTCGCCGATGGTCTTGAAGAAATCCCCGCCGCAGGCGACGAAGACCTTGCCGCCGCCGTCGTGGATTGCCTGCATGCTGTCGCGCTCCAAGACTAGCCTGTCGCCCCACGCTTCATCCTGCGCCATCCAGTAGACGTCAGGGTAGCCGCGGCGTTTGCCCCATGCCATCACCTCGCGGACCATGCGGATCCGTTCGGCCTTCTCTGCGTCCGTCAGCGCCCGCGCCACCGGCTCGGCGGCGGCGTTCATCGTGTACAGGGGGAGGCCGGTAGAGATCCCCGCCTCCTCGCGCACCGCCAAGATTCTCTCGAGGTCGCTGTAGTCTAGCGTCCCGTCGGGCAGCACGCGGACACCCCCGTAGATGTTCGGGTTGGTCAGGCCGTGCGCCACCATGTTTCTGCACTCGGCGATGTACTGCTTAGGAGGGAGCCAGGCAGTATTCGTCCACCTTCCCGTACGCCAATCCTCGCCACCTTCGTCAACAAGGGACACGGGGTAGTAGATCGAGTACTCCAACATCGGCGGGCGCAGGTTGAAGGGGTAGACCTCGACTTCCAGTTCCAGCGCCGACGGTTCACTGTTAGCCGGTACGATCCGCACCGTGGTGCGGTAGACCCCCGGGTCAGCGTGATCGGGGATGTGCACCGTGACCCAGAACTGCCGGCGCCTCTCGATGTCCACCGGCTGGAGCTGCGTCGCGTCGCGCAGTTCCCCCTTCGCCACGTTGTTCATGGCGTCCGGATTTTCCTCCGTCGGCCCGGACTCTATAGCCAGGAACCCATCGTCGTGCACCAGCAGCATGGGCACCGGCGCCGTCGGGCCGGCGGTCGAGCGGGTGTAGTATTCCTTGACCAAGCGCACGGCCACCGCGTCCTCGGGCCACTGTCCGCCGTCGCCGCTGAGCGGTTCGACCTCGACGCGCACTGCCTCGAGCGGCTTTGCGGCCGTCACGACGAACGACGCCGGTTCGTATTGCCCCCGACAGCCGAACAGCCTGATGTTCGAGGTCTCCTTGCACACCTCCGGCAACGGACCATCGCGCAGGATCAGGTGGTTCGTCACCGCCGGCTCCACTACGTGGACCGTGTAGTCCGCGCCGTGGCAGACAGCCGCGAGGATGGTTATCGAGACGAGGATTTCCAGGGTCAGCTTGCTGAGGATCCGCATGATATTCTCCTGTTGAGTTCGTACCCGAGAGCAGAACTGCACTACCACGCCTGTACGGGATACAGTAGCCTCGGCCGCTCGGAGGGCGGCAAGGGGTTTACTTTCGTGCTGCTCACCGCCATCGCCGCTGGCCTCTGGCCCACGCACGCACGCAAAGACACATATAAAAGGCAGCCCGTTATTCTTTTATGGAAGATTGATTTGCGATTTAAAATTAAGTCGGACAGGCACTTGTCGGATTCGGATGCGGAAGCTCAGCCTGAGGCCGATGTCTTCTGCGTCTGCCAGGTGC
>DPVW01000359.1:0-536 GCA_003529325.1 Candidatus Latescibacterota bacterium | reverse complement strand
ATCGTGTCTGGGGATTTGGAACCCCACAATACCCAACATCCTTAATTGTCGTATCACGACCCTTCGTAGTCCTCCTTTAAGCGACACCAGTCCATCCAGCTCGGCTCTTTGCCAGCGACACCAACGCTCCGCACACCGCGTTGTATAGTAACTCTTGAAAGCTTGACCACTACTGCCGAAAACTCCTTCTTGCCAGCCATCCATGCGCAAGAAATGACCTTTGTAGTTCCTATACGTAGAGAGATTAGAAGATGGACGACGCGATGCGCGCAGTGTTTGCACGACAAGGCTACATCGTCGTGCCCGACGTGCTCAATCAACAGCAGCTGGACGAGCTCAATCAAGTCTACGACCAGCATGTCCTTGAGCGAGAGGAGACTCTGTCCACGGCCGGCACCGACAAACAGAACCGCTTCTACATCGGCGGGCGCGACAAGAACGTGACAACTGACCGGCACGGCAACACCTACATGGGGAGAAGGTTCTGGAGCAAGGCCTACATGGACCTGATCGACAACGAGACCATGCTGCCCATC
>DPVW01000286.1:6564-17934 GCA_003529325.1 Candidatus Latescibacterota bacterium | reverse complement strand
CGGTTTCGGTAATTCGATCGACACGGCGTCGACGGTGATTACCGCCAGCAACACCAGCGGTGTATCCAACGTCAAGATCTCTGGCGCGTCGTCGGGGACCTACACGTTCGTCGACGGCGGCAACGATCCGGAGATCACCCTGGGCAACGGTGTCGTCACCCAGACGATCGACGTCGGTCAGATTCTGGATACATCCCTCAACGTCGCCACGGGAACGACAGCGGTCGCCAACTTCGACCGCCTCGGAGTCCTGGTGATCGCCGGCGCCAATGTGGCCAACGCGACCGTTCCTATGTCGATGGTGATCTAGATGGCCAGACGATGATCGTCACGCCGGAACAGGTGGGTCATTTCAGGTGGGTCCCGATGATGGTATCAACAACCGCATCGAGATCTCCATAGACGATATGCGTGCCTCCGGGCCACGTCTGAATCTGAACACGACGTCGGTGGCGACGCTGAGTGCGTCACGCTCCTCGATCACAACCATCGACGAGGCGAATGTCGTGCCACAGACGGCCCTGTCGCTGCTACAGTAGGATTTGGTTTCGGAGTAACGTTCGCAGTAGCCAAAAGGGAATCGAAGATTCCCGGCCTTCAGCACGTACAGGGAAATTTCGACAGCAGGGAGAACGCCAAAAAAAGTGACTCACAGAGTCACTTTTTACGTCGTTTCGGTTTCTCACCATCCACCAGAAAGCCGACGAAACGCTTCTGTCCCAGCGTCTTCAGATAGGACAGCAACGACACCTCCGCCTCCTTGCGATCCAGCTTGTACCGTTGACGCAGTCGGTCGATCATCTTCTCTACCGAAGTATGACCATCACACATCTGCCACACCTCGGTTCCCACCTCGTCCAGGGTGATGGTCCGTGTTTCGGGGATATAGAAGACCTTGGACAACAGTCTTGTCTTCCACGTCTCCTGGCGCACGACCTTGATCTGCGCTTCGCCAGTCTCCGTCTTCTCCCATTTCAGCAGGTCATTGCGCGCCGGTCGCGAGTTCATCATCGCTTCGCGCGTCAGACGTGGTTTTTTGCGAGTGGCAAGCATATCCGTCGGTCAGTTCTTTGAGGAAGTCGTGGCCACCCTCCATGTGCTTTTTGGATAGGTGTTCGACGACGCAGATACGATTCTCATCTGGACAGTGCCAAACGGCGCTCTCCAGATAACGACGTGGGCGCGGGTTGACCAGAGGCAAGGGGCGCAGGATCTGACGCCAGCGACTACGCGGTTCCCCGGAGACGCGGACACTCTCGTGCCCGTGAACGCTCTGGGCCTCGCCTGGATCTCCCGCGGTTACAATGTGCTTAAAATCGCGCAGGTCCTTGTGAAAAAACGAGGGGAACCATTCGGCCAGGTCTCGCTCTCGCAACAGCATCTGTGCCATGCTCAGACGATGGATGCGAAGCGTCCGATCGCCACGATCCTTTTCGAATGTCAGTCGAATGTGACCTGACTTCAACTCATGATCGCTCAGGACGAATTCGGCAGGCAGCAGAAAACGCATGCCGTAGACACTCCAGAAAGTCCTCCCCTGGTCGGCTTCGCGCGGATGGTCTTCGAGTGTCGGCAAGACCTCGTTGACGAGAGCCTCCGCATTTTCGCCTACCGGAGCCAAAACCCGCAATAAAATGATTCGCTGACACTCCGGACAGGCCCGTGCCAGATTGTAGGCCCGGTAGTCGGCCTCCCAGATGAAGGTCTCATACTCGCTGCCTTCGAGCCAGCGCTTGTCGCGCAGGAATTTTGCCTGACGCTGCACGGAGAAGTCCATGCTGGACTTGTCCGCCTTCTTCTGCAACTGCTCAATGTAGCGGTCCACCAGATCGGAGACCGGTCTGCGTGCACCCCGTACGGGCGCAGCTCTCCACTCCACCTCGGCGCGCACCATGCGCGCGTCGTCGAGGCGGGCATAACCGGAATCGGCATCCCCGTCGACACGTCCCAACTCCCATTCGGATGGAACGCGCAGACGCACCCCCTGCCAACTGAAATCGTGGTGAGATGCGCCCCCGTGAGATGCGCCCCCGTGAGAGTCAGCCACGTGAGGGTCAGCCACCCTGACCGGTTGCGTGAGGCAAGATCAGAAGATGAGGACGGATACGGACTTCTGGATCAGAGCGATGGAGATGGAGGCCATCCCCATCAGCGCCATACCGCAAGCAAAGCCGACGGCGAGCACCGGGGCATAGGTACGCCACTGCTTTTTGCCATACTTCTTGTTGAAATAGTAGCGGGCAAGCATGGCACCGATGACCTCCGTCACCATCCAGTGCGGGATCGTCGTCAGCGCGCGGACGTAGCCGAATACGAGCAGCACCGGCAGCCCCAGCACCGATAGTAGAATGTAGCTGCCAAGGCCTACCACCGTTCCGGCGGCGATGATATTCGGCTTGATGGCTCGGAATAACCACGACTCGTCGGAAGACCGCTGGATCCAGGGGCTGGAGAAATTCGGATCGGTGTCGACGGAGAAGTAGTAGACCCAACCCTCAGGCAGGGCATCGTCGGAGGTGGCACGCAACTTCGGTCGGGGCGTCGCGGCCAGGCCGATGACCGGCTCCACACCGGAGACCAGCGCCGCGATGCCACTGGTGTCGTCCAGGGCGTCGCTGATCAGAGCGATTGCTCCTGGGAGGGAGCGCATACTAGGACCGAGGCCACGCACTTGAATCCGTGCTGCCCCTTCGTCCCGGGCACTGGTGTCAAATGCACGAGCCCTGAGTGTGCGAGCGGAAGCGTCGGCCCCCATCAGTGCTCCAGGGGGCATGGCGGAAACCTCCTCTGGCTCGCCGGCACCAAAGTGGGTATAGAATGCGTGGGTGGAAGACCAGGGCCCTGCCGCGCCTTGGGATCCGCCCGAGTCGACCCACTCGCCCTCTACAGCACGCACCCGCCAGTACCACCACTCCCCTTCCACCAGGTTCGACGGAATCCAGGTAGCTTCCTCACGATCGGGGGCGACGTGCATCTCGCTCTTAAGGGTTCCCGTAAACCAGATGCAGGTCTGCAAGGCCCGCAGACGCCACATGACCTGCGCAAAGGGGTAGGAGGCTGATGGGATCGGCGCCAGTTTCCAGATGTAGGACGAATACAGGAAGGTGGCGAAAAGCACGATGGGCACCATCACGATCTCGGCCTTGATGATGCTCGTGAATGTCGTCCCCGTCAGTTCGATCTCGCGGAATTTCTGTGTCTGCGCTCCGTAGTTACCCAGGGGAAATGGCATAAACCAGATATCGACGCCCTGGTATCCGGACAGAATGATCGTCGCCTCGCGCACATACGGGATCGAAATCGTCTGGCCTACCATACCCACCAGACGTGCATTTACGAAAGACTGGAATGGGGTAAAGATGAAGGCGAAGAACAGGAAGAAGCCGATGAAACGGGCGAAGGAGGGCAGAAAAATCCAGGCGATGATCATCAGTCCGGCTGAGGCGACTGCATACAGCGCCAATGCCACCCAGATCGGAAAATCACCACGCCCCTCCGGTACCGTCCAGGTACGACCTTTGCCCCCAGCCGCCTTGTGCACCGCCGCGCCCCGCACGCCTTGTACCACCTGCCAGATACCGATGATGGCAATTGCCGCGGTCGTACCGATGCCGAAACTCATCCAGAAATCGACGGAGTTGACGAAGAAGGTCTCAATTGCGCCCATGCCCGGCTGCCAGATCTGCAGATAGCCGAGATCGTGCAGGATGGGATTGGCAATCGAATGGGCGACGACACCTAAGAATGTGCCCATGACACCCCAGAAGGGCATGACGAGACCGGCGAAAATCGGTCCCAGGTGGGCGGTAAATCCCAAGGGCGTGGCGGGGATGAAGTTCCCCGTGATTTGGGTGAAATCGACAAAGGGAATAGGGATCAGTTGGATCGGCTCGGTGAGCAAAGCGCCGGAGATCGCCGGGATTGCCACGTAGAGCACGCCAAAAACGAGGCCGATCATAGCTCCGGCGGAAAACACTCGCCAGCGCCAGGACTCGACGCCCTGCGTCGTCTCCGCCAGCGCCGTGGCGCCCTGGGCAGCGACGGGGGCGAAGGGGAAGGGCAGACGCTCGTAGTCTGAATTGACGCGAAACAACACGTACGCCATGGTGAACCAGGACACGCGTGAAATCACGAAATGTGCCAACAGGATCCCGATTGGAACGAGCCAATCCTGATGCAGGAACGTGCGTTGCAGTAGCGCCGGCGACTCGAGGGGGGGTGCCCACCAGTCGGGAATCAGGTTGGCAATGCCGAATTGTTGCGCCGGGGGCGACTGACGCAGGTACTGGTTCCACAACAATCCTTCGAAGGCGCCCGTCTCGGCAGCGATAAGACCCGCCGCGACGTAGTAAAGGACGTAGACTTCCTGTTTCGTCAATGAAGTGAAGGAGCGTTTCGTGATTTCGGCGAAGAGGATGATCGTCACCCATTCCGCCGCCGCACCCAAAGAACCGCCGACCATGAGACTGAGGTACATGTTCCCCGGAATCATGATGAAAGCGACAAACAGAACCCCGATGATGGCTTTGCTCGTGAAGCCGTCGGCGAATTCCGTCGGTGTTTCAATCAGATCACGATATTCTTCGATCTCCTGATTGGCCTTGCCCCGTCCCAGCATCGCTTCAGCTCACCTTCGCCGCGGTGATTTCCGTTCGATCACCGGCGAGCAATGCCTGCGCCTGCTCGCGATACGCTTCTTTCGCCCCGGCGTCGACGGTACGCCAGATAAGGAACTGCTTGCGGATCACATTCATGAACCTCTGGTTGACACGCCGCCAGGACGCATCTTCGCCACTGAGTCGTTGAATATCGAGTTGGATTTGGAAGATGCCGTGTTCCGCCTCTGGGAGTGCCTTGATGACGACGTGCTGACTCACCCCCAAGTCAAAGGGTGCCAACCAGATGTTCATATCGATCGTATACGCCTCGCCGAATTCGGCTTCGACACGCCCCAACTGTGCGCCATCCGTGTAGAAGGTGCCGATCGATTCTTCGCTGTACGAGTCGAAGTAGCCGATGAGGAAAACACAGAGGCCGAGTACATCACGGCCACCGACGGTGAAGGGAAATTCGAAATGCCATTCGTCCCCCTCTGGAGCGGGCAGTCGCCATCGGCGTGTCACGTCCGGCACCGCCATCTGCGATGCCTTGCGCGCCGGATAGACGGTAGACAGCATGACGACGGCCATCACCAGGATGCAGGACAACACGGCTGACAGGGAGGAGTAGTTCAAGGTAAAGCCCGTGGTCACGTCGAACTGTGTCAGTGCCGTGGCCATGATCTGCCCCACCAGATAGCCGGCAACGACACCGAGGACGGAGTAGACGCAGGACTCAGCCATGAACAACCAGGCGATATGTCCCGGTGCCAGACCGACGGAGGAGTAGACACCGATCTCGCGGAAGCGTTCGTAAACCGAACCCATCATTGTATTCAGGACGATGAGTGCCGCGATCAGAATCGGCACAAAAAGATTTGCCATTCCCGACAGTGATGTAATGCCGAGAGAGCTATAGATCGACACCTTGACGTAATCGTCACCCGGCTCCTGGATGCCGGCGAACAGGGTCACGGCCAGGCGGGACAGGAACATCTCAATCTCGGCACGCTCGTCGACTTGATCATGGAATCGGACCGCCACGGACTGCAGCGGATTGCCACTGCCGACATTGCGTAGCGTGTGATATGGCATGAGCAAGGTGTTGGCCGGTTCGAGATGTACGAATGGTTTGATCACCACCTTGGAGTCTTCCAGCCCCTGCTTTTCTCGCTGTTCCTCTTCGGCGATCTCCTGTACTGCCTGTCCCCCGGTTACGGCGAAGTCGGCTGGTGTCATGGTCTCGTCGTCGAGATCCTTCAGCTCTTTCATCCGTTTCGAGTTGACGATTCCAATCACGGTAAATTGCTGACCGAAGACGCGGATGCTCACTGATCCATCACCGCGCGCTACACCATCGACATCGATATTGAGGGCGGCGATCATCTCGTTGGGCAGGATGACGACCCTCTCCTCCCCGGGACGGAACCAGCGACCCGCCATCAGCGACCGGTCAAGGCCGGTGACCTCCACCTCCTCGGGGGTGAGGCCGAGAACGCCCAGGGCATTATGGGCCTTGACTCCGTACTTCATCTTGATGTGAGCTTTTTTCTTGTTATCGTACCAACTCCTCGAGGCGATCGACGCACGGTCCCCGAAGTTGCTGTGAGCATATTCGAGAACCGATTCCTCAAGTGGCGTCCACGCCTTTGACCGGATGAGAAGGCCCTCGTATAGGCCCTCATTGTCACGCTCGATCTGATTGAAACGCAGAGCCGTCTGGATCGAGGTGAAAGAGAGCACCGTGAAGGTCAGCAGTAGCAGCGTCATGAAGGTGAGAACCGTGCGCAGCTTGCGTCGCTTCATGTTCGAGATACCGAGCAGAAATGCCGTCATCGAGGCGCTCGAGCGACTGACGTCCGTGTCGTAGATGACGGCGACCTCGGTCCGCAGCTTCTTCATCTGTTCGTTGAAGCGACCGGAGATGATCCCCATCACCAGAATCGCCAACACGAAGATGATGAAGGCCAGCAGAATCACGAATGGATTGGACAACTCGAAGGCGGGATGCACAATGGACAGAATAATCCAGATGATCAGGAAGATCGCGCCAAACCCCATGATCTGCCGCTGGATCGTCGCGGCCGTGATCAGCAGTCGCTCCGCGAAGTAGGCGCAAGGCAGCACCAGTGCCATGAAGAAGATGATGCCTTGAACGACGTCGTTCTGAGTGCCCTTCACATCCGGATAGGCTCGCGACTCCAGACCGATGGCGGAGCGTGTGTGACGGACGAATTCGCTCCACACCTTGGTGTCGAAGGCGGCGTCCGCCAGTTCCAGTTCGTCATGGGCGCGAGCGTGCAGGTTATTCAGCCGTTGATTTTCGATGGCGAATCCGGCGAGCTCACGCATGCGTGACTCGTCCAGCGTCCACATATCACGTGCCGCCAGATACGAGGTCCGCGCGAAAGAGGTTTCATCTTCGATCGCGAACCCCTCACCGAGGGCGGCATCCTTGTCATCGGGGTCTTTGGAGTTGAGCAACAGGGAACGGAAGCCGAGTAGTCCCGCTCCGAAACCCATTTTCACCAGGGAGCCGGGCCGCGCGAACAACACACCCACGGGTTCTTCCCTGGCCGACGGTCCCTCGCCAATGGTGTAGCCGTACTCGACTGGCGCCGTGTTGGTTTCGTCAAATACGGTCACCTGCGACAATTTTGTCAGGTAGCGTGGATCGACGATGTCGAAGAAGTTGAAGGCCTGACAGGGAAATAGGACGACCATCCACTCCTTGTCCCGCCAGTCCATGGCGATCTTCATATTGTAGGCCTTGTCGCCCTGGATGCCACGATCCGGGGCGTAGGTGATACGCCCTGTCGCCGGATCTACGTAGTAGCCTTCCACCTGTACCGAATTGACGCGAATTCTGTTGACGAAAAAGGCACCTTCGCCATCGACGATTTCGAAGTATTCCCCGCGCACTCCTTTATACGATTTCTTTTTCCCGTTGCGAATCACGCCGATGGCCCCGGCCCGGGGCAGATCGGGGACGATGCTGCGCCGTGGGAAAACCATGGCCTTGGCCTTCAAGGAGCGCATCGTGTCCTTCAAGCGCATCTTGAAATCGGGGAACAACTCTGGGTCTTCGAAAGCCATGTGGAACATGCCTGCCAGGGCACGGATCTGCCGCGCCAGGTTGTCGTAGCGCACGCTCCGTGCCCGGTCCAATGGCGTATCGACCAGGAATCGAGCGTCATTGACGGTGACGAAGGCGAGGGCTGGCGTCCCCGTGGTCAATACCAGTTCGCTATTCACCGAGATTTCGCCGGGGACAAAGGTCTCCCAACTCTTGCCACCTTCGGGGCTGATGCCATTGACGAGCACGTCACGGAAATTGTAGCCCAGCTCCCGGCTCACACGGCGTGAATAGTTCATAAAATTCTTGCCGAAGGGAGCGAAGTAGCGCTTGTAGTAGAAACTCGAATTGCTGTTCCAAATGCCCAATTCGTCGGTCTGTGTCGACAAGTCGAGACTGATGAACAGTTTCACCGCCAGAGAATCGACCTTTGGGGTCACCCACTCCCGGTAGAACCCGAGCCGCAGGTCCTCGTCTTCGGCCAGTTCCCGTTCCAGCGCATCGCGATCGGCGAAGTCCATGTGGCCAGTGTCGGCACCATCGCGATATTGCAGACGCCAACCGCCCCCTTGTTGGCTGATGAGGTCATCCCCCTCCAACAGCGACGATTCGACGATGCTCCGCACCAGAACCGTGTCGGTCTCCGATATCTGGCGAACGAGTGCTTCCTTGCCGGTAAAGATCTGACTGCCAAGACGGTAGGAGATCCCATCGGTGGCTTCCTCGACAAGGCCACGGGCCAGTGCCGCTTCGACGACACGACGGATGACCATGCGATCGATGAAGGGATCTTCGTCGCGCAGATAACGCTGGATAAAGTCATCGACACCACGCAGTGCCAGGTGATGAGCGGATGTCGCCAAAAACAGCACCGAGCGCGCCGGCGGATGCTGACGAAAATACCGCGCCAGTTCGAGCAACGCAGTGATGCCGGCGGCTTGTTCGGCGCCTGGGGCCAGCGACGGCACGACGGACATGGCGTCGTAATATGATTCCAGGACGATGACATCGTC
Organism: Candidatus Latescibacterota bacterium; assembly: GCA_003529325.1. Classification (GTDB taxonomy): domain Bacteria; phylum Latescibacterota; class UBA2968; order UBA8231; family UBA8231; genus UBA8231. Next base: position 9,247 of record DPVW01000286.1, on the reverse strand, counting down.
GTTCAACAGTGGATCGTATCCGGGGATCATCCCCATCACATTCCATGCCGGCTGTCGCTCCCAGTCCATGCGATATTCAAGATGGGCCGACTCGCCGGGGCGGTTGTCCATCGACTGCCGCAGTGCCCGTCCGTCCGTGTCACTGATCCAGAATCGTGGCAGGTCAAGAGGCATGGTGAGGAACTTGCGTTCCCCTTCTAGATAGACGGTGGAATCCGGTTCGATGAAGACGACCGCTGCCGCCCCCAGATAGGCGGTATTGAGCCAGTTGTCGCCGGAATTGAAATCGAGCACGACGATGCTACCGGCGATGTCCTGCCCGTCCAGATCCTTGAACTCCCCCTTACCACCCCAGATCAGCCTGCCGTCGATGCCGCCATCCGGCAGGGTTGACGTACGCACGAGATTGGGCCAGAGGCCATGGAGGCGCACCGATGGTCCACCGGTGATGTTGAGACTGCCACCCTGATCGATGGGGACGGAAACGTCGTACTTATGGACGGTGATGTCGTGCAGGCCGGTATGCTTGAACTGTCGATTGATATACAAGGCAGCCTGTTCGGCACCTGGATATCCGGCGACGCGGGAACCGAGATTGGAGAAAAAACCTACGGTGTTGCGCAACCGCGCTTCTGGCGCAAGCTGGCGCAACGCATCGTAATCGAGCTCAGCGGCGATGGGTGCCGCCAGTGTCAACAAGAGGGCCGTGATCTGCAGTCCCCGAAGGATGGGACAAGCAGTCAGGCTCCTAGGTGAGTTCGTCATAGAATCCAAAGCACTCTGTTGTCATTCATGCCGGTGTAATAATCAACAATCCAGTACGGGCCCGCAATACAGAACGGCCCGACGCCGGAACTTCCCGACGCCGGGTCCCTTTTCTCATTGCTTCCAAGGAAGTCCCCCTTCTCGGTTGGGTCAAGCGTCTCGCTCCGAAGTATCCGGTAGAGCGCGAAGTGCATAATAGGTGGCGGTGCCGGTAAGCAAGCCGCTGGCGACGCCGCTGAGCAGGAACATTGGCAGCAGGGAGAACAGGCCATCATGCCCCAGATACAGGGCTGCGACCGTCAGTTGTGTCACCTGATGCACCAGTGCACCGACGATACTCAACCCCACGGGGCTGAACAATCTGGGCAGATAATGCCAACATAGAGCCATGGCAGTGAAACTCGCCAGGCCCGCACTGGAGCCGATGACGAAGGCCGGTCCCGCGAGACCACCCCCGAGCAAACCCCCGAGCAGCAACTTGGCCAGTGTGACGGCCAAAGCCGAGCCAGTGCCGAAAAGCAGCAACGCTGCGAGCACCGCTGAGTTTGCCAGACCCAGACGCATCCAGGGCAGTGGTCGCGGCAGACTTGCCTCCACCAGAAAAAGAACGAGGGCCATGCCTGTGAGCAGCCCGAGACGAGTGACTCGTCGGCTTGCGTCGCTCATCTATTGAGTGATTCCATCGAACCGGGGCGGGGCATCCCCTGTTAAATGCACCACCACATGATTCGGCACGCAGACAGCCAGATCACCAACGGCGCGCAGCCAGCCACGAGCTACGCAGATCTGCCCCGGACAGGGCGCGGATTCGATGCGCACCCGACCACCCACGACCCGTACCACACTTGGACCGAGGAGACCGTCGACCGTCACCGTCCACTGGCTGTCGAGGGAGACGTCGTAACGGGTCACCCCCTCGACATCGATGACGACACGTTGGGCGCCCTGCCCGTCGGCGCCTGTGAAAGCCAACACCGCAGTTGCCAGCAGGGCGAGGAGAATGAGACCAACATCCCCTGGTGCAGGCGCCGCCGGCCAGGATCGATCCGACATGGTCACAGGTATGCTTGACACCCGAGATCGCTGCGAATAAAATGTCCATGCACTGACGTATCTCGCTGTCGGGTATGAGTTAACCGCGCAATTTCGAAAACCGCATCCCGGGTCACCCGGACTGAGCTTTTGTTATGTATTGGTGGATCATCGCCGTCGTTTGTATTTGCGGGGCCCTGTTCGTGCAGTACTTCTGTTCCAGCAAGATCTTGCGTATGAAGCAATCGATCTCCATCAAGAATATGGCATTGCGGGATGCACGCTCGGAGGGTGAGAAGCTCGAAGAACAAGAAATGGAATTGAGAGCCAGCCAGACAAGTCTCACTCAGGGCCTCCGTCGAATGCGTCAGGAAATCAGGAATATCGGTCCTCACCTCAAAGATCGGGGCATCGAGGTCCCCAGACCGGACTTTCCACTGAGCGAACTCGAAGAGGACGAGCTGTCCATCGGCGACGTCTGAGCATCGACTGGCATCGGTGATCTCTTCTGTGCCCCTGGCGCGGTGTCGCCTTGCCCTGCCGCTACTGTTTGTCGCGCTGCTGGCTCACACTTGTTGGGTGAAGTCTCCCACGTGGGATGAACCCGGTTATCTCGGTCTCGGTTCGTATCTGATCGATCATGGCCACTGGGATGTGCCCGGCGCCGGATCCCATCCACCGCTGGCCTATTACATCCAGGCGCTCCCGTTTTTACGCCCCGCCTACCGTCTCGTCGCATCCCATTGGTCTTATCCGGACAATACGGTGCGAGATCTTTCGTTTGTACGTTCCGCCGATATCGACCGGGGCAACGCGATTCTGCTGGATCCTCGCTACGATGGTGAAGTCCTGTTGTGGCTGTGCCGCATGTCCAGTCTTGTGGCGG
>DPVW01000286.1:0-6251 GCA_003529325.1 Candidatus Latescibacterota bacterium | reverse complement strand
GTCTTGTGGCGGCTGCAGCCCTGTTCTACTGCCTTTGGCGCTGGGCGCGCGACCTGCACGGCACAGTAGGTGCCACCGTCGCACTTGGGGCAGCCTGCCTGTCGCCAAATCTGATCGCCCACGCCGGACTGGCGACGACGGATTTCACCCTCGCCGTCACCTACTTCTGCGCCTTCTACGGTCTGCGCCGTTTCCTCCTGCAGCCGACGGGACGACGACTCCTGTTCGCCGGGATTCTGGGGGGACTGGCGCTGGCGAGCAAGCTCTCCGCCCTGCTCTGGGGTCCGACAACGGCCGTGCTGTTGTGCTGGACGGCCCTCAATGGACCTGATGCCGTCCGCAGCCGTCTGGGGCGTTGGGCAGGTTGGGTGCCCGTAGCGCGTCTCCGTCCTTGGGTGGGCGCTGCCGTGGCGGGTGTCGCACTCGCCCTCACGGCGATGACGATCCTGTGGCTGTTGTATGGCTTTCGCATCATGCCCTTCTGGACGGTGCTCACCTCCCAGTTGTGGGATCTGTCTTCCGGACATGAGGCCTTTCTTGCTGGCCAATACTCCACAGAAGGCTGGTGGTACTACTTCCCCGCAGCCTTCCTGGTCAAGACCCCGGTGCCGACGTTGCTGCTCAGCGCTTGGGGCGTCTTGCGGTTGCTACAGGATCGGGCAAGATCCTGGGATCACGGACTCCTGCTCGTGCCGCCGGTCCTGTTCTTCACCGCCTTTGTTCTGTCGGAGGGCAAGGCCATCGGTCTCCGTTATCTGCTACCCGTTTATCCATTCTTGTTCGTCGTCACCGGGGCGGCGATTCGCACCGCCTGGCGCACGGCCCCGGCCTGGCGACGGCATGCCATACTTGGTTTGTGCGCCGCCCTGCTGCTCACCGTGACCCGTATCCACCCGGACCATCTGGCCTATTTCAATGAATTGACAGGAGGTCCCGATGGTGGTCATCGCATCCTCGTTGACTCCAATCTGGACTGGGGTCAGGACTTGAAGGGGCTCAAGACGTGGATGGACGAGCAAGGTGTGGCACGTATCAAGCTGAGCTACTTTGGCTCCGCCGACCCGGCATTGTACGACCTCGAATACGACTGGCTTCCCAGCTACATACTACCCAACCACGGGACCACATCCGTCGAGTTGCCCACCACGGGTTGGCTGGCCATCTCGGTGACCAACCGGGTCGGCGTGTATATGGACATGTATGGTCACGGCAAGGGCCTGTTCGACTGGTTGAAACTCTACGAACCAGTCGCTCGCATCGGCCACACGATCTGGATTTACCATATTCCATCCACACCGCCATAGGGCCCTCTGACAGAGCTAACTCGCTGTTGGGCTTGGACTAAGCCCAATCTGCGGTTGTCGGGCCGGGTAGGCTTTGAGTATATTGATCAGAGCCATGACACATCACCACCCCCCCGATAGCATCGGCGGCCCGTCACTCGACGAACCTCAGAGTGCCCTTGCCGCCCTCGAGAGCAGCCAGGTAGCTGGCATCCCCTCCGGTCGCGCCGATCTAGATACGCACTTGGAAGCGGCGCGTGACCATCTGCAGTTGCAGATGCTTCTCATCGAGGTCGCCTCCTCCAATGAGTCCGCCGACTACGACCTCATCGTACGGGCCTACCACTTCGCTCTTGTCGCCCACAAGGGCCAGACCCGCAAGTCCGGGGAGCCATTCCTGCAGCACAGTGTCGAGGTTTCCAGGATCCTTGCCCAGTTGCGTCTCGACTCTACGACCGTCGCCGCCGGCCTGCTGCACGATGTCCTCGAGGATACCTCCATTACGCTTGCAGGCATCAGCACGGAGTTTGGCGACAAGATCGCCGCTCTCGTCGATGGTGTCACGAAGATCGAGCGCTTCCAGTTTGAAAGCCGCGAGGCGCGGCAGGCCGAGACCTATCGCAAGATGCTGCTGTCCATGGTCGAGGACATCCGCGTCATCCTTGTGAAGTTCGCCGATAGGCTGCACAACATGCGTACCCTCGATGCCCTCGGCGCCGATCAACAACAACGGATTGCGCATGAGACGATGGAGGTCTACGCGCCACTCGCCCATCGACTCGGTGTGGCGCGCATCCGTTGGGAACTGGAAGACCGTTCGCTGAAGTTCCTTGAGGCAGAGTCGTACGCAGAAATTCGCGACAAGGTCGCCATGCGCCGCGAAGAGCGCGAGGCCCTGATCGATGAATTCAGGCGTCCCCTGGCAGAGGAATTACAGCGCAACGACATCAACGCCGAGATCACGGGCCGGCCGAAAAATTTCTATAGCATCTTCAACAAGATGCATTCTCGCAAGAAGCCATTTGAAGAGATCTACGACCTTGCAGCGGTGCGCATCATCGTCGGCACGGTACGTGAATGTTATCACACACTCGGTCTGGTACACACGCTGTTTCGGCCTCACCCGGATCGCTTCAAGGACTACATCGCAACGCCGAAGACCAACATGTACCAATCTCTGCATACCACTGTCATCGGCCCAAGAGGCATGCCGGTGGAAGTGCAGATCCGCACCTGGGAGATGCACCATACGGCGGAGATCGGCATCGCCGCTCACTGGCGCTACAAGGGTGGATCTGACGATCGCGACGAGTTGAACCAACAGATGGCCTGGCTGCGTCAGATCCTCGACTGGCAGCGTGACTCCACCGATCCGGTGGAATTCATGGAAAATCTGAAGATCGAGTTGTTCCAGGACGAGATCTTTGTATTTACCCCGAAAGGCGACCTGCACCAGCTGCCGAAGACGGCTTCCCCCATCGACTTTGCATTTGCCATCCACACCGACGTCGGTCTGCACTGTCTGACGGCAAAGGTAAACGGTCAGATCGTACCCCTGAGTGCCGCCCTCGACAGTGGTGACTCGGTGCAGATTATCACCTCACCCCACCAGAGGCCAAGCCAGTCCTGGCTTGAATTGGTCAAGACGGCGAAGGCTCGTCAGGCCATTCGTCGTTGGTTGAAGGAAGAGAGCTTCTCGCAGAGTGTTCGTCTGGGGCAGGAGATTCTTGAGCGGGAGATCAAACGGTATCGACACCGTCTGGGACCTGAGGCCTTGACCGAGCTGGCCACCGAATTGGAGTTGGCCGACATCGAGCACCTCTATGCCGGCATCGGCTCCGGTGAACTTTCCGTGAGTCGTATTATCAATCGTCTCATGCCGGACCAGCCCAAGCGTCGGGTCCGTCCCCTGTTTCGGGACCGTCGTGGAATCCGCATCCAGGGCATGCACGACATGATGATCCAATTCGGCAAATGCTGCACGCCGATCCCTGGCGATTCCATCATCGGCCTGATCACCCGAGGTCGCGGAATCTCCGTGCACCGAACGGACTGCCACAACATTGCCGACGTGGCGCAAGACCCGGAACGCATGACACCTGTTGCCTGGGATCTCGAGGAGGAGCTGGCCTTTACCGTGCAGCTGCGCGTCTGCGGCAATGACCGCAAATTCTTCCTCTCCGATGTCACCCGGGTCATCTCGGACTCGAAGGCAAATATCGCCGGTTGCAAGACACGTACCATCGCCCACCTGGCAGAAGACAGGTTCTGGGTTGACGTGCACAACACGCGCCAACTTCAGGGCCTGATCAAGAAACTGCATGGCGTGAAGGGGGTGACGGAAGTACAGAGAGTCGATGAATCGATGGGGGATCCAGACGACGAATCACCCCAGATCGACCCTTCCGTCTAGCAAAGATTACCTGGTCGGCGGATGGCAACTTGGACAGCGGTTCGGTTGCACCCTACGATCGGTCCCCATACCCGAGGGCGTCGCGGATCTTGCCGAACAGAACTGCTTCCTCCGGATTCAGCACTTCTCCACCCCCATAGGGGCCCCCCAACTGTTCTTCTGCCCAACCATGTATGATCTGGATCTGCAGTCGGCTGAGTTGCGCCGGAGCTTTCTGCTCCAGGGCATGCCGTAGCTTGCGCAGTACCCGGTCCTCATCCGGAAAGAAGGCGCCCTGGCGACGCCAATCGAGGACCATGCGAAGTTCTCGCTCGGTGAGCCTCAAGTGCACGACTTGTTCTCCTTCGTTGACACTGAACGAGGCGGCCCGGTATGTTCGGGTCCCCCAACCGTTGTTGCCAGGATGAAGCACGCCATGTCCCCCACCCCCCAGTTTCTGCCCCACATCGCCAGTATGACAGGCTATTTGCCCGGGGAACAACCGCGCGACAGCAATACGATCAAGCTCAACACCAACGAAAACCCATACCCCGCTTCACCGCTGGTCATGGGGCGGCTCCGTGCCGCCATTGGCGAGGGCTTGCGACGCTACCCGGATGCGGCTGCCACCGGCATTCGCCAGCGCCTGTCGGCTTTGTTCAACCTGCCCATAGAGCAGTTCCTCGTCGGCAACGGCTCCGACGAGTTGCTCAACGTCGCGGTGCGTTGTTTCGCCGGCGCCGGGGACAGGGTTGCCTTTGCTTGCCCGAGTTATCCCTACTATCAAAAATTGATCGACCTGCAGGCGGCACAGACCATCACCGTCGAATTTGGCGACGACTACCAGCTGCCGGAGAGTCTGGCCAAGGCAGATGCCGTCCTGACCTTCGTAGCCAACCCGAATTCACCATCCGGTACGGCCACGTCCAGCGCCAAGCTCGACGACATCGCAAGTCAAGTGGGGGGCATTCTCGTCGTCGATGAAGCCTATGTCGACTTCTCCGGCACCGGCGCCCTCGACCTCGTACGGCGGCACGACAACGTCATCATCATGCGCACGCTGTCGAAGTCCTTTTCGCTCGCCGGCATGCGGATCGGTTTCTGCGCGGCTTCTGCCGGCGTGATTGCCGGCATGTGGAAGGTGAAGGAACACTACAATCTGAATAGTCTCAGCCAAATCGCCGCCGAAGCCGCACTCGACGATATCGGTTGGATGCAGACCAATGCCAAACGCATCATCTCAACGCGAGGCAGGCTGGTAACATCGTTGCGCCAGCTCGGTTTTCACATATGGGACTCCGAGGCCAATTTCGTACTCGCCCGCGCCCCCTCCGATAACGACGCCGGCAGATTGTACGCAAAGCTAAAGGAGCGTGGCATCCTGGTCCGCTACTTCCCCGACGATCCCAGACTGACAGACTGTTTGCGAATCACGATCGGCACCGACAACGAGATCGATCGCCTGCTGGAGGAGCTGAAGAGACTGCTGTAGACGGGAACTAATCCTGCGAGCCGGCCCCCCTTCGTAGGCATGACGCAGTCATGCCGGACAGGCGGCATTGGAGCACCGCCCGTCTGAGAATCACCGGTCAATGCCGCCCAGCGTCCCGCATCCTCTTCAGCACGTTCACCTCCGCCACGCCGAGTCCGACCTCGCGGGCAATGTCGTTGGCCGGTACGCCCTGCTCAAGCAGATCACGGGCGCGCCGATAGGCCTCGCGACTGCGGTCGGTGAGCTCTTCCCATTGACGGTCAGCGCGCGCAGCCGGTGTATCGACACGACGACGAAGTTCGGGGGCAGAACGAGGATCGGCGACCTCGGGAGCGGGCACCTGTCGATCACTGTCCGGAACCGGCGGCGCGGGCGTCGGCAATTCGACCGTAGCCTTGCGCGGCACCACGGGCAGACGTTCCACACGTGTACCAGGTCGGATGGCCTCCACAGCCGGCGTGGGCCGTTCGAGGTGCCGGCAGGCACTGCTGAGACGCTCACCGAGGCGTTCCAATCCCTGATGTTGCTCTTCTAATGCCTCAAGACGCCGATCCATGCGCCGCTGCTGCTCCTGTAACCAGGCCCGAAACCAGAGCGCCAGTCCGGCGGCAAGACAGAGGAACAGGGCATCGACGAAGATCACCTGCAAGGTAGAATCGATTGTCATCGATCACTCAGGTTGTGTGAGTTTTTTTATCATCAGATACTGGGGGTACCGCCAAGCGAATGATGAAACATGCCCCCTCACCAGGTTCGCTTTCTACGGTCATCGTGCCACCGTGGTTTTCGACAATCCTGTAGCTGACGGCCAGTCCGAGTCCCGTGCCACCGCTGTCGGCACGGGTTGTAAAGAAGAGCTCGAAAATCCTGTCGGTGTGTTGTGCGGAAATGCCTGGTCCGTCATCCTGAAATCGGATTTCAAGGCCATCCTCTTGGCGACGGGCGTCGATGACGAGGTGACCGCCGCCACTTGCAGACATGGCATTCTCGGCATTGAGGAGCAGGTTGAAGAAGACCTGTTCTAGTTCACCTACGTTGCCGAACAGGTCCGGCAGACCCTGTTGAAAGGAATATAGCCCAGATT
>DPVW01000021.1 GCA_003529325.1 Candidatus Latescibacterota bacterium | reverse complement strand
GCGCCGGCAGCCAGACAGAGGGCGAGACCGGGCGCTTCGGAACCAAGGGTTTCCACAAGAAATGGCGTCGCTTCCCGATTTGGTTCGTAACCCGGCTCGCCATACTCAGCCTCCCAACGATCCCGCGCCGCCGACCCGGTCACTGGAGAGACCCTTCGGCAGGGGTTTCCGGGCTTGGGTGCATTCTGTTTTCTGACGTTTCTACCATTTTGGGCTCCTTATACTTGGGTCCTGCAAGTTTTCCAAGATAGACTCCGTCCACCCCGTTTCCGGAAAACCTCATTGGTCGCCATCCCCCGAACTTCCATTCGCTGCAGTCGTCGGTTGTTGTCAACCTTGTGCTGGCTTGGGTTCCACCTGCTTGGATGCGGCGGCCCCAACCTGTTCACCCTGTCCCGGGAGCCATCCTTGCCGACGCAGATCGTGTTGCCGGATTCCCCGACTGTCGCACAATCTCGCGCTGCTGAACTGCTCGCCGAACATCTCGGCTCGTTGACGCACGCTGAGATTCAGATCGTCAGCGACTCAGCGCCTACAGTCGCTGGCGACATCCTCATCGGGCTCAGTTCCCGCACCCGCCAACTCGGGGTCGATGTCGATGTTGATGCATTGGGTGAGGACGGCTTCATCCTGCGTACGGTTGCCGGCCGACTGGTGCTGGTAGGTGGCTCCGATAAAGGGGTGATCTATGGTGCATCAACCTTCCTTGAGGACCACGTGGGCTTTCGATTCTACGCCGCCGACGCCTTCGTCCCGCCAGCTGTAGAGCAGCTCGAGATCCCGGACGGCCTCGACATCGTGCAACAGCCACCGATCGAATTTCGTGAGGACTTCTATCGCGACACCTGGGACCCCGCCTTTTGTGAGTGGCATAAACTAGATCGTCACGCCGAGGAGTGGGGGCTGTGGGTCCACACCTTTGCTGGTCTAGTACCGCCGGGTGAACATTTCGAGGCCCACCCTGAGTGGTTTGCCCAAGTCGCGGGTCGGCGCATTCCGAATGGTCAGTTGTGTCTGACCAATGAAGGCATGTTTCAGCTGCTGGTCACCAACTTGCGGCAGCGCATCGAGGCGGAACCCGAGAAGAAGTATTGGTCCGTCAGCCAGAACGACACCCATGGGTATTGTACCTGTGATCGTTGTGCCGCCATCGATGCCGAGCAGGAGGCACACTCCGGTGCCCTCATGGCCTTCATCAACCGAGTCGCCGGCGAATTTCCCACCAAGACGATTTCCACCCTCGCCTACCAGTACTCGCGCAAGGCCCCAAAGAGTCTGCGACCCGCCGACAATGTCCTCGTCGTGCTGGCACCGATCGAGTTGAACCGATCCAGGCCGGTAGCGACCGATCCTTCTGCCGCCACATTTCGAGCAGAACTAGAGGATTGGGCACGGATCACGGACCGGCTGTTGATCTGGGACTACGTGATCCAATTCTCCAATCTCATCAGTCCCTTCCCCAACCTGCGCGTGCTGCAACCCAACCTGCGTTATTTCGTAGACAATTCCGCCATCGCCCACTTTCAGCAAGGCAACCGTGAGATCGGCGGCGAATGGGCCGAATTGCGGGCTTATCTGATCGCCAAGCTGCTGTGGAATCCCGATGCTGACATCGACTGGCTCATCGATGACTTCCTCGCTGGCTACTACGGGGCCGCCGCCGCACCCCACCTGCGCGACTACATCGACACCCAACACGACGCCCTCGAAGCCTCCGGCGCGGGTCTCGGTATCTTCGGCAATCCCATCAGCGCCTCAAAATCGTATCTCACACCGGCGTTGATGGCGACCTACAATGCCCAGTTCGATGCTGCGGAAGCGGCCGTCGCCGATGACGAACTCTTCCGTAAACGTGTGCGCTGGGCGCGTCAGCCATTGTACTTCACCTGGTTGGAGCAGGCCAAGACTCGCGCCAGCGACGAGGACGGCCTGTTCGAACGAAACGCCACCGGTGACTGGCAACCTCGTGCCGAAGTCCTTACCCGTGTCGGCGACTTTGTCGCCAACGCCGTGGAGCAGGGCGTCACTCGGGTACACGAATGGCACACGACACCGGTCGAATACGGACAACGCTACCGCGCCGTACTCGAACGCGTACCCGTCGATCACCTGGCCGTGGGCCGTCCCCTCACCTTCACGATACCCTTCGACCCGAAGTATCCCGCCGATGGCGCCGCAACCCTACTCGACGGTCTCCACGGCCCCGTTGACCACAGCTTCGCCTGGCTCGGCTGGGAAGGCAAACACTTGGAGGCCATCATCGAACTGGGCCCGGTGACCCCCGTGCAGAGCGTCGCCGTGGATTTCCTGCAGTCCATCGGTTCTTGGATCTGGCTACCCCTCCAGCTCGAAGTGGAGCTGTCGACCGATGGTGTCACCTGGGAGCAAGTCGGATCGGTACAGGCCAGCGCCGACGAGCACCAGGGACCGATATTCACCGAATCCTTCGGCGTCGAGTTCGCCCCTCGGCCCGCCAGTCATGTCCGCATACGCGCCACCAGCCGACAGACCTGCCC
>DPVW01000101.1:4504-4663 GCA_003529325.1 Candidatus Latescibacterota bacterium | reverse complement strand
TTGTCGCAGCGTCAACGAGTCTCTCGTTTCGTTGGAGGACGTGACAGCGACCCTGCTGCGCTTTGCGGGTGTCGACTTGCCGCCATGGTATGACTCGGTGCCACTACCCGGACTCGGTCTGCAGGGGGCCGGACGGGAGCGCATCTTTGGTTTTCTCGG
>DPVW01000101.1:3965-4186 GCA_003529325.1 Candidatus Latescibacterota bacterium | reverse complement strand
AATGCCTGCATGATTTTTGACGGTCGATTCAAGTGGGTGAAGTATGCCGGCGGCGAACAGATGCTCTTCCGACGGGACGCCGACCCACAGGAGATCGACGACCTCGCCGACACCGACGTGGGCCGTCAGATTGCCCGGCGTCTGGATGGAGAACTCACCACTCGCATGTTGCGCTCCATGCAGGCGGCACACTCCGAGCGCGTCGTCGCCCACGAGCCGTT
>DPVW01000101.1:3506-3652 GCA_003529325.1 Candidatus Latescibacterota bacterium | reverse complement strand
ACTGAGCCGTTGTGGGACAGTCCCGCCTTCGGGCAGCGGGGCTGGCAACGCAGGTATCCACAATCGATGCCGGGGGACTGACCGATGTCGACCTCCTACGACCGTTGGCTGCAGCCGCAAGACTGGCAGCGTGATGGCGACGCCGA
>DPVW01000101.1:0-3329 GCA_003529325.1 Candidatus Latescibacterota bacterium | reverse complement strand
CTGGCAGCGTGATGGCGACGCCGACCCGGTGCTTGGCCTGGGGGCTGAGGGGGCCTTCGATGACATGCATCTGTTCGCCCCCTGCGCCTTGTTCGAAGAGGGCCAGTATCGCCTGTATTACCCGGGGTCTCAAGGTGATGTGGTGGGTAGGGTATTTCGCCTGGGTCACGCCTCCAGTACCGATGGGATACACTTCCGCAAACATCCGGAGTGGCCGATTTTCGAAGTCGGCGACGACGCCCACTCGGTCCTGACGCCGGCGCTGCTGCGCCGGGGGTGTGGTGAGGTCGTGCGCGAAATCGATCGTCTGCGCCTGTGGTTCTCCTCCTCCCACTTCGCCGCTGGCACGGGTCGCCATACGTTGCACGACACCACCAGCGGCGATGGCTTCACCTGGGATCAACCGTCGACAGCACAACTTGAGAACTGTTATGCTCCCAGCGTGCTGAAGGTGGGGGCGACCTATCATCTCTGGTACTCTGACGTAACCGCCGAACCCTGGAGTGTCCGGCATGCCACCAGCACCGATGGCAGCTGTTGGGATGTCGATGCCGAACCCTGTGTCACCGTCGACCAGGACTGGGAGCACGGACGATTGTTCTACCCCTATGTGCTCAACCCGGAACAGGATCTGTTCGTCATGTGGTACGGCAGCTACTCACAGATGGACCCGATGATGACCGCCCTCGGTGTCGCCGTCAGTCGGGACGGCACATCCTGGCAGAAGAGCACACACAACCCCATCTTCGGACCCGACGGAGCACGGGATTGGGAGTCGCACTATACGACAAGCCAGACCGTTATCCGTACCCCCGATGGGCGCTGGCGTATCTGGTACGGCGCCAGACCCAAACCCCCATTCGCGCACAAATACTTTGCCATTGGCACCGCCTCCTGGGGCGGCCCGGGAGACTGAGAATCATCATGGCGACCCACATCGACGCGCACCTGCACCTGGCCTGCGATGGCGATATTGGTCTGCAGTTGCTGGCTGGTCTTGACCTCAAACTGCTCAATATCTCCGTGCCACAACCCGACCGGGAGAAGTGGCGGGCCCGCACCGACGTCTTTCGCACTCTCGCCAGACAGCATCCGAACCATTTTGCCTGGGTCGCCGGCTTCGATCTGCCCACGTGGGATGCTGATGGCAATCTCGAGAATGGATATGTCGACCGCTGCATCGCGGAAGTCGACGCCGAATTGGCAGCCGGCGCCGTGGGGGTGAAGATCTGGAAGAACGTCGGCATGGAAGTCCTCAAACCGTCAGGGGAATACCTGATGGTGGACGATCCCCTCTACGACCCGATCTACGAATTTCTCGCCGCCAAAGGCACCACGCTGCTACTGCACATTGGTGAGCCCCGCTCCTGTTGGCTGCCACTCGATAATCCAGAGGATCCGCACTACGGCTACTACAGTCAGAATCCACAGTGGCATATGTACGGCCGCCAGGACATGCCCTCTCATCAGGCCATCATCGACGCCCGCGATCGAATGGTCGCCGGACACCCACAGCTGCGTGTCGTCGGCGCCCATCTGGCCAGCCTGGAGTACGATGTCGACGCCGTCGCCCAGCGTCTCGATGAGTTCCCGAACTTCGCCGTCGACACTTCGGCTCGACTCCTCGATCTCGCCTTGCAGGAACCAGCCAAAGTCCGGGCCTTCGTCGAACGATATCGGGATCGCATTCTCTTTGGCACCGACCTCGTCGATGACACGCCCTGGTCGACGCTGGCGACCGACACTGTGGCGACCAAGGGACCAGCTACACAAAATCGGATCGCCACCGAGCTGGCATGGTACGGTCAAGACGGACCGATGCAGTTCCGCGATCGTACGATCTCCGGGTTGGGTCTGGGCTCAGACACCTTACCCGACCTGCTGGGTCGCAACGCTGAACGCTGGTATCCCGGTCTGTGAACGGGCCACTCTCCCTCGACGACCTGGCGCGGGAACCGGAGCAGTTCACCTGCGACCTGCACACCGCCGGCGGTTCACCCTTTACAGCACGGTTGTTGCGCTCCGACGACGGCGATCGGCTCGGTCTGTATTTCGATAATCTGGGCCCATCGGTACGCGGTATGTACGGACCCCATCCACTGCATGCGGCACATGCTGCTCTACTCTGTGGCAGCATCGATTGCGATCAACTGCTGCCCTTTGTCGCCATCGTCAACGATCCCGACGACGCAGAATCGCATGCCATTGCCGGGTACTTCCTGGTACAAGTTGGGCTTCGCGATGGCGATCGCCAACGCTACATCGACCACGGTCATCCACTCACAGAACAGGAGTGCTGCACCTTTGCGCCCTGCATCGCTGATGCCTGGCAGAGTCGAGGGCTGGGTAGCGCCCTGTTCGCCCACCTGGCGACATCACTGCGTCGACTCGGACGGCGACAGCTGGTATTGTGGGGTGGCGTACGGAGCGACAACCCCCGGGCCCAGCACTTCTATCGCAAGTTCGGTTTCCGCCACGTGGGCGACTTCGGTGTGAAAGGCCTTAACAATCTAGATATGGTTCTTGACTTGTGACGATGGTCGCCGATCTGACGGGTGAAGATGAGCGCGCCTTCCGGCACCGGGCTGGCTTGAGCGCCTGCTCGTCGTCGCCGAGCAGGTCATGGCACTGGACCCAGGGCAACCCATACCTCGATGGTGGCGATGGGCGACGGGGCCATCGCCACCACGCACCGTTGTGGTTGATGGGTTTCATCGCCGACCACTGTCCTGTACATCGCACCTTGCACGGGGAGGTGCAGGTACATACGCGTCTACGGGGAGAAGACGCTTGAACTCTTCAGGCTACTGTGGTGCCACCATCGAGCTGTTGTAGCACCTCGTCCATCGTCCACAGACGCTCCGCGTCTTCGAGCAGGGCATCGATGATGAAGGGATGAGCCTTCACCGTGTGACTGTCGATGAATTCGAAACCTGGTGACCAGTTCCCTTTACCGTCTTTGACGAACATGCCCTTGTCCTCGATGACGGTGATCTCGTCGGCGCTTCCCTGGGCTTCCTTGTACCGAAACTGTGGCATTGGTCTCCCTCCTTGTTGAGCACGATAGGGTGGGTCATCGTCTACCAAAACTTCAGCTAATACCGTGCCAGCTCTCGACCTGGACGGGCGCAATTCGGTTATTCTCGCCCACCTCTCTCTGACTAGGTCGGCAACGGATCCCATCTCCTTTGTGATATTGGTCACAGCCTGGTCAGCCACCGGCAGAAATCCGCTGACCGATTTTGCTCAAAAGAGCTCCTGAGTAGAGTCTTTTACTAACTCAACATGAGAGCCAACAGGCAGTTACGCTACATTCTCCAGTCCGGTCT